>DAIMCQ010000106.1:0-12805 GCA_036726285.1 Azonexus sp.
GCCGCCGTTGCCGCGGCCCGCCCCGCCAGAACCCGTGTCGCCTGCGCCCGTGTCGTCGGTCACGCTCACGCCGGTCGCCAGCTCGTTGAGGCGGCTCGCCGCAAGTGTTTCCGGCCCCTTCAATCCACAGCTTGCGCGAAGTCGTATCCAGTGTGGCAAACAACTGGTCCGCCGCAAAAACGCCAGCATGGGTCAAGGCATTGAACAAGGTCGATTTACCGGCATTGGTATAGCCAACCAGGGAAACATTCAGAACATCGCCGCGCATACGCGCCTTGCGCTGGACGTCGCGCTGCCGGGACAATTTCTCCAGTCTTTCCTTGAGCAACTTGACGCGCTTGCCGAGCAGGCGCCGGTCCGTTTCCAGCTGGGTTTCCCCTGGACCGCGCATACCGATACCGCCACGCTGTCGTTCAAGGTGAGTCCAGCCTCGCACCAGCCGGGTAGACAGATGTTCGAGTTGCGCCAGTTCGACCTGCAGCTTGCCCTCGGCACTGGACGCACGCAAGGCGAAGATATCGAGAATCAGGCTAGTCCGGTCGATGACACGACATTTCAGTTCGCGCTCCAGATTGCGCTGCTGAGCCGGCGACAACTCGTGGTTGAAAATCACCAGGTCAGCCGCGCCAGCTACCAGCATGGCAGCAATCTCATGGACCTTACCCTTGCCGGCAAAAGTTTTCGGATCAGGACTGTGTCGTGGGCCGCGCACTTCGCCGACAACCAGACCACCGGCCGATTCGGCAAGCAAACGGACCTCTTCCAGCTGATCTTCAAGATCGGGCTGGCCGAAGTCGAGCTGAACGATCACCGCGCGTTCGCCGGCAGCGGGCCGTTCATTCATGGGCAGATCCTGGGAAGAAAAAAGGCCCGCCGTGATGACGGGCCGCAGCATGCGAAGAAATTATTCCGCCGCCTGTTCCTGCTGGAGGTTGACCGGACGGGCCGGGACCACCGTTGAGATGGCATGCTTGTACACCATCTGGGTAACCGTGTTCTTGAGGAGCACGACATACTGGTCGAACGATTCAACCTGGCCCTGCAGCTTGATGCCATTTACCAAGTAAATCGAAACGGGAACGTGCTCGCGACGAAGAGCGTTGAGGAAGGGGTCTTGTAAGAGTTGCCCTTTGTTGCTCATGGTGTGGACTCCATGTGTGTTGTTATGAGGCACTTAATGTACCCAAAATTGGGGGTTGGCGCCAAAGTATTTACTTCTTGTCACGATCCGCGAAGGGATTCTTGGCGGTCACGAACTGAATTCGCAGGGGGGTACCGTGCAATTTGAAGGCTTCGCGGAAGGTATGCTCAAGATAACGACGATAGCTGTCGGTAATATGATCGACTGCGTTGCCGTGCACCACAATGATGGGTGGATTGGACCCGCCTTGGTGAGCATAACGCGGCTTCGGGCGGAAAACGCCGTGCTTGGCCGGCGCCTGCTTGGCAACCGCATCGGCCAGTACGCGCGCCAGACGCGGCGTGGACATCTTGGTCATGGCAGCAGCATAAGCCGCATCAACCGAACGGAAAACTGCCTCGAGACCGATATTTTCGCGTGCCGAAACAAAGTGGAACTTGGCAAAATCGAGGAACTTCAGCTTGCGCTGCAATACCAGACGAGTCTGCTCGCGGGTATAGCTATCGAGGCCGTCCCATTTATTGACTGCAACGACAAGGGCACGCCCGGACTGGACAATGAAGTCGGCGATGTGCGCATCCTGCTCGGAAACGTCGGCCTGGGCATCGACCATCAGGATCACCACATTGGCATCCTCGATCGACTTCAGCGTCTTGACCACCGAAAACTTCTCGATCGACTCGAAGACCTTGCCCCGCTTGCGCATTCCTGCGGTATCGACGAGCACATACTTGCGGCCACCCCGCTCGAAATCGATTTCAATCGAGTCGCGCGTCGTGCCCGGCGCATCGAATGCAATCACCCGCTCTTCACCGAGCAGCGTATTGATCAGCGTGGACTTGCCGACATTTGGGCGACCGACAATCGCAACCCGGATCGCGTCGGATTTTTCTTCCTCTTCCTCGGGCTCGGGGAACGAGGCCAGCGCCAATTCGACCAGTCCGCGCACCCCTTCGCCGTGTGCCGACGAGATAGCGTTGGGTTCGCCCAAACCCAGTTCATGGAACTCGGCCTCGACCATCCCGGCATTCATGCCTTCGGCCTTATTGACGGCAACAAAGACTGGCCGATCGATACGGCGCAGCTTGTTGGCGATTTCCTTGTCGTGCGGGGTCAGGCCGGTACGGCCATCAACCACGAAAATAACGGCATCGGCTTCGGCAATCGCCTGCTCGGTCTGCCGCGCCATTTCGTGCAGAATGCCTTCCTTGATCAGCGGCTCGAAACCACCAGTATCGACCACCAGATAAGGCTTGGTTCCAAGGCGCCCGTGGCCGTAGTGACGATCGCGGGTCAGGCCCGGCAAATCGGCAACGATGGCGTCGCGCGAGCGGGTCAGACGGTTGAAAAGCGTGGATTTGCCGACATTGGGCCGACCAACCAGGACAAGCGTAGGTTTCATTGTGCCTCTATTGCACTCACGTTACCGCCACTGGTCTGCACCAGAAAGCCGGAACCGAGCTGTTGTACCGGAGCACGGACAGGCGTGCCATCAGTTTTCTGACGGCCAACAAAGCTGCCATCTTCACGGGAAAGGAAGTGCACCAGGCCTTCCGCATCTGCCACCGCGACGGTGCCACGGCGTACAGCCGGGCCGGAAACACGACGATTCAGCAGCTTGTCCTGTTTCCACAGACTGCTGCCGGACAGACGATCGAGGGCATGCACTGCACCTCGCTCATCGGTCACAAACAAATAACGGCCATCCAGAGCCAATCCGGCCGCCGAGGAAATATCGCGCGACCAAATCATGGTACCGCTCTGTCCCAAGTCGAAACAGGCAACCCGCCCCTGGAACGCTACGGCACAAACCTGAGTGCCCTCAATAACCGGCGAAGCAACAACGTCCGCCACACGATCAAGTTCGGTAGCCCCCTTAGGTAAAGCAACCGTTCCTTCCCAAACCGGGGCACCATTCTGCAATGCTAGGGCTACCAGCTTCCCGCCGGGAAAACCAACGAACAGGTAGCGATCCGAAAAAACCGGAGCACCTGCGCTACGCACCGACAAAGGCGGCGTCGAGCGTTGGTAGACCCATTTCCTGCCACCATCGGTCAGATCAAACAGGAACACGCGATTATCGCCACTTTTAACGGCAACCCCATCCTCGCCGACAGTCGGTGGGGCAAGAATCTCGCTGGATGCCTTGGCTTTCCATAGCAGCTTGCCGTCTTCCGCCGAGAAGGCCAGTACATCCCCCTTTGCAGACCCAACGACGACTAGGCGAGCATTTGCCCCAACCCCCGCTGACAAGGCTTGTCCCGCGTTAATTTTCCAGACGGTTTTGCCTTGATCCAGCTTACTGATCGCTCCGTCGTGTCCGGCCACATAAACCGCGCCACCAACCACTGCCGGCAAAAAGGTGTAATCACCGGCCTTGCCGGCACTAGCCGACCACGGTACTACGATCTCAAGCGTATTCTTGATCGCCGCCAACGGTGCCAGCTTTGCGGCAGAACTGGCAAATGGATTAATTGAATCGATTGCGTCGGAAACCGTGGCGCAACCTGTCAGCAACAGACCGGCAGCGGCAAGCGAGGAAAGCAGACGGGAAGACATCAGGCTGCATCTCCCAGACTATCCAGCTTCTGTTGCAACAATTCGCGCGCCGGGCCGGTCTTGCCTTCATTCTTTTCCAGTGCCGCCTTATAGGCAGCCTTGGCCTCGGCTTTTTTGCCCTGTGCCGCCAGGACATCACCCTTGAGTTCCTGGAAATGTGCATCGAACGCAGCGGCATGCGCCGCATCCAGTTGCTTCAAGGCTTCGTCATAAGCCTTTTCATCAAGCTGAACGGCGGCCAGGCGCAACCGGGCCAGATCCTTCAGTTCGTCTTTGCCGTTATCCGCCGCCCACGACAACTGGGCCTTGGCCGTCTTCAGGTCACCGGCATCGAACGACTGCTTGGCGGCCAGCAAGGCCCCCAGGCTGGCGTAGTTGGTCCGCCCGAACTTCTCAGCCAGTTCGCCGGCAGCTGCCTTGACCTTCTGTGCATCACGGCTTGCCACGGCCTGCTCCAACACACCGTAGATCGCCGACGCCTGTGCCGACTGGCTACGCTGATACCAGTTCCAGCCCTGCCAGCCAACAACGCTGACCGAAGCGGCCAGGACAACCCCCGTCACCAGGTTGCCATACATCTTCCACCAGGTTTTCAACGAATCAATCTGTTCCTGCTCTTCGAGGTCGTAATGCGCCATGCTGCTTATTCCTCTTCATCCAAATCAATCAGTTGGCCGATGATGGCTTCAGCCAGTTCATCGACCTTCAATTTTTGTTGCGCGCCGCCCTCGGCACGAAGCGCCTTCAATTGCGCCTCACCGGTCGTCGCTTCGTCATCGCCAATGATCACGGCAAAAGCAGCGCCGCTGCCGTCCGCCTTCTTCATCTGCGACTTGAAACTACCGCCACCACAATGCAACAGCACGTCGATACCTTGATCGCGCAGCCCTTCGGCCACGCGGAAAGCCAGACGGGCAGCCTCTTCGCCCTGGTGCACAACATAGACGTCAGGCGCAGGCGCCGACGGCTCGCCGCCCGAGTCCTTGATCAAGGCAACCAGACGCTCCACCCCCATGGCAAAGCCACAGGCCGGCGTCGGCTTGCCGCCCAACTGCTCGACCAGACCATCGTAGCGACCGCCAGCACAAACCGTACCTTGCGCCCCCAGCTTGTCGGTCACCCATTCGAACACGGTCAGGTTGTAGTAATCAAGACCGCGAACCAGGCGCGGGTTGATGGTAAAGGGCACGCCGGCATCACGCAGCACGCGCTGCACGCCCTCAAAGTGAGCCAGCGACTCGCCCCCCAGGTAATCGATCAGCTTCGGTGCCGCGGCGCACAGTTCCTGCATTGCCGGATTCTTGGTATCTAGAATACGCAGCGGATTGGTGTGCAGGCGGCGTTTGGCATCGTCGTCGAGCAATTCGGCATGCGCCTCGAAGTAGGCAATCAAGGCTGCACGATGCAAAGCGCGCTCGGCCGGTTGGCCCAGGCTGTTGATCTGCAGCGCAATACCGTCCAGCCCCAGGTCGTTCCAGAGGCGAGCCCCCATCAGGATCATTTCGGCATCGATATCCGGCCCGGCAATCCCGAAAGACTCGACGCCGACCTGATGAAACTGGCGATAGCGCCCCTTTTGCGGGCGCTCATGGCGGAACATCTGGCCGATGTAGTACAGGCGCTGCGTCTGCCGCGCCGCCAGGTTATGCTCGATGACGGCCCGCACACAGCCCGCCGTACCTTCCGGGCGCAAGGTCAGCGCCTCGCCATTGAGGCCGTCGACGAAGGAATACATTTCCTTCTCGACAATATCGGTCACTTCGCCGATGGCTCGCTTGAACAACGGGGTCGGCTCGACGATCGGCATACGGATCGGGCGATAGCCATAGGCTTTCAACCACGAACGGACGGTTTCTTCGAACAGTTCCCAAAAGGCCGCTTCCTCGGGGAGGATATCGTTCATCCCGCGAACGGCTTGCAATGCTTGACTCATGACTTGAATTTCTTGGTATAGGTGCGCTCGACGTAGCGCTCGATGATTTGCTTGAATTCGCCGGCAATGTTGTCACCCTTGAGGGTCACCGTCTTCTCGCCGTCCTCGTAAACGGGTGCCGAAGGCGCTTCGCCAGTGCCTGGCAGGGAAATCCCGATATTGGCGTGCTTCGATTCGCCGGGACCATTGACGATGCAGCCCATCACGGCCAACGTCATGTTCTCGGCACCGTCATAGCGCAACTTCCATTCCGGCATCTTGGCGCGGACGAAATCCTGCACTTCGCCGGCCAACTCCTGGAAGAAGGTGCTGGTCGTCCGGCCGCAGCCCGGGCAGGCCGCAACCATCGGCGTAAAGGCACGCAAACCCATGGTCTGCAGGATTTCCTGGGCAACGATAACCTCCTGCGACCGGGAGCCGCCCGGCTCCGGCGTCAACGAAACACGGATGGTGTCGCCGATGCCTTCCTGGAGCAGCACGGAAAGGGCCGCCGTCGAGGCAACGATACCTTTCGAGCCCATACCGGCCTCGGTCAGTCCGAGATGCAGCGCATAGTCGGCCCGTTCCGACAACTTGCGATAGATCGCGATCAGGTCCTGAACACTCGACACCTTGCAGGAGAGGATGATCTTTTCGCCCGCCAGGCCGATTTCCTCGGCCTTGGCCGCCGACTCAAGGGCGGAGGTCACCATGGCATGGCGCATCATTTCGGTGGCATCGAGCGGCTCGGCGCGACGACTGTTTTCGTCCATGATGCGAGCCAGCAATTCCTGATCGAGACTGCCCCAATTGACGCCGATGCGCACCGGCTTATCGTAGCGGCAGGCCAACTCGACCATCTGCGCAAACTGCTCGTCTTTTTTCTTGCCAAATCCGACGTTGCCCGGATTGATCCGGTATTTGGCCAGCGCCTCGGCGCAGGCCGGATGTTCCGTCAGCAGGCGGTGGCCGTTGTAATGGAAATCACCGATCAAGGGCACATTGCAATTCATCTTGTCGAGATGGTCGCGAATCAGCGGCACCGCCGCTGCCGCTTCCAGCGTATTGACGGTAATCCGCACCAGCTCCGACCCGGCGCGAGCCAGTTCGGCGCATTGCAGCGCAGTCGCCAGATAATCCGCCGTATCGGTATTGGTCATCGACTGAACGACAACCGGCGAATCACCGCCAATCTTGACGTGAGCGATCGAAGTGGC
Source organism: Azonexus sp. (assembly GCA_036726285.1). GTDB lineage: Bacteria > Pseudomonadota > Gammaproteobacteria > Burkholderiales > Rhodocyclaceae > Azonexus. The sequence continues at coordinate 6,830 of DAIMCQ010000106.1, forward strand.
GCGCGTCAGGCGCTTTTCTACAGCTGTCACAACTTACTCCAGAACCAGTCGGGCAACATCGCCACGCGTGTGCGGCACAAGGTCAACCGTCTGACCGCGCCAGAACAACTTGACCCCTGGCGCAAAGCCAATCACCAGCGAGAAAGGTCCATTACCGGAAACCGATTGCTCAACACCGGAAGTGCCCCGCTGCGACAAGATAACCTTGTTGCTCCGATCCCGAACCTCGACCCAGGATTCCTTTTCGAAGACGAAGCGCAACGGCGCCCCCTCCGGGCTGACCGCTGCTTTCTCAGTTGATGCGGCGACCACCTGGGGAGCACTGTCCACCGCCTGCACCGGCGCAGCACTGGCTACCGGCTCGGCCGCTGCGATCGTGGCAGGCACATCGGCCTGCGGATTCATGACCTGCTGCGGCGTGCTACCCGGCGGAAAAACCGGCTCGGGCGCCGCTTCCTGAACTGCCGCCGGAACCGCTGCCGGGGCATCCTTGCGTGACAAGGAGTCCAACAAGGACTGCGTACTTTCGCGCAAGGCCGACAAATCATTGGGCAACAAGAAATAAACGAGCCCGGCGAACGCCACGACAACAGCACCGGACAACACCACCGCACGATCCCTACGGGAAAGCGATGAGCCGCTCTGCGGCATTGCGGCAGGCCTGGACTCAACATTGCCCAGTTGCGAAACCGGCTTCTCGAGCACCATGTCCAGTTGAGCCATCAGGGGCAGAGGGTCAAGTTGCACCAGGCGCGCATAGTTCCGGACAAAGCCACGGATGAATGTATGCCCGGGCAAGGCATGCCAGTCACCATTTTCCAGTGCCTCGACTTGCCGCGCGCCCAGTTTCAAGGTGTTCGCCAGTTCGTTAAGCTGAATTCCCTTCCCTTCACGCGCCGCACGCAACTGCCCACCCACGCTGGGCGTTACAGCAAAACCGGTTTCTCCAACCAAAGTTTCATCGACACTACTTTCGTCAATCATTGAAAATTGCCCTTGAGGAATTCTTGGTACTCTGGCGAAGTCGGATAACGACTGCGCAACTGTGCCATGTAGGCGCCTTCAGTCGAACGATTGCCGAGCCGGCGTTCGATACGAACACCCAGCCACAAGACTTCAGCCGTTGGCTGATCAAGCATTTTTAATACATCGCTCAGATAAACCCTGGCCTCGGCAAAATTGCCGCGCAAGTAAAACAGCTTCGCCAGCTGGATACGTGCCGTCAGCGCGCCATCTCGCGATAGGCGCAAGGCATTCAGCAAATAATTCTGCGCCCCATCCAAATCGCCAACTTTCAAAGCGCAAGAACCTGCATTGGCATAAGCCCGATCCGGCGTTTCGTACAGAGGATTTTTCAGCGCTTGCAGAAAATAGGCAATCGACTGTTTTTCCTTGCCCGTGTCGCACAGGTACCAGCCGTAATTGTTATTGACCTCGGGGTCGCCTGGCGCGATATCCAGAGCGCGCCGAAAATCCTCTTCTGCTTTTGCATATTCCTTGAGTTGGGCATACACCAGGCCGCGAACACTGTATGCCTGCACATAACCCGAATCGGCACTGAGCGCTATCCGCAATTCATCAAGCGCGGCTGACATATGACCACTCTGGAAATACGCCGCCCCCAATTCGGTATGAACCCGGGCTCGATTCCTGGGCTCGCCGGAAGTCTGGCTTCGACTTCCCGTTTGCGTTTCAAAATCTTGCTGCGCAAACGCCGACACGGTGAGAAAAAAGCCAAAGCAAAATACAAAAATCCGGTTTTTCAGAGAAAAAACATTCACGGCCTGACCTCTTTGACGGGAATCACTCTTCCGGAAGTACGCTTGGTTTTGTCCTTGACCTGCCCAGCCAGTTGGCCGCAGGCTGCATCAATATCGTCACCGCGCGTCTTGCGCGTGGTCGTGATGATTCCTGCCCCCATCAAGATATCGGCAAAGCGCCGTACCCGCTCCGCCGGCGAACGCCGGAAGGGCGAACCGGGGAAAGGATTGAAGGGAATCAGGTTGAACTTGCACGGCACATGCTTCACCAAGGCCAGCAATTCGCGGGCATGGGCATCGGTGTCGTTCACACCGTCGAGCATCACATACTCGAAGGTGATGAAATCACGCGGCGCCTTTTCCAGATAACGCTGGCAGGCGGCCATCAGTTCCTTCAAGGGATATTTCTGGTTGATCGGCACCAACTGGTCGCGCAGCGCATCGTTCGGCGCATGCAGCGAAACGGCCAGCGCCACCGGGCATTCATCGCGCAAGCGATCCATTACCGGCACCAGGCCCGAGGTGGAAACCGTAACCCGACGTCGCGACAGGCCATAGGCGTTGTCATCGAGCATCAGTTTGAGCGCGGCCACCGAGTTCTCGAAATTAGCCAGCGGCTCGCCCATCCCCATCAGCACGACATTGGAAATCACCCGCTCGTCGCCATGCACGGCGCCCAGCGCGTTATTGGCCAGCCAGAGCTGGCCGATGATTTCCGCCACCGTCAGGTTGCGGTTGAAGCCCTGCTTGCCGGTCGAACAGAATGCACAATCGAGCGCACAACCGGCCTGCGTGGACACGCACAGCGTGCCGCGATCGTCCTCGGGGATGAATACCGTTTCAACGGCATTGCCGCTGCCGACGTCGATCAGAAACTTGCGCGTGCCATCATCCGACAATTTGTCGGAGACGACCGCGGGCGGTGCCACAACCGCTCTTGCCTTGAGCTTCTCGCGAAGACTCTTGGCAATATCGGTCATGGCATCGAAATCCGCCACCCCTGAGCGATGAATCCAGCGCAAAACCTGGCGTGCCCGGAAGGGTTTTTCTCCCTGCTCGGCGAACCAGGCGGTCAGGCCTTCGGCATCGAAATCCAGTAGATTGGCGGTCATGCAGCGTTGATCAGCGACCAGCGTAAACGTTCATTTCCGGGAAGAAGAAAGCCACTTCCACGGCAGCGGTTTCCGGTGCGTCGGAACCGTGAACGGCATTGGCGTCGATGGATTCGGCGAAATCGGCGCGAATGGTGCCCGGAGCGGCTTCCTTCGGATTGGTGGCGCCCATCAGTTCGCGGTTCTTGGCAATCGCGTTTTCGCCTTCCAGACACTGGATCATCACCGGACCGGAGATCATGAACTCAACCAGATCCTTGTAGAAAGGACGGGCAGCGTGCACGGCGTAGAACTTGCCGGCTTCCTGGGCGGACAGCCAGGCCATCTTGGAAGCGACGATCTTCAGGCCAGCGCCTTCGAAGCGCGAGTAGATTTGACCGATGACGTTCTTGGCAACTGCGTCAGGTTTGATGATGGAAAGGGTGCGTTCGATAGCCATTTAATTGCTCCGCAAAAGCTAGTCAGTTGAAAAACGGGCAATTTTAGCAGATAAGCGAGGGAAACACCCGGCTCACTGGCTGGCAGTTTTATCACTTTGCACGGCCAGAAGCGGCTCGCGCAGACGAGAAAAGTCGCGCGGCGCAACATATTGCAACAACTCTTTGCCGTCGCCATCGACCAGAATATCCAGCCCGCGCTGCGGGTAAAGCAGATGAACGCGTTTTTCGGAAGCAATGACCCGCTCCCCCGGCGGTCCAAAACGCTGAACCACCGTTGCCTCATCCAGATTGACTGTCGGAATGACGCTGATTGCACGAATCGGCAGCTGGTCGGCCGCCGCCAGATCATCCGGATGCAGCGTGATCTTGCGGGTGGTACTTTCCATATGCTTTGCCTTCAGCGCCCGCTCCCGCATCGCCAGAATACCCTCCCGCGATGTCTCGACGGTCACGATCACCCGAGCCAGCACAAAACCGAGCGGCACCTGCGCGTAATACGCCTCCAGCGTCCCGGCCTCGTTCGGTTCGGCAATGATCGCCACCTCCACCTCCGAACCCAGGCGCTGCTTCACTTCGGCCAGCGTGCTCACGCCGGGCTGCAAGCCGAAGACCTGACTGCCACCTTGCCCATCCAGCGCGATCTGCCAGGGCAGATTGCTCTCGGGGTCGGCACCCTGCTGACGCGCGTTGTTCGGCAACAAGAATGGAACGACAAGCGCGACAAGGACAAACGCGATCAGAGCAAGGGCAAATTTCATGGCAGCGGGGCGTGGTAACAAGGCGGCCGATTGTGCCACACGGCCAGCCCCGAAAAGAAAAAAGCCGTGCCCGGGGAAACCCGGAGCACGGCTTGCATTGCGGCCGAGCGGATTAAATCATGCCCAGCATGCGCGGCAACCAGAGCGAAAGATCCGGCCAATAGGTCACCACCACCAGGAAGCCCAGCATCGACAGCAACCACGGCCACACCGCTACCGTCAGCTCGGTAATCCCCATCTTGGTGATCCCCGACGCGACATAGAGATTGAGGCCGACCGGCGGATGACACATGCCGACTTCCATGTTCACCACCATCAGGATGCCGAAATGCACCGGATGAATCCCCAGCGCCACCGCTACCGGGAAAAGAATCGGCGCGAAGATCAGCACGATCGACGACGGCTCCATGAAATTCCCGGCCAACAACAAGATGACGTTGACCGCCAGCAGGAAGGTGATCACCCCCAGGCCATTGCCCAACATCCAGTCAGCCAACGCCTGTGGGATATTCTCGTTGGTCATGATGAAGGAGAACAACACGGCATTGGTGATGATGTAGAGCAGCATCGCCGACATGTTGGCCGAATTGAGCAACACCTTCGGCACATCCTTGAGACCGAGATCCTTGTAGATGAAAACGGCACAGATGAAGGCATAGACGGCCGACATCGCCGCCGCTTCGGTCGGCGTGAAGATGCCGCTGTAGATCCCGCCCATCACGACAACAATCAGCAGCAAGCCCCAGACCGAGGCGCGGAAGGCCTTCCAGCGCTCGCCCCAGGTCGCCTTCGGCTGACGCGGATAGTTGTATTTTTTGGCGCGATACCAGGTGACCCCACCAAGCACGCCGGCCAGCGCCAGACCGGGAATGACCCCGGCCATGAACAGCGCACCGACCGACGTATTGGTTGCCACCGAGTACATCACCATGACGATAGACGGCGGAATCAGGATGCCGAGCGCGCCGGACGTGGCAATGACGCCAGCCCCGAACTTGTTCGGAAAGCCCGCCTTGACCATCGCTGGCAGCAGGATCGAGCCGATCGCCACCACGGTTGCCGGACTGGAGCCGGAAACCGCGGCAAACAGGGCACAGGCCAGCACGCCAGCCAGACCCAGGCCGCCGTACCAGTGCCCGACCATCGACGTGGCGAAATTGATCATCCGTTTCGCCACCCCGCCATGGGTCAGGAAATTGCCCGCCAGGATAAAGAAGGGAATCGCCATAATTTCGAACTTCTCGATCCCGGTGAACAACTTCAAGGCCACCGACTCGAGCGGCACCTGCGTCATCGTGAACAAGAAAGTCAGCACGGTCAGACCGAGCGAGATCGAAATCGGCATGCCGGTCAGCATCAACACGGCCAGCAGACCAAAAATTACCATCGCGTTCATTGCTGGCCTCCGTTTTCTTCCTTGCTGCGGCGCTCACCCTGCCGGCGCTCGGCGCCATCGGCAGCGCCCTCACCATGCCGACGCTCGTCGCCGGAACGACGATCCCCGGTCATCGTATGCTTCAGGTCATGCATATGCAGGTTGTCGTCCATGCCATAAAGATTGACATCGACCGGCGGCTTTTCGTCCTCCAGACCATCCACATGACCATGATCGTGATGCGGCAACTCGCCCGTCTTGATAAAGCCCCAGGCGACTTGCAGGAAGCGGAAACACATCAATGAGGAGCCAAGCGGAATGGCGCTGTAGACCATCCAGGTCGGCCACTCCAGATCAGGCGTCGTCGGCCCTTCGTAGTTGTCACCCGTATCCAGGCCCAACCATTGGAAAATGGCGTAATGCGCGCCGTTTTCCCAGACAAAATTCGCCCCCAGCGTTGCCACCGTGCCGGTAAACAAGGCGCCGGCCAGCAGGCCAAAGACGATGAACTTGCCGCGCATGCCGTCATCC
>DAIMCQ010000107.1:0-12622 GCA_036726285.1 Azonexus sp.
CGTCGGCAAAAGACGCCGCCGTGGTCACCCGCAGCACCCCGGCCGGTTCGCGATTCCGCTCGGCGGCGATGAAGCGCGCCTCTTCGGCCAGGTTGAGCATCTGCCGGCAGGCGGGCAGCGCCGCCAGCCCGGCATCGGTCAGGCTGACCTTGCGCGTGGTCCGGTGCAGCAGGCGGGCATCGAACCAGTTCTCCACCGCCGCGAGATAGCGGCTGACCATGGCCGCCGACATGTCGAGATGATCGGCCGTCTGGGTCAGGCTGCCCCGGTCGGCCACTTCGACAAAGACACGTACGGCGGTCAGGCGATCCATTTCATCGATCCACGCAATAAATATTCAACTGATTCGAACTTTATCAACCATTTTGCAAAATATAAAGTTCGCTCCGTACCCAATTTCCCCTTTTACGGAGACCACCATGACTACCCCACGCCAACTTTCCCGCCTGCTCCTGCCCGCCCTGATGACGCTGGGCGTTGTTGCCTCGAGCGGCGCCCACGCCGAACCGGCCGCCCCGTTGAGCATCAAGACCTATAACGCCGACGGCAACAGTTTTCACGTCAATGCCGTGGTGGTCAGCGGCAAACATGAAGCTGTCGTCATCGACAGCGGTTTCACCCGCGCCGATGCGCTGCGCGTTGCCGCCAACGTGCTCGATAGCGGCAAGACACTGAAAACCATCTTCATCAGCAATGCCGACCCCGATTTCTACTTTGGTGCCGAAGTGCTCAAGGGCCTCTTTCCGCAAGCCCAGGTGCTGACCACCCCGGCCGTGCGCGAAAAGATCCAGGCCAAGCTGGCCGGCAAGGTGGCCTTCTGGGGACCGAAGATGGGCGCCAACGCACCGCAGCAGCCGATCGTCCCCGACCTGCTGACTGGCACCACGCTGAGTGTCGATGGCGAAAGTATCGAAGTCCGCGGCACCGTCGGCGAGCTGGCCCACCGCCCTTACGTGTGGATTCCGTCGATCAAAACTGTAGCCGGCAATATCGCCATTTTCGGCAACCTGCATGTGTGGACCGCTGACACCCAGAAGCCGAGCGAACGCCAGGCCTGGATTGCCCAGCTCGATGAAATCGAAGCCCTCAAGCCGGTCACTGTCGTCCCCGGCCACATGGCCCCCGGCACGCCGCTGGACGCCAGCACCATTCGCTACACCCGCGACTACCTGCAGCGCTTTGAGATTGAAGCCGGCCAAGCAAAGAACGCTGCCGAATTGATCGAAGCCATGAAGAAGGCCTACCCGCAAGCCGGCGAAGGCCTCGCACTGGACATCGGCGCCAAGGTGAACAAGGGCGAAATGAAGTGGTAATCGGCTGAACCAACGCCTGCCCCGCCCCCCGAATGGGTGGGGCGGGAAACCGAAAGCCCTTTCGCGTATCCAAGCACCATTCAACCGGAACCCAAACTATGACGACCCTGCATTACATCTACGACCCGCTCTGCGGCTGGTGCTACGGCGCCGCCCCGCTGCTCAAGGCCGCCCGCCAGGTCCTCGCTGTCCAGGCCCACGGCAGCGGCATGATGACCGGCGCCAACCGCCAGCCGGTCACGCCGCAATTGCGCGCCTACGTCCAGCAGCACGACGCACGGATCGCCCAACTGACCGGCCAGCCCTTCGGCCCGGCCTATAACGACGGCCTGCTGCACGATACCGACGCCATCCTCGACTCCGAACCGCCCACCGCCGCCGTGCTCGCCGCCGAGGCCATCGCCGGACGCGGACTGGACATGCTGGCGCAATTGCAGACCGCCCATTACGTCGATGGTCGCCGGATCGCCGAACGCGCCACGTTGATCGAAATCGCCGGCGAAATCGGCCTCGATGCCGCCGCTTTCGCCGTGGAGTACGACAGCCAGTTGGGCGATGCAGTGCACCGCCACATCCAGACCACCCGCCGCCTGATGGCCCAGGTGGGTGCCCGCGGCTTTCCCAGCTTCGTGCTTGAAACCGATGGCGTGCTGCACAGCATCGACCTGGCCGCCTACCTGGGCAACCCGCAGGCCTTCCAGGACTGGCTGCGCGGCCGGGCCGACGCATCGACCAGCCGCGGCGAGGCTGCCGCGCCGGCCTGCGACATCAATGGCTGCGCCCTGTGAAGCCTCCGTCAGCGATGCGCAGCAATTTGCAGATCGTGGCCGACCACTACGCCGCCTCGGCCCGCCAGGACCTGGCCGGCATGATGGCCGAGGTTTCACCCGAGGTGGCGTGGACGGAAATGGCCGGCTTTCCCTGTGCCGGCACCTGGATCGGCCCGGATCAGGTCATCGCCCAGGTGTTTGCCGCACTGGGCGATGAATGGGAAGACTATCGTTTCACGCTGGAAAAACTGATTGACGGCGGCGAACACATCGTCGGCATCGGCAGCTACAGCGGCCGCCACCGCCAGACCGGCAAGGCCATGCAGGCGCGGGTCAGCCATGTCTGGCAGCTGGCCGGCGGCAGGATTGTCGCTTTCGAACAATTCACCGACACCTTGCTGGTGGCGCAGGCCAGGCAGGCCTGAAAGCCCGGCCCGGCTTGCGGCCGGGTCCGGATTGAAGGGTTTCCCTACTTAGATGTGGGTGATGACCACGTCGGCCGGCAGGCGGGATTTCGGCAGCTTGGCGTTGAAATCCTCGCTGCTGTGGTAACCGAGGCCGGCCAGCACGACGCTGGTCAGGCCCTTGGCGCTCAAACCGAGTTCCTCGTCGAGCAGCTTCGCGTCGAAACCTTCCATCGGGCAGGCATCGACTTCCAGCGCAGCGGCGCCCAGCAACAGGGTGCCGAAGGCCAGGTAGAGCTGCTTCTCGGCCCACGACTGGGCGTCCTTGTACTCGTTGCGGTGCAGGTCGACATAGAAGCTGCGCGACTTGTGCTGCCCGGCCTTGGCTTCCGGCGTGGCGAAGCGGCCGTCCTTGTCCTCCTGCGCCAGGATGGCGGCGAGATGCTCGGCATCAAGGTCGCGGCGGATGCAGAAGACGACAACGTGCGAAGCATTGCGGATCTTTGCCTCATTGTAGGCATAGCCGCCCTGCGCCGCCTTGGCGACGCGCGCCTTGCCTTCCTCGGTGCTGGCAACGACGAAATGCCAGGGTTGCGAATTGACCGACGAAGGGGCGTAACGGAGCAGGGTTTCGAGTTGCGCGAAGGTTTCGGCCGGAATCTTGCGGCTCGGGTCGAATGCCTTGCTGGTGTAGCGGGTCTTGACGAGTTCGGAGAGGTTCATGCTGTTATGTCCTTGATAGGGGAAATCAGAATCCTTCGAGAATGATCTTGCCGCGGGCCTTGCCGGTTTCGAGCAAGGCGTGGGCGCGCTTCAGGTTGGCCGCGTTGATCGGCCCGAAATGTTCGCCGACCGTGGTCTGGATCACCCCGGCATCGACCAGGGCCGCAACCTCGTTGAGCAGTTGATGCTGGGCAATCATGTCGGCCGTCTTGAATAGCGAGCGGGTGAACATCAGCTCCCAGTGCAGCGAAATGCTCTTGGCCTTGAGCTTCATGACATCGAGCGGCGCCACCGGGTCGTCGATCAGCGCCAGCTTGCCCTGCGGCGCGATCACCTCGGCCAGTTGCGCAAAGTGCGCCTCGGTCTGGGTCAGGCTGGCGACATGGCTGACGCTGTCCAGGCCGATGCGCTTCAACTCCTCGCCCAGCGGCCGGCTGTGGTCGATCACCTGATGGGCGCCGCGCGCCTTCACCCAGTCGCGGGTTTCCGGCCGCGAGGCGGTGCCGATCACGGTCAGCGCCGTCAGGCGGCTGGCCAGCTGGGTCAGGATCGAACCCACCCCGCCGGCCGCGCCGACGATAAGCAGTTGCTGATTGCCCGGCCGCTTGCCCGGCGCCACGCCGAGCCGGTCGAAAAGCAGTTCCCAAGCCGTGATGCTGGTCAACGGCAAAGCCGCCGCGCTGGCGAAATCGAGGCTGTGTGGCATCTGGCCGACAATGCGCTCATCGACCAGTTGCAATTCGGCATTGCTGCCCGGGCGGGTGATATCGCCGGCATACCAGACGCGGTCGCCGGGCTTGAATAGCGTTACCGCCGGCCCGACGGCGCGGACGATCCCCGCCGCATCCCAGCCCAGCACCTGCCATTGGCCGGCCGGCGGCGTCCGCCCGCTGCGGATCTTGGTATCGACGGGATTGACCGAAACAGCCCGGACCTCGACCAGCAGGTCGTGGCCGGTCGCCACCGGATCAGGCAGGCTGATGTCCTGCAAGGCATCGGGCTGCTCGATGGGAAGCGGCGTTTGATAGGCAACGGCTTTCATCGCGGTTCTCCTGTCGAATCAGGACAGCAGATCGAGGCGGTCGATATCGACGCCGACCACCTTGCCATCCAGCGCGGCGCCCAGTGCGGCAAAGTGGGCGCTGACCATGTGACGATCCAGCGCCGCGTCGTCCTGCCAACGCTCGATCATCACGAAACGCGCCGGATTGTCCCGGGCAAGGTGCAGATCGTATTGAATGCAGCCGGCCTCAGCCTGGCTGGGCGGCACGACGGCCAACAGTGCCTGACGGACGGCATCGGCAAACTCGGGCTTGGCGGTAATGGTGGCAACGACGCTGAGCGGCATGCTGAAACTCCAATGAATGATCGACGGGCAGATGATGGCCGAATTCGACCTATCAAAAAACCCGCCTTCAGGAAAATAACTTTCAAATATTTTTTAACAATCGGTGACACCCAGTCTTACAATTTCCGCATGAATACCCTGCGCGATTTCGAACTCTTCCTGCTCGTCGCCGACTACGGCAGCCTCTCTGCCGCGGCGCGCCGCCTCGACATCACCCCCGCCGCCGCCAGCGTCGCGCTCAAGCGACTGGAGGGCGAAATCGGCGTCCGCCTGTTTCTGCGCTCGACCCGCAGCCTGCGCCTGACCGACGAAGGCGTGATCTTTCTCGAACACTGCCGGCAGGCCATGCAACTGCTGACCGATGGCCGGGAAGCCGCCCTCACCGGCTCGGCCGCACTGCGCGGCGTCCTGCAACTGGCGCTGCCCTCCGACTTCGGACGCAACGCCATGCTGCCCTGGCTGGACGAATTTCAGGCCCAACACCCGGAACTGACACTGCGTCTGCTGCTCAGCGACCACAAGACCGACATCTACCGCCAGCCGGTCGACCTCGCCTTCCGCTACGGCGCCCTGCCCGATTCCGCCCTCGTCGCCCTGCCCGTCGCACCGACCAATCGGCGCATCCTGTGCGCCTCCCCGGCTTATCTCGAACGCCACGGCGCACCGACCCAGCCGCAGGAACTGGTCAATCACAACTGCCTGTGTTTCCTGCTCGGCGACTACGTGCATGATCGCTGGCGCTTCTTCCGCGATGGCCAGGAGTTGTCGGTGCCGGTCAAAGGCAACCGCATCTCCGACGACGGCGACGCCGCCCGGCGCTGGGCCGTTGCCGGGCAAGGCATCGCCTACAAATCGGCCCTCGACGTCGCTGACGACCTCGCCACCGGCCGCCTGATCCGCCTCTGCCCCGACTACACCGGCGAACCCGCCCCCCTCCACCTGCTGTGCGCCGACCGCCGCCAGATCAGCCCGGTGGTCAAGGCGCTACGGGAGTTCATGGCGGAGCGCTGCCGCCAGCTACTGGCCGGGGTATTCGGCCAGTAGGCGGAAGATGCCCGGTCTAGGCGACGCTCACCCTGACCTGTTGTTCAAGCGGCTCGAAGCTGAAACGCACCGGCAGGAATGCCTCGATCACCTCGCAGTTGGTCCGCAGGTGCGACGACAGCACCGTCGTCGTCAGGCTGCCCTGGCCGGCCAGGGCCATCGGCAACAACAATTGGTCGGCCAGATACTCGCCGACCGGCGCACCACTGGCGCGGAACAGCCGGGCCTCGCGCGCCGCCCGGTCGGCCACCACCTCGGCGGGCACGCCGCGTTCGCCAAAAGCAGTGAAGACCTCGCTCACTTCCGGGTAGTCGAGCACCACCATCAAGACGTTGCCCGGCCCCTCGTTGCTCGGCAGCACGCGCAGCTCCTCGTCGAGCACGCCGAGCTGGCCTGCCGCCCGCTGCATCTCGCGCTTGGCAACCTCGGCCGGTACGCCAGCCACCACCCCGACCGCCACCTGACGCCGCAGATCGCCCCGCGTATTCAGGTGCAAGGGCTGCCAGGCTGCGACCGGCGCCGTCACCGCCAGTACCTCGCCGCCACCCGCCGGGTAAAAGCCGTGGCGCAGCAACTGGATATCTAGCGTCACGCCCATGCGCTGCAGCAGCGGCTGCCAGCTGCGGATCAGGAAATCGGCCGGCGGCGCGGCCGGGTTATGCGTACCGCCGCTGACCCGCAGGGTGCTCGGGCCATCGGCAAACCACAGCGCCGGCAACACCGTCTGCAGCACCAGGGTGGAACTGCCCGCCGAGCCGATGGCATGGCAATAATCGCCGCCCCGCACCGGTCCCGGCGTGAAACGCAGTTGCTGCGAGCCGGCTACCGCCCCTTCCACCTCGGCCCCGCACACCGCCGCCGCAGCCTGCACCGCCGTCAGATGCTGGCGCAACAGCCCAGGCTTCTTGCGCCCGGCCCGAATGCGCTCGATGGCAAAAGGCGTCCCGGTAATCATCGACAGGCTCAAGGCTGTCCGCAAAATCTGACCCCCGCCCTCACCGCGGGAACCATCAAGTTCTAAGCATTCCATATCTTTTCTTTTTCGTTATCCAGACACCGCCAACACCGTCCGCATCAGAAACGCATCCAGTTCGACGGCATCGCCTTCCGGCTTCTTGTAATCGGCATCGACCACACCCCGAATTCACTTTCGATGAAAGCGTGAATATGCGGCCAGCGCGGGCTGTATTCGGCCTCGCCGGCGCGCATTTTGATGGCCAGCAGGGCGTTGATTTCTTCGAGCAGCGCCGCATCCGTCACCAGCTGTTCGGCCAGATCGGCGAAGCGCATCGGCGGCTGGCCGAGGCTGCGCTCGATCCATTGCACTGCCAGCAGCGGACGCAGCACGTAGAGGTACTTCTTTAGCCGCACCCGGTCTCCTTGCAAGTGCTCGCGAAAATTACGCCGCGCCATCGCCAGATAGTGATAGCGCCCGCGCTTCGGCGAAAACCACTGCGTTGCCAAATCGCGAATGCCTGCGCTCAAGGCCGTGTCCTCCCGATAAACCACCGGCGAATCCAGCCACTCGAGCAGCACCGTATTGGCCCGCCGCAAGAGGCGCAGCGCCTTGCGCAACTCCCAGCCGCCGACGTCGAGTTCGTCGCTGATCGGCAACTCGATCACGTCGCGCTTCGGCTCGACGGCCAGGTACCACGGCAGGCGATGGACGTAGAGAAAACGTACGTCGTAATCGCTGTCCGGCGACGCGAAGCCCCAGCCCCGGCTGCCGGATTCGCAGGCGTAGAGGACCGTGACATCGTGTTCGGCTTCGATCTCTTCCAGCGCCAGCATGACCCGCCGGCCGACCGCAGGGTCGATGGGGTGGGCGCTCAGTACTGTTTGTTTTTCGGTCTCCATGATGCTGACCGTTCTATCCAATCAATCAAATTCTTCCAGCGAGACAAGCAATCGGTCGTGATTGCGCCAAGCTTCTCTCAATCCACTCTGGCGCATGGCCTGGCGCAACCGTTCCTGCATGGCCGGCGTCTGGCCAGCCAGGGCATAGCGCTGCCTTGCCAGACTATCCGCAACTTCCCGGAGAATCGTCTGCCGTTCCGACTCGCCACGATAACGCGGCAGCAGTTCCAGCAACCAGGCCAGGTGTTCCCAGTAAGCGAGACGTTGCGCGAAAGCCAACTGACGACCGAGATCGCCACGTTTTTCCAGCTCGTTGCTGATCTGCTGCAACTGCTCGCCGGAGAGCAAAACCTTGCCCTTGCGCAGCAACTGCCCCGCTAGTTTCGCCACCTTCGGTGAGATATCGAGCATCGCCCGCATGGTCGGCACGTCCGCCGTTTCCCGCGAAATGGCGGCCCAGGCCAGCAAGGCTGCTTGCCGGATCTGCGGACGGGCATCGGCAAAGGCTTTTTCGACCAGCGGCAGGCTTTCCCGGTTTTTCAATACACCGAGCAACTGTAGCCAGCCGAGATAGGCTCGCGGCGACAAAGCTTCCCCGTTGCCCAGGGCGGCGACAAACGCCGGCAGGTCGAAGGCGCTTTGCTTGGCCGCCCACAGCGCCACGCCGCGCACGGCACCGGATGGGTCGAGCAAGACCATTTCAAGCAGCGCCTGCCGGTCAGCGGGCGGATTTTTCCACAGAGCAAGAAACGCCTTCTGCCGGTTGCGTGGATGCCGATCGGCCAACAAGGCACGCAAAGCAGCTTCGCCAACCGTACCGGATGCCTCGCAAGCAGAAAGGAAGCGCGAACGGACGAGAAAATCCTTGTGCGTGGTGCTCAGCCGGACAACTTCAGCCTGCGCCACCTCGGGCCAGCGCAGCATCCGCGATAACAGGAAGCGGGCGACCGGGCCACGGCTCTTGCGAAAGTCGGTGAACACGGCCGAGCGGTGTTCCGGCCGGTCGAGAAAGGCACCGACCTGATCGACAAAGCGATTGTGATCGGTGCGCGATTTCCGTGTCAGGAGAACAACCGCATCCAGAGCAGCAAGAACGACCGGCAGCCTTTCCGTTTTCAGGAACATCCCGGCTGAGGCCAGCGCCGCCTGGCGGACCTGCGGCACCCAATCGTTCTGACGTTCGATCAGCACCAGCCAGGCGTCCGCGGAGCTGCCCTTCTTGCCCAATTGGCGGACTGCTGCTTCGCGGAAGTAGCCGTCACCGGAGCGGCAAAGATAGACCAGGCGCGCCTCCGTCGCCGGATCGGCGGCCCCCGTCTCGTCAGCAAGCACTTCGAGCACCTGCGCCCTTCCTGCTTCGTAAGCCCGCTGATCACGGCTGTGGTTAAAGCGCATCAGACTGTCGTCCAGCGCGTGAAGCCAACTATTACCCATGACCTATCCTTTCACACATACCACCTGCCGCAAGGTATGCACCACTTCCACCAGCTCGCGCTGGGCGTGCATCACAGCGTCGATATCCTTGTAGGCCATCGGGATTTCGTCGATCACGTCGCTATCCTTTCGGCATTCGACGTGGGCGGTGGCCTTGATCTGGTCGTCCACGGTGAAACGGCGTTTCGCCTCATTGCGGCTCATGGTGCGACCGGCGCCATGGCTGCAGGAGCAGAAGGATTCCTCGTTACCCAGTCCGCGCACGATGTAGCTGCGGGCCCCCATCGATCCCGGAATGATCCCGAGTTCGCCCTTCTTCGCCGACACGGCGCCTTTTCGCGTCACCAGCACTTCGCTTCCGAAGTGGGTTTCGCGCTGTACGTAGTTGTGGTGGCAGTTCACCGCTTCGATATCGGCGGCGAATGGCTTGGCGATGACCTGACGGGCCGCGGCAACCACGTTGACCATCATCGCGTCGCGGTTGCGGCGCGCGTAGTCCTGCGCCCAACCGACGGCTTCGACGTAATCGGCGAAGTGCTCGGAACCTTCCTCGAAGTAGGCGAGATCCTTGTCCGGCAGGTTGGCGAGGTGTTGGCGCATATCGGCCTGGGCCAGTTCGATGAAATGGCTACCGATAGCATTTCCCACCCCGCGCGACCCGGAATGCAACATGAACCAGACCTGATCGGTCTCGTCCAGGCACACCTCGATGAAGTGGTTACCGGTTCCCAGCGTTCCCAGATGCTTGTAGTTATTGGTGTTCTTCAAGCGCGGGTACTTTTCGGTGATGCGCTCGAAACCCGGGCGCAGCGCGGCCCACATCGCATCGACCACAGCCGGCGGGTTTTCCCAGGAACCTTTATCGCGGCGACCGCGCGTCATCGTGCGTCCGTGCGGCACGGCGGCCTCGATGGCGGAACGCAGGCCGTGCAGGTTATCCGGCAGGTCGGCGGCGGTCAGCGTCGTACGGGCCGCCATCATTCCGCAACCGATATCGACCCCGACAGCAGCCGGGATGATCGCGCCCTGGGTCGGGATCACGCTACCGATGGTCGAACCCTTACCCAGGTGGACGTCCGGCATCACCGCCAGGTGGCGGAAGATGAAAGGCATCCTGGCCGTATTCATCAACTGCTTGCGTGCGTCGTCCTCGACCGGCACGCCTTCGGTCCACAACTTGATCGCCTTGCCTTGGCTCACTTCCTGAGTCTGGTACGTCATTTTCTTTTTCCTTTCTAACCCGCAGCGCGATGGTAACGGCTGCGCGGCAATTCATATTGCATTAGTTGGTGGGCACGGCGGGACTCGAACCCGCAGTAAGCCGCCATCGGGCATTACACCGATGTGCGGGGAAGCTTTAAACGCGTGCCATTCCTGGAACCTTGCGCAGACCCCGGAACTGCATCCTCAAATACCGCTCCCCGCCGAAGCTTTCGGTTTTACCCTTCACCGGTCTCGTCACCTGTTTACCGGCCGCTCGCCGTTTCGCGTTCGTGCCCTTGTTCGTTCACCGCCCACTGGCCGTTTCCGCCAGCCACGCCAGTTTCCGCAAGCGGCCGGCCAGCGAGGCCTGCCGCGCCTGTTCCTTGCGCTGGCGTTCCCTGGCCCGGCAGGCGGCACAGCGCTTGGCCCGCGTGTATTGCCCGCCGCCGGCGGTTTCGTACCACCAGCGTTGCCGTTCGGCGGTCCAGATCCCTGCAGCACCGCAATCGCAGCAGGTGAAGGCTTGATCGACGTAATAGCCGCGCAGGGCGAAATCGCTCATGCCATAGCTGTTGTCGATGGCCAGCTTGCCGTAATCGACCAGGACGATACGGCCCGTCGGACGCAGCGCCGCGCCCCGGCGGGCCGCCGCCGCCAACTGGCGGCGGGTCAGCCGGGCGGCCCTGATTTCGGCCCGGCGCTGCTTGCCGCTTTTTCGTACTGTCGTCATGCCTTCTCCTTTCTGCCGGCAATCCGGCCCATGCTTACTTCGTCAGCGTCACCAGCCCGTTCAACACCTGATCGAGGCCACCAAAGACCGAGATGCGGTCGATCCGTTCGGCCACCCGTTCCAGGGTTTCCAGTTCTTTCAAGCGCAAGGCGACCGGGTTGTCTTCCATCACCTTGGCGGTATTGAGCAACGAACGGGTCGCCGCCGTTTCCTCGCGCCGGCGCAAGACATTGGCTTCCGCCGCCTTGCTGGCTTCCACCACCTGCGCCAGGATGGCTTTCATCTCGCCCGGCAGCACGATGTCCTTGACGCCGACGCCGCCGATTTCGAGACCGAACCCAGCCAGCTTTTTGGCGACATGCTGGCTCACCACTTCATCGATCAACTGTTTGCTCTCCAGCAATTCGTCGAGGTTGCGCGTGCCGACCGCCGCCCGCAGACCGAATTGCAGCTCGCGGTAGAGGTGTTCGGCCGGCTTGGCCAGCTTGGCGAAAGCCGTGCTCACGTCGTCAAAACGCCAGGTGGCGGCCAGATTGAGACGCAGCCCGACCTTGTCGCGGGTGAGAATTTCCTGGCCGCTCACTTCCATGGTCTGCCAGCGCATATCGACCAACTCCACTTGCAAATCGCGGTTGAAGCGCCAGTAGGCGGTCACGCCCGGCGACAGCAAGGGCTGTTGCACGCCGTCGATACGCAGCAAGCCGACATGCGCCGCCGGCACCTGCACGACCAAAACGCCGTTCAACCCCGACACCGGGCGACCGCGCAGCGACGGTTGCAACAGACGTTTCACCATGACAGCCGGCAAGGCGGCACTGGTACGCAGATCGATCTTCTCCAGCCGATGCGCCACCACCCCGCGCCAAAAGAAGCGGCGGGCGGCAGGCGGCAACACTTCAACCAGGACTTCATTTTCGTAACGCAGCCCGACTTCGTCCTCGTTCATTTCCATGCAAACGAAGTGGCGTTCTGCTTCGGCCGGCTCGTTCTGGCGCAGGTAATCGACGAGGTCGGTATCGAGCATCGGCGTATCGGTGTGCCACAGGGTCAGCGACAGCTCGTTGAACGGGTCAAACAGGTAGTGACGGCCCGGATCGAGGATGCGCTGGAAATCGCCATTGCGCAGCAGGGCGGCCCGTTCGTTCTTCTTCACGATGAAACGCTTCAACATTTTTCTTCTCCCTCTTTGACACAGGTCGTCTTCAAAATTCGTCATTCAACTTGCCGGCTCACGCCGGTCCGGCGGGCGTTCCGGTTGGCTCCTGCGGGGGAGCTGGCGGTGCGGGCAATCCGGGCTGGCAGCGGCCGGGACATCGCCCCGGCCACGCGGCCCGCTTGCCCTGACACCGACTGCCCTGCCGCACAAGCGGACCGAAGCGCCGGGCCGGACCGGCGGCGGGTGCTTGCGCATGCCGCAGCCGACGGGTACTGCAACTTCACTGTCGTGAAAGGACAGTTTTGGAGCGGGAGTCGAACCCGCGACAGACCGTTGATGAGACGGTTGCTCTACCCGACTGAGCTATCCAAAGGGGGGATGACCGGGAATCGAACCCGAACGAACCACCTGGCACCCCAATATCGCTTTCCCGCGACGGCGGCATACGGCGGAATGACCGGATTGCTCCGAATCCCACCGCACCGGCGGGGTGGAACCCTCTGCCCGTCGGCCTTGCCGCAAGTCGGCGATGGCTTTCTTATTGCGAGAGATGTGCCAGGACGTGAAAAATCAACTAATCCACTGAATCAATTGACTTTATTAAAACCCCAGGCAAATGAACAAGGAAATATTCCAATCC
>DAIMCQ010000108.1:0-11963 GCA_036726285.1 Azonexus sp.
GAAGTGTTGCGCCTGGCGGCCAGCCTCGACCAGGGCAGCGAGCATCCGCTGGCCGACGCCATCGTCCGCGCCGCCCGGGAACGCGGGCTGGCCCTGGACAAGGCCGAGCAGTTCGAATCGGCCAGCGGCATCGGCGTACGCGGGACGGTCGGCGGCCAGCGCCTGGCCCTCGGCAACGCCGCGCTGATGGCCGAGGACGGCGTTGATATCGACGCCCTTGGCAAGGAAGCGGAAACCCTGCGCCAAAGCGGCGCCAGCGTCATGCATCTGGCGGCCGACGGCCGCCTGCTCGGTTTGCTGGCGGTCGCCGACCCAATCAAGGCGAGCACCCAGGAAGCCCTGACCATCCTGCGCCAGGCCGGGCTGCGCATCGTGATGGCCACCGGCGACGGCCTGACCACCGCCCGGGCGGTCGGTGCCAGCCTGGGCATCGACGAAGTGCACGGCGAGGTCAAGCCGGCCGACAAACTGGCGCTGGTCGAACGCCTGCAGCGCGAAGGGCGGATCGTCGCGATGGCCGGCGATGGCATTAACGATGCCCCGGCTTTGGCCAAGGCGGATGTCGGCATCGCCATGGGCACCGGCACCGACGTCGCCATGAACAGCGCCCAGGTGACGCTGGTCAAGGGTGATCTGCGCGGAATCGCCCGCGCCCGACTGCTCTCTGTTGCAACGGTCGGCAACATGCGCCAGAATTTGGCCTTCGCCTTCCTCTACAACGCCCTCGGGGTGCCGGTCGCGGCTGGTATCCTCTATCCCTTCTTCGGGCTGGTGCTGTCGCCGGTGATTGCGGCCGCGGCGATGAGTCTGTCGTCGGTCAGCGTGGTCGGCAATGCGCTGCGTCTGCGCGGGCAACAATAAAACAGAGATCTGCTGATGTCCTCACGGTTGCCTGACATAACCACCCAATACGAATGGCGCGACTGCTACAGCGTCGGGAACGCCATCATCGACCAGCAGCATAAAAAGATGTTGCTACTGTGTGCGGAGTCGGAGAAATGCTTGGAGAGCGCAGGTCCCGAAGGTTGTGAAAAATTTCATGATCTCCTCAACGAAATGGCTGTCTGTGCCAGAGAGCATTTTGCGAAGGAAGAAGAATTGCTGCTTGCGCGACATTACCCGATGGTGGCTGAGCACGCAGAAGAGCATGAACGATTCCAAACCGCGCTTGTCGATTTTCTATTCTCCGCAGTGCAAGGCGAACAAGACAAGATCGGGGTGTTCCGTTTCCTGTCCGAATGGTGGATTCACCATATCCTCGTATCAGATTTGGACTGTAAGCCGTATCTCATAGAAAGTTCAGCCCTCACGGAATACTCCTCAACATCAGATTGCACCGGAGTTTCCTGACATGAATGTAATCAATAAGTCATCCCGGTGACAGTTGCGAAAGTGCAGACTTCGAAGTGTCAGGTATTCATCAATCCGACATTTCTCACCACTCTTCTGGAGAACCATCATGAAATTGCAATCCACGCTTTCAGCAATCCTGTTGGCCACCGCCGCGCTGTCCTTGGGAGCCCAAGCCGCCGACGTCGACAAAGCGCCGCCTGCCGCAGAAATGATGATGGAGCAAGGCGCCAAGCCCGCCAAGGCCGTCAAGCCGCACTCGCACGTTGAGGAAAAATCCGGTGTTCCGCAAAAGGCGCCGGCCGCCGTTGATCCAAACAGGAAGAATGCTGCGCAGGACAAGAGCAAGCACTACCATCCCCGGGATATGAAATAACGGATTTCCGTTACCAGGCTGTTCACAGAAGCCTGCACAGCCAGGCTGCCTCGGTATGCGGCTTGGCACTGATTGAGATAGCGCCAAGCAGGGAGGGAGAGCGACCATAACAAAAGCCGTGACCACAAGCCGCGATCCGGTATGCGGCATGGCTATCGAGGTCGCTCGCTCCTCACGCTTCATCACCTATCGCGGCATGCTCTACCACTTCTGCTCGGCCCACTGCCTCGAACGCTTCAATGACATCCCGGCCCTCTACACCGGCTCACAGCGGATTGCCGATATCCTGCCTATCCCGAAACGACGCAAACTGCGACTGGCGAACGGCAACGAATCGGACATCCAACGCGCCGCCCAGCGTGTCGGCAAAATGATCGGGGTAACCTCGGTTACTACAGAAAAGACTCACCTGTTGGTCGAATACGATTTGAGGAAAACTATTCTCTCGCAAATCGAAACGGTGGCCACCGCCGAGGGCTTGCAGTTTAAAGATGGGTTCCACGGCTTCAGACGACGCCTTTGGAAGCTGACGGAAGCCAGCGAACTGGAAAATGCCGCCCAACCCGGACCTGGAGCCTGCTGCAACCGGCCTCCTACCAGGTTGCGCTGAGCGAAACCGCGAAACGAGGGCGTCTCCCCTTTCCCGGACAACTGTCGAATTCCACCTGCGCCGAGTGCTGCGGGCCAATGCCTGCGATGCGACTTCAGGCTGCATTGACGCGTCGCGAAAGCCACCGGAATTCTCATGACATTTCGCCAACTGTTTTGTAATTCGATGGTTATGTTGTCGACAGTCGCCGGGTCGCACACTGGATACACCATTACAAGCAGAGGAGAAGATCATGCGTATTGCACTCGCTCCAGTTCTTGCCGGGATTGCCTTTCTGGCCCTCACGGCATGCACCTCGGTCCCATCGGTCGGTGAGATTCCGGCAAGCATCGCCAATGCCACCACAGCCGCCGAGCACCAGCAAATAGCTGCCTATTTCGCGGAGAAAGCGGCCAGCTACGATGCGGAAGCAGCTTTGCACGAAAAAATGGGGCGCTCCTACGCCAGCCGCCCGAAAGGCGATCTGGCGGCGATGCAATCTCACTGCCGTTCGCTGCAGGCGCAGTTCACCAATGCCGCCAAGGATGCGCGCACCCTGGAACAGGCACACCGCCAATTGGCCGGCAGTTCCGGTAAATAGATGCCGATACGGCAGGCAATCCGTTGCCCGAAACGTTCGCGTCGCGTAATCCGAAATGAATAGCGCGCCGCCACTCTCAACAGCCACAAGGGTAGGGCCCACAAATTGCCGAAGGAAACAAGGAAGAAGGCGACGACTGACAAGTTATCGCCCTTTTGATTGAGTCAAACCAAAGTTCAGGGAGATTTTCATGGCTATCGATTCCATTAGCCGCAATACCATCACCAGCGCTGCACGCCAGCCTGTCGAGAGTCCGCTAACCAAAGAGCTACAAGTCGAACGCCAGGAAGCCAGGGCGCAAGAGGTCTCACAGCGCAAAGCAGAGGAAGCGTTACCGCCGGTTGTGAATGTTCAGGGTCAAACCACCGGGACGCTGATCAATATCGTCGCCTGAATTGGGGAACGTGTTTGGGCAAAGAACACCTGGGCCGACAGTTTGGCCAAAAACAGTTCCCGCCCGCTATGTTGTTTCACCTGACATTTGAATGACAAACTTGTAACCGCGGGGTTATGTATGCGTCAGTCTCCCCGACGCATACTGCAATTATTCAAGATCCTGGATGAAGGAAGAAAAAATGCTGGAAGCTGCTGATCGTTTGAAAAACCAGTGTCAGTCACAACTTGAACTGACCTCAAATCTTTGCAATTTGGGGCTGGGATGCTGCGAGCGCCTGACCGAAATCAACGGACAGTTTGCCCGTGGAATTCTGGCTCAGGCTGGAACCGATAGTCAGTCGTGGCTGCGCGGCGATGCGAGCGGTTTGATGGTGGGAACGGGGCGGACCGTCCTGGATCATTGGGCTTCGATGCTCGCCTGTTGCACTGATTTTCAGCGGCAGGTATTGACCGGTTTGGCAAAGAAATGACCCCTTGTTCGGTGGTGGGGCGTCGCTCCGGCACCCAACGGTCAGGCAAACACTAGCCGGCCCGCAGTCGAGTTCGCGCGCATCAGCAAGTAAAGCCCCAATGCCACGGATCGACGCCATCGCCAATTCGCCCCCCCTTCAGCCGCCGGTCGATGGCGGCCATGCCACTCACGGCGCCACGGGGGGAGCCTCTTTTGCCGATGCGCTTTCGCAAGCCATCGGCCAAACTGGCGCGGCAGCGCCGCATGGCAAGCATGGTGGCGGCTTGACTTCGTCCAGCAGCGAGCCGCACCCGCAGCATGTTCCCTTGTCCAGCCAGGCACAGGACAGAAAAAAACATAGCGTTCAGGAAATGGCCCTTGGGGTGCGCGCCTATCGCCAGCAGATGATCGCCTCTAATATCGCCAACGCCGATACCCCCGGTTACAAGGCGGTGGACATCGATGTCGAAGAAGCCATGCGCATCGCCCGATCAGCATCCCAAGTGTCGCCGACAATGCTGGCGACGACCAGCAGCGGCCACATTTCCGGGATGGCTGTTTCCGCCCAGCCGCCTTATGCCCTCAAGTACCAAGTGCCGAGCCAGGATAGCGCGGACGGCAACACGGTTGATATGGATGTCGAGCGCACCAAGTTTTCCGATAACTCGATCATGTACCAGTTTTCAGTTGATCGGGTTAGCGGCCACTTCAAGATGCTGATGGAGTTGTATCAGTCCTTGAAATAAATGACATCGCCTTTCCATGGAACTTCACAAACCTCCTGAACATGGTGATCGCTGCACCTGTCGTATGCTCGCCGCGGCCGTCGGTTGTAATCCCAAGACTTTGACTTATAACTATTGCCGAACGGTGCTGCAAAAACGTTGGTTTGTGGAGTGCAATCACGGTTGCTGCAATGAGCAGAAAACCGTCGCGCCCCATGATGCATGGCACGATCTTGGGCCCATCGACCCGATCAAGGCTATCCTGATCATCAACGAGTGATCGATCAACTCATGCCCATCATGAATGCCCAAACCGGCTTTTACACCGCCAATCCGGAAGGCGCCCCGCCCAAATGAAAAACGCCACCCTACCGCAAACTCCCCGGCAACTGCGTTGGATGCTGGCCAGCAAGTTGGGAGCCACCTCGATCATGATCGGACTGGCAGCAGGAGGGGGCTCGTACCTGCTCGAAACGTCCAGGACCGAGCAAGCGGCACTGGATCGCGCGACGACCAGCGCCCGCCACTTCGAGTCGCCGGCCATGCAAATGGCCTTTGATGGAAAAGCACAGGAGGAGCACGGTACACTCAACCGCCTGCTGGATCGAACCCGGTTTGTCGGCATTCGCCTATTCAGTCCGAGTCGGGCGCTGATCTACGAAACTTGGGAAGATATTCCGACAACCCTCGTCGCTGCCGCCAAATCCCGGCAGCATGACTGGCCGGAACGCGGTCAAAGTCACCGAAACTGGATCGAAGTGTCAGGCGAACGGCTGATCCAAGTCGTCTTGCCGTTGTTCGGGAGCGATGGTTCGCTCGCCGGCTATGTGGAAGGCGTCAGCCGTCTCGATGAGGAAAGCTTGCTAGCTCAGCGGGAACAAGTCCGCGCCGCAGCCCTGACCGCCACCTTGTCTGTCCTGCTCACGGCGCTGCTACTCTATCCCTTGCTGTTGGCCATGCTGAAGCAATCGACCGGGCTGTCCCGACGCCTGCTGGACTCCAATCTCTCGCTGATGCATTCCCTCGGCAACGCCGTTGCCAAGCGGGATTCGGACACAGATGCCCACAATTACCGGGTCACCTACTATGCCGTCGCCCTGGCCGAGGTGATGGACCTTCCGGAAAATGAGATTGCCGATTTGGTGGTCGGCGCTTTTCTGCACGATGTGGGCAAGATCGGTATTCCCGACCGCATTCTGCTCAAACCCGGCAAACTGACCGCAGAGGAATTCGAGGTCATGAAGAGCCACTCCCTACTTGGCACCGAAATCGTCGCCGGTAACCATTGGCTGGCGGGGGCTGCACAGACTATTCGCCATCACCATGAGCGGTTTGACGGTGCTGGCTACCCAGATGGCCTGCGCGGCGAGGCGATTCCCCGTATTGCCCGCGTTTTTGCAGTGGTTGATGTCTTCGACGCACTAACCTCGAAACGCCCCTACAAGGAGCCGATGACGCTCGCTGAAGCGCTGAGCATTATCGAGAGAGATGCCGGTCAACATTTCGACCCGTTGGTCGTTGCCGTATTCATCAAGATTGCGCCTGGCTTGTACGCCAAGGCGGTGCAGGTTGACGATGCCGAATTGCGGCAGGGAATGCGCATGTTGCTTTCCCGCTATTTCAAAACAGAAACGGCCCCCGAAGAAGGAGCCGCTTTCGTAACGACACAGTCGGTGATTTAGCCGCGGTGATCCTTATGGAGCAGACTGTCGAGACGCATGACTTCGTCACCATGCATAATGATCTTCTGGCCATCCTTGGCTTCCATCACGGTGTCTTTCTTCATGCGCACCGCGCGGCCAAGTTTGTCTTCCATGCCCATTTTTCCGTCCTTGAAAATGTAGACCGTGGAGCCATCTTTCAACTCAATCGATTTTTCAACCTGTGCCGCATCCACGGCAAATGCGGTCGCCGTAACGGCACTCATCGCAACAACCATCAACAATTTTTTCAGCATTTTGTTTCTCCACTAATTTAACGCACTGGTGATACTTCTGTTTGCAACGCTTACAAGCGTTCAACTTGCTTGATAGTTGATTTTGCCAAATTGACCGAACGTGCCCTATGCGCTGTCGCACACGCTGCAGGAAGCCTCTCTTCGATAGAATCAAACTGGCAGGGTTTGAACTTCAACAAGCAATTCGCAAGTTGCTTTCCCGCTACTTCAAAATGGAAGCGGCCCCCTAAGGAGCCACCTCACGCTCTGGAGAGTCGGTCGATTAACCTCCCTCGTGCCCTTTCTTGAGCAGAGAATCGAGACGCATGACTTCGTCGCCGTGCATGATGATCTTCTGACCATCCTTGGTTTCCATCACGGTATCTTTTTTCATACGCGTGGCGCGACCATATTTATCCTCCATGCCCATTTTTCCGTCCTTGAAGATGTAGACCGTTGAACCGTCTTTCAGATCGATCACCTGCTTGGCAGCAGCACGGGCTTCATCAGAAGCGAATGCAGTAGCAGTAACGGCGCTCATCGCGACAACCATCAACAGTTTTTTCAGCATTTCTTTCTCCTTTAGAGTTATGGACTTGCATTTCAAATACTACCTACGAGAACCTGTCAGTTCCCCGACGTGGCAATGACATTGGTGTCATCGCCTCGTAATCTTTCACTCAGCCGCCGGTGTAGGCTGGGTTCTCCGTGACATACACCGACACGCCCTCAGCCCCCGGAATAACCTTGGCAAGTGGAAACGACGCAGTGCCCAGGGTATCGAACGTCCAGGTGACGCTCTTGCTGCCAACATTGATCCGGATGGTTTCGAGGCGTGTGACATTCAGGTATTTGGTGCCGCTGTCGATATTCACCACCCGAGCGGCTGCGCTGGAGGTTGCGTAGCCGTAGGGCGCGAGTTGATTGGTGGTCGGCTGACTCTTGGATTCCGAGACATGACTCAGCCAATGATTGGTGCCCGCCTCCGAGTAATCCTCGTGGGCATAACTAGTTCCTGTGGCAGCAAAGCCAAGAGCAACGACCAGGATAAGTTGGGAAATATTTGCTTTCATGATTCTCTCCTTGTGACATCGGGTTAATCGTGTCGGACCTATTTCGTCCAACCGTGATGTCATCTTAGGAGTGCGCTACCAACAGGACGCTGACCTGGAGATTACGTTTCTGATAGCCAATATGTAATTTCCTGACAGGTTTCCAGATGCCGCAAAGCTAAATACCCAGATTGGGCCATCACGAAAATTAACCATGAAATGCGCCTGAAAAAATTTACGTGGTCAGCAAATTTATTGGAGAAGCCCTCATGAAACTTACCGCAGATGATCTTGCAACCTTTCATACCCATGTACTGATAACGTAAGCCCACCTTTCCCGACCTCGATGGCGAAATCCCCCTCATAAGCTTCCCATTCCCGGGAGACGCCCCAGGTGGCACCGCCTACTCTTCGACCATGCGCTTGCAAGCGCAATACGTCACCGAATCGAGGTCAGGCCCATGTTCACTGCAATATCGACGACGCACCGGAACAACACGCTCCCCCGTCCGCATGAAAACGGGTTGCAGGAAATCATCGAAACCCGCCTGTGGCTCGAGGAGCACGACTGGCTGTACTGGTTGCTGCGCAGTGAGACCAACGTGTCGCCGACCTTTCGTTTCCCCGACCTCATCAGCGCCTGCGTCTCGCAGGTCTTCGCCCAGCCGGATGCGTCCGCATGTATCTTCCGGTTCCTCGGTACCGAGTTGGTGCTGCGCTCGCCACAGACCCCACGCCGCCGCGAATCGATGTGGCGAAGTCAATATCAGTTGTTGCTAGAGTTGCAACGCTCTCCCCCCAACCGGCACCCCAACCCCAAGTTCCAACTCGACCAATTGACAACGGCCTGCGTGGCGCTGTGCCAGATGCAGGACCCGGCAGGCACGAGCGTCTTGCTGCAGGCCCGCCTCAATATGGTGGACCGTTCCCAACTCGAGCGTCTAACCGCGTCTGGTTAACGGCCACTTGACCTCAAATCCGCACCCAGCCGCACCCCACCCACGCTGAGCCGTTCGCTCATCGTCACCTTGCCCGGTTAAACCCGGACCGACCCGAATCCCATCCAGGCAGTCCGCTCACCGCTGACTACCCAGACCTGGCTACCCGCCTGGCGGTCTGTCCCAATTCCGTTCGAGAGGTGATCCATGCGTTCGTCGTCCTTTATCTCACTGGCTACCCTGGCTTTCATGGCAATGCTTGCCCCTCAGGCATTGGCCTGTTGGGGTGAGGCAGGACAACGCTACGGCGTATCAGCCGACCTGCTCTATGCGATCGCCCGGGTCGAATCGAACTTGAATCCGAAGGCCGTCAACCGCTCGCACGCTCAACGCACCGGGTCCTACGACATTGGACTCATGCAGATCAACAGCCATCATCTCTCGATGCTGTCCCGTCACGGCATACAGGAATCAGACCTTTTTGATCCTTGCACCAACATTCAGGTCGGTGCCTGGCTGCTGTCCGATCTATTTTCCCGGCGCGGAACGACATGGGATACGGTTGGTGCCTACAACGCAGCCTGCTCGCAGCTTAAAGGCGAGGCTTGCGCCAGGACCCGCGCCAAATACGCCTGGCGGGTTTACCGCCAATTGCCGGCACAACGCAGCAGCCAATTCGTCAGGGCACCGAACGTGGTCAAGCAGGCGGCCTCGGGCGAAATGCTTGCCCTGATGTCGGTGCGGGTGGCGCCATGAGATTTGGCTCAATACGCCATTGGACACTCAGCCTCATGAGTGGCTGCACCCTCTTGGCAGCGTCGTGCAGCCTGTTCTCCACGCAGCCATCGCCCGATCACCAGGCAATCCTGCAGCGCGCGGCACCGGCACAGTTGGCCCAACTCGATTTCGGCCGGCAGGCGACGTTTGCACGCTGCATCCCGCCAGCCTGCCCGATCCGTACCCCCAAGACGCTCGCGCTGGAAACGCCTGACCCATCGATCAAGCGCACTGATGCGTCCATCCCAACCGAGCCCGCCCCGCCCGCTGTTCCGTTAGCCCCGGCACCGAAGAAGGAAGTCTCCCGCACGCTCACCCTGCGCTTTGGCCTGGGCAGCGCCAAACTGAGCCCTGCCGCTCGCACCCAATTGAATGAGGCGATGGCTGACCTCAAGTCGACACGCCGTATCACGATCTTCGGCCGTACCGACAACACGGGGCCGCTGGCCTTCAATGATTCGTTGGCTCTGGCGCGCGCCCTGGCTGTCCGCGACCACCTGCTCAAGACCCATCCGAGACTGACGCCTGCCCTGACCATCAAGGCGCAAGGCGGGTGCTGCTTCATCGCCCCGAACGATACCCAAGTTGGCCGCACGAAAAACCGCCGAGTCGAGGTGGTCTTTCAGATGAACGAGGGCCTGCCGCCATGACGCCGGGCGGCCCGATCTCCGCATTCGCAATTTTTCACCCGCTGAGCATGCGCTCCCACCCGCTGGGCATCCCGATGCCTACCTGCCTTTTCCACTCCCATTCAACGTTCGACTCTTCCCCGGAGGTACTCATGAACACTGCTGTGCTGGTTTCTTCCCCCCGTCTTGCCACACGCAAGCCGATCATGGTCGCCATGCTGCTGGCGACGATCGCTCTCGGCCTCGGCATCGCCTTTCCCGGCTACGCCCTGGACTTGGTCGCCTTTACCGGCATCACCGGCCCGCTGACCTCGGCGCTGACCCAGATCGCCGCGCTCGGCCCGGGCATCAAGGCCCTGGTCGGCTTCGTCGGTTTCGTGGTCGCGCTCATCTCGCTCTCCGCGCTGCGCAACTTCGGTCCAGTCCTGTTTTACGTGGGCCTCGCCATCTTTGCCGCCGTCGGTCTGGTGATCGCCGGCGCGATCATGGGCGCGGTGATCTGAAACGCCGACATCGACACCAGGAGTCCGACATGCAAGCAGACACCTATATCCCGCGGCGTCTCGATGACCAATGGAAGATCGGCTTCTGGGATGTCGATGTCGCCGCGCCGATCCTGTTCATGTTTTTCGTGGGCTATATGTCCGGCAGCAAAACCTCGTTCGCCGTCTGCATGGCGGCGGGCATTTTCGTCTCGCGCTGGATATCGCGCATCAAGGCGGACAAGCATCCCGCCTTCGCCATCCACTGGCTGTACTGGCACCTGCCGGCCAGTCCGCTGACCGCGATGCGCGCCACGCCGCCGTCCCACATCCGCCGCATGGTCGGCTGAGCCCAGGGGAAAAATCCATGGACTTCGAACGACTCAACGGCGACATCAAGGAAATGCGCCGCCGCAACCGCGGGCTCGGTCTGGCTGTCGGGGTCCTGGCCGCCGGCCAGATCCTCGCCTTGTTAGTCATCCTCAACCTGCTCGGCACAGTTCGTACCGTCGTCGTGCCGCCCTCGATCGACAAGACCTTCTGGGTCACCCGCGACAAGGCCAGCAGCGAATACCTTGAGCAAATGGGCAGTTTCATCGCCTGGCTGGTGCTCGACGTAACGCCGGCCTCGATCGACTGGAAGAAGGACATCCTGCTCGGCTACGTCGAACCAGAGCAGTACGGCCCGCTGAAGACCCGACAGGAAGTCGAAGCCGAACGCCTGAAACGGATCAACGCCGCCACCGTCTTCGCGCCCCAACAACTGGTCCCGAGCGAAGAAGCACAGAGCGTCGTCATTCGCGGCCGCCTGCGCACCCTGGTCAACGGGTTCGAGACGGCCAACGACCTCAAGGCCTATCGGGTCGAGTTCAACTACGCCGGCGCACGCATGCATCTGAAAAGTTTCAAGGAGGTACCCAATGTCGGCAACTGATACCTGCCAGGCCCTATCCCGTCCAGTTCCAGTGCCTCGGCGCGAGTGGACGATGAGCGCTGTTCAAGTCATCGCCTGTCTCGCCGCCCTGACGGCCCTGCCCGCCCAGGCACTGCAACTCGTCGAGGCCAGCGACGGCGCTTCGGTCGAAGCCATCCTGTCGATCCGCGAACCGACCCGCATCCGCATCGAAGGCGCATCGATCACTGATGTCTTTGGCAATATCCATTCGAGCCAATGCGGCATGGCGGCTGCGCTTCCCGCCAGCCCAGGCATGACACCCGCCGGTACGGGTTCATCACCGATCAATCCGGCCGGTGAGATCGCGCTGACCTGTGATCGCGACAAGGGCGAAATCTATGTCCGTCCGGTCGGCGATTCCGCCAAACCGATCAATCTCTTCGTCGCATCGGCCAACGCCACCTATACCTTGCTGCTGCGCCGTTCGGATACCCCGGCCGACACGATCGTCATCCGCGACAGGACGCCGAAGGCATTGAAGCATGCGATATCGGCTCAGGCGCTGGCCGGCCCGTCACCCAACCAGGTACGAGCGATGAAGGCGCTGTTGGTGGCCATGGCTTCAGATCGGGTGCCGCCGGATATCCGGGTCGAAGAGACCCACGGCACGCTCCCGTTGTGGAACGAGGCACGATTTTCTCGGGTACGCCAGTACGATGGGCGCGGCCTAGTCGGCGAGAAATACCTGCTGCAAAACATCAGCGAT
>DAIMCQ010000108.1:11973-12582 GCA_036726285.1 Azonexus sp.
CGAACGGGGCAGCGTCACCGGTATCGCCGTCGAGCACCACAACCTGCGCCCCGGCGAAAGCACCAGCGTCTACGTGATCCGCCGCGGAGAGACACCATGACGACGCCGCGCCAGTGGATGCAAACGCTGCGGGGCTTACCACAGCAATTGCTACAGCACCTCTCCCCGCGGCAACGCCAGTACGCCATGCTCGGCGCCCTGCTGGCCGGCGGCGTCGGGCTGCTCTGGTCAATTTTCGTATTTACCGCGAGCAGTCCGCCAGCGAACACCGCGCAACCCGCCGCCGGGCCAGCCAGTTCGGTCACCAACATCGGCGTGATGTCACCCGGTGCCCAGGTCAATCCGGTCGATCAATGGGTCGGCACGGCTGGGCGCAAGCTTGCGCAGTACGAGAACGAGCGCGCGGAGGCCACCCGGACCTACAAGCCGGTCTTCGAAAAGTACACGCAACAGGACATCGTCGCCGTTGCTGCCGATCCCGAAGCACGCCGTATCGGACAGCGTCTGTTCATGAGCTACTGCTCGCAATGCCACGGCTCGGACGCGGGAGGTTCGAGGGGCTTTCCGAGCCTGCGCGACGTCGACTGGCTCCATGGTGGAGATCCGGAG
>DAIMCQ010000109.1:0-12473 GCA_036726285.1 Azonexus sp.
AATTCGCTCATCGTGAAGCGCCGGATATTGCGCATCACCTGCAGGATGTGCTGGTCGACGGTATAGACGTGAAACAGGTCGTGCTGCATCTGGCCGACAATCCGGCCGAAATTGGGTAGATAGGCGCCAAGGACGTCCAGCTGGTTCATTCGACGAAATTCGTGGACGACGCCGCGCGGACTCTTGAACAGCTTGATGAAGGCGGCGCGGTTGGCCGGATCATCACGGAACTCCGGGCCGATCCGTTCGCTGGCCCGCCACAGGGCGCGCAAGGTGCGGGCGGTCATGCCGTGCAGCTCGTGACTTTCCTGCATGGCCAGGAAACTGTCGAAAATGGCGCCGGGCTTGCGTTTGAACAACTCTTCGTCGCGAATGTCGAGCAGATTGCCGACCGACTGGAAGTCTTCGTCGAGAATCTGCGGGACCTGCTCGCTTTCGGGCGACAGTGCGGCGCCCATGTTCTGGAGCAGGATGGTGTTCATCAGCGTTACCGCTTTGGCGTTGCGGTAATACAGCTGCATCAGCTGTTCCGAGGCCCGCTTGGCCTCGTTCGAGGAAAAGCCGAAGCGGGCGGCGAGTTGATTCTGGTAATCGAAGAGCAGGCGGTCTTCGCGGCGGCTGGCGGTGAAGTGCAGGCGAATGCGCAGGTGGCGCAGGAATTCTTCGCAGCTTTCGGCCAGGGTGATGCCTTCGCGGGTGATGATGCCGCTCTTTTCCAGTTCTTCCCAGGTCGAGCCGTAGCCGGCCGCTTTGGCAACCCAGAAAATGACTTGCAGGTCGCGTTGGCCGCCGGGAGAGTCCTTGCAGTTGGGTTCCAGGCTGTAAGGCGTTTCGTTGAAGCGCAGATAGCGTTCTTGCTGCTCGAGGCGCTTGGCTTCGAAAAAGACCAGTGGGTCGAGATTGCCATGCAGGCGCTTTTCGAAGGTCGAGAACAGTTTCTTGTTGCCGGTCAGCAATCTTGCTTCGAGCAATGCCGTTTGCACCGTGATGTCGTTGGCGGCTTCGTCGAGGCATTCCTGGATGGTGCGGACGCTGTGGCCGATTTCCAGGCCGATGTCCCAGAAGTGCCCGACCAGCGTTTCCAGTTTTTCCTGCAGCGGCTGGTTGGCTTCGTGCGGCAGCAGGATCAGCAGGTCGATGTCGGAAGCCGGGAACAACTCCCCGCGGCCGTAGCCGCCGACTGCGGCAAGCGTCATCGAATCGGGGAAGGCCATGGCCTGCCATAGTTTCACCAGAACGGCATCGACCTTGCTGCAACGCTCCCTGAGCAGGGCGCGGGCATCGCCCGATTGCTCGTAGTTGGCTTGCAGCGTGCTCTGGATATTCTTGACTTCGGCGCGCAGCGCCGCGACATCGCAACTCATTTAATTGATCCAGTCTGGTTTGGGCCGGCACCCTGCGGAGAGGGTCATGATCTCGTAGCCGGTATCGGTGACCAGCAGGGTGTGTTCGAATTGGGCCGAGAGGCTGCGGTCCTTGGTGACGATGGTCCAGCCATCGGCCATTTCGCGAATGGCCGCCTTGCCCGCATTGATCATCGGTTCGATGGTGAACATCATGCCGGGTTCAAGGCGCGGGCCGCTGCCGGCCTTGCCGTAATGCAGGACCTGCGGGTCTTCGTGGAAATTCTTGCCAATGCCATGGCCGCAGAATTCGCGAACGACCGAATAGCCGTTTTTCTCGGCATGCTTCTGGATGACGGCGCCGATGTCGCCCAGGAAGCCGCCGGGACGCACCGCCGAAATGCCCAGCCACAGGCATTCGAAGGTGATCTCGCACAGGCGTTTGGCCTGGATCGAGCCTTCGCCGACGATGAACATCCGGCTGGTGTCGCCGTGGTAGCCGTCCTTGATGGTGGTGATGTCGAGATTGATGATGTCGCCATTCTTGAGGATGCGCTCACCGGGGACGCCATGGCAGACCTGTTGATTGACCGAGGTGCAGATCGATTTGGGGTAAGGGTCGTAACCGGACGGTGCGTAGTTGAGCGGGGCGGGGATGCAGCCCTGGACGTTGACCATCAGGTCGTGACAGAGCCGGTCAAGCTCTTCGGTGGTAACGCCGGGTTTGACATAGGGTTCGATGTAGTCGAGGACTTCGGCGGCAAGTCGCCCGGCGACGCGCATTTTTTCGATTTCTTCGGGCGTCTTGATGGTGATGCTCATGGCTTTTCTGTCTGTAGGCTTGGGGGGGGAAGGATAAAGGAAGGGCGGTGAATCGCAAAACCGGGGCGCCCTCGGTGGCATACTCCGCGCTTCGATGAATTCATGGCAATGGTGGTGGAATGCGTATTTTGTTGTTGGGTAAGGATGGACAGGTCGGTTGGCAGTTGCAGCGCTCCTTGGCGCCCCACGGCGAAGTAATTGCTTGTGGGCGGGCTGAGTGCGATTTGTCCGATCTTGATCAACTGCGTGGCGTGGTGCGGAAAACGGCGCCATCGGTGATTGTCAATGCCACCGCCTACACTGCGGTGGATAAGGCGGAGTCGGAAGTCGATCTGGCTTATCGCATCAATGCCGAAGCGCCGGCAGTGCTGGCCGAAGAGTCGGTGCGCAGCGGCGCCTTGTTGGTGCAATACTCGACCGATTACGTCTATGACGGCTTGAAGGCCGAGCCCTACGTCGAGAGCGATCCAACGGCACCGCAAAGCGTCTATGGAAAAAGCAAGCTGGCTGGTGAAGAGGCGATTCGTGCAGCAGGGGGGAAGTCCCTGATTTTTCGCACCAGTTGGGTGTTTGGCGCGCGCGGCGGCAATTTCGTCAAGACCATCTTGCGTCTCGCCAAGGAGAAGACTTCGCTCAATGTGGTGGCCGATCAGGTGGGGGCGCCGACGCCGGCGGCCATGATTGCGACGGTGAGTGGTCTGGTGCTGGGCATGTTGCGGCAAGGACGTGGGCTTGATGCGGGTGAGGCGCGCCTCTACCACCTGGCGGCTGCCCGTCCGGTCAGTTGGTGCGATTTCGCCAGGACCATCGTGGCGCGTGCCAGCGAGACGCCGGGCTTCGCGCTGAGCCTGAGTGCCGATCAGATTCGCGCCATTTCGACTGCCGACTATCCGACGCCGGCTCGCCGCCCGGCCAATTCCCGGCTCGATTGCAGTCGCCTGGAGCAGGATTTCGGTCTGTCGATGCCGGACTGGGAGCCTTATCTCGTGCGCATGCTGCAATTGCTGGCGCTCAAGCAAAACGGCTACTGAAGTCGCTTTCGGGCTTTTTAGTTGTCTGCACTGCTGCTATAATTGTCGGGTTTTTCTCGGCCGATATGGGTCGGTAAAGACGGTCGTGTGCGTGGTGCATGCGATCAATCCACACATCCGCCGATTAAGGGTGTTCGCCAAAATTCAACAATGGCGGGCGTTTCTGGCGGGTGGCGGTTTAACCCTTAAGGAGTTTTAGTATGTCCGTTACGATGCGCGAAATGCTGGAGGCTGGTGTCCACTTCGGTCACCAAACCCGTTTCTGGTCCCCCAAGATGGCCCCGTACATTTTTGGTGCCCGCAACAAGATTCACATCGTCAATCTCGAAAAGACCCTGGCCAAGTACAACGAAGCCATGGCTTTCGTGAAAAAGCTGTCGTCCAATCGCGGCAACATCCTGTTTGTTGGCACCAAGCGTCAAGCTCGCGAAATCATCGGCGAAGAAGCGGTTCGCGCCGGTGCTCCGTTCGTTGATCAACGCTGGCTCGGCGGCATGCTGACCAACTTCAAGACGGTCAAGACCTCGATCAAGCGTCTGAAGGATATGGAGCTGGCTGTTGAGGCCGGTGATCTCGAGCGCATGCCGAAGAAGGAAGCGCTGACCTTCCGTCGCGAACTGGAAAAGCTGCAAAAGTCCATCGGCGGTATCAAGGATATGGCCGGTCTGCCGGATGCCATCTTCGTGATCGACGTTGGTTACCACAAGATTGCCATTACCGAAGCCGAAAAGCTGGGTATCCCGGTGATCGGCGTGGTCGATACCAACCACTCTCCGGACGGCGTTGCTTACGTTATCCCGGGTAACGACGACTCTTCCCGCGCCATCCAGCTCTACGCTCGCGGCGTGGCCGATGCCATCCTCGAAGGCCGTAGCCAGGTCATTCAGGAAATCGTTGCTGCCGGTGGCGATGACGAATTCGTCGAAGTGGTCGAAGCCGCTGAATAAAGTTGTAACGGCGGGGCGTTAAGCTCCGCCTGTTTGATAAGCTCAGGAGATATAAGTATGGCGGCTATTACCGCAGGTATGGTGGCAGAACTGCGCGGCAAGACCGACGCGCCGATGATGGAGTGCAAGAAGGCTCTGACCGAAGCCGATGGCGACATGGCCAAGGCCGAAGAGATTCTTCGCGTCAAGCTGGGTAACAAGGCCTCGAAGGCTGCTGCCCGCGTTGCTGCTGAAGGTATCGTTGCAGTCAGCATCTCTGCTGATGGCAAACTCGGTGCCATTATCGAAGTCAATAGCGAAACCGACTTCGTTGCCAAAAACGACGACTTCATCGCCCTCTCCAATGGTTGTGCCGCGCTGGTTGCGACCAACAATCCGGCCGATGTGGCTGCACTGTCGGCTCTGCCGATGGGCGAAGGTACGGTCGAATCGACCCGTACGGCACTGATCGGCAAGATCGGTGAAAACATGACCATTCGTCGCTTTGCCCGTTTTGAAGGCAAGGGCAAGCTGGTTTCCTACATCCACGGTGGTGCCAAGGTTGGCGTGCTGGTTGACCTAATTGGTGGCGACGAGCAGCTGGGCAAGGATCTGGCGATGCACATCGCTGCTTCCAAGCCGAAGTCGTTGGACGCTTCTGGTGTTTCCGCCGAATTGCTGGAAACCGAACGTCGCGTTGCGATCGAAAAGGCTCGCGAAGCCGGCAAGCCGGAAGCCATGCTGGAAAAGATCGCCGAAGGGACCGTTCAGAAGTATCTGAAGGACGTTACCCTGCTGGGTCAAGTGTTCGTCAAGGCTGCCGATGGCAAGCAAACGATCGAACAATTGCTCAAGGAAAAGGGCGCAACGGTGGCCGGCTTCACGCTGTTCATCGTTGGTGAAGGCATCGAGAAGAAGGTTGACGACTTCGCTGCCGAAGTTGCCGCCCAGGCCGCTGCTGCTGCCGCCAAGAAGTAATCAAGCAAGGAATAGCCGATGACTACACCCAAATACAAGCGCATTCTCCTCAAACTCTCCGGCGAAGCCCTGATGGGCTCTGATGCTTATGGCATCAATCCGCAAACCATCGCGGGTATCGTTGCAGAGGTCAAGGCGGTTGCCGACTTGGGTGTGGAAATTGGTGTCGTGATCGGCGGTGGCAATATCTTCCGCGGCATGGCCGGTACGGCCACCGGGATGGATAGGGCTACCGCGGATTACATGGGCATGCTGGCCACGGTGATGAATGCCATGGCGCTGTCCGATGCCATGCGTCAGGGCGGGTTGAATGCCCGGGTGCAATCGGCGTTGAATATCGAGCAAGTGGTCGAGCCCTATATTCGGGGTAAGGCGATCCGCTATCTCGAAGAGGGCAAGGTCGTCATCTTTGGTGCCGGTACGGGCAATCCTTTCTTCACGACCGATACTGCTGCAGCTTTGCGCGGATCGGAAATCGGTGCGGAAATCGTGCTGAAGGCGACCAAGGTGGATGGTATCTATACGGCTGACCCGAAAAAGGATGCTACGGCGACACGCTTCGACAAGATCAGCTTCAATGAGGCGATCTCGCGAAATCTGGCGGTGATGGATGCGACCGCCTTCGCGCTGTGTCGCGATCAAAAATTGCCGATCAATGTATTCTCCATCTTCAAGACCGGCGCGCTGAAGCGCGTGGTTTGCGGCGAAGATGAAGGTACGCTGGTCTATTGCTGAGGAATAAAAGAGATGATTCCGGAACTCAAGAAAAACGCCGAAGGCAAGATGATCAAGACCCTCGAGGCGCTGAAGAACGACCTCCAGAAGATTCGTACCGGGCGGGCCCATGTTGGTTTGCTGGATCACGTTCAGGTCGATTATTACGGTTCGATGGTGCCGGTCAATCAGGTTGCCAACGTTACGCTGGTCGATGCGCGCACCATTGGCGTACAGCCGTGGGAAAAGCCGATGCTGCAAAAGATCGAAAAGGCGATTCGCGACTCCGATCTGGGTTTGAATCCGGCCTCGCAAGGTGACTTGATTCGCGTTCCGATGCCGGCGCTGACCGAAGAACGTCGCAAGGAGATGATCAAGGTCGTCAAGAACGAAGGCGAGGGAGCCAAGGTGGCCATTCGCAATCTGCGCCGAGATGCCAATACTCATCTCAAAGATGCGCTGAAAAAAGGTGAGATTCCCGAAGATGACGAGCGTCGGGCGCAGGATGATGTGCAGAAGCTGACCGACAAGTTCATTGTTGAAGTCGACAAAATGCTGGCCGCGAAAGAGGCCGAGCTGATGCAGGTTTAAGCGCCGTTTCGAGCTGATCGACGGCCGAATGGCACTTTTTTCCAGTTCAACGCGTCAGGTTCCCGATTCGGCGGCCGTGCCAAGGCACGTCGCCGTCATCATGGATGGCAATGGTCGTTGGGCCAAAAAGCGTTTCCTTCCTCGGGTTGCCGGTCACGTCAAGGGCGTGGAGTTGGTGCGCGAGATGGTGCGGACTTGCCTTGAGCGGGGTGTCAAGTACCTCACACTGTTTGCTTTTTCCTCAGAAAATTGGCGGCGTCCGCAGGAGGAGGTTACTCTTCTCATGCAATTATTCGTCAAGGCGCTTGAGCAGGAAGTTGAGAAGCTTGATCGCAACGGCGTTCGTTTGCGGGTAATCGGTGATCTTTCCCGTTTCGATAAGGGCTTGCAGCAATTGATCGGCAATGCCGAAGAAAAGACGCAGGGCAATTCCCGTCTCGATCTGACGATCGCCGCCAATTACGGCGGGCGCTGGGACATCATGCAGGCCATGAACCGGATGCTTGCGGCGCAGCCTGATAAGCGTTCCGACTGGACAGAGTGTGATCTCGAATCTTTCCTTTCGATGAGCTTTGCGCCAGAGCCCGATCTGTTCATTCGCACCGGCGGTGAGGAGCGGATCAGCAATTTCCTGCTCTGGCAACTGGCTTATACGGAGTTGTATTTCACCCCGACCTTGTGGCCGGATTTCAATACGACCGAGTTTGACAAGGCCATCGCGTCCTATCAACAGCGGGAGCGGCGTTTCGGTCGGACCAGCGAACAATTGTCAGGCGATCCCCATGCTTAAAACGCGCGTCATTACCGCGCTTGTCTTGCTGGCACTTCTTCTCCCCGGATTGTTTTTGCTGCCCCAACCTTATTGGGCGGCCTTGGTCGCCGCATTCATCGGCGTTGCGGCGTGGGAATGGGGCGCTTTGCTCGGCTGGGCGGGCTTCGGGCGACGCCTGCTGGGCTTGATTGTCTTTCTATTATGCTTGACGATTTCCCTCGCCAGCCCTGATGCCATCGGTGTTTCAGGCGCTTCCGGCCTGTTTCCGCTTTGGGTTACTGCCCTATACGCCACTTCCGTGTTTTTCTGGTGCGTGGTGATGCCTTTCTGGTTATGGAAAAAATGGCCTTTAGCGACCGGTTTTGTCGGTGTGTTGGTGGGGGCTGTGGTGTTGATTCCAACCTGGCTGGCCATTGTCCAGCTGCGTATTCCTGGTCCTGAGGTCCTGTTGGCGGTTTTTGCCGTTGTCTGGATGGCAGATATCGCGGCCTATTTCTCAGGCAAGGCTTTTGGCAAGCACAAACTTGCGCCGTCAATCAGTCCGGGCAAGACCTGGGAGGGTGCGATAGGGGCGGTAATGGGTGTTGTGCTTTATGGCATGGTCATTCGTTTTGCTTTTGCTCTGGAGAGGCCTTCCGTCTTGTCTTGGGCGATTGTCTTGTTGATCGTTACGGCAATCAGCATCATCGGCGACCTGTACGAGTCACTGCTCAAGCGCAAGGCGGGTATCAAGGACAGCAGCAACGTTCTGCCGGGGCACGGTGGCGTGCTTGATCGCATCGATAGCCTGACTTCGACCTTGCCGCTGGTGGCGCTGATCTGGTTGCTTGCCGTCAAATACGGTACATGAAATTGCAGAATATTTCGGTTCTGGGTTCCACGGGTTCGATTGGCGTCAGCACGCTGGATGTCATCCGGCGTCATCCGGATCGCTATCGTGCTTTTGCCTTGTGTGCGCATAGTCAGGTCGATAAATTGTTTGCGCAGTGCTGCGAGTTCAAGCCGGACTTCGCCGTCTTGCGTGATGCTACGCTTGCCGCGGATCTGACCAAGCGCTGCCGGTCAGCTGGCCTGGCTACGCAGGTGCGCCATGGTGTCGAGGCGTTGGTCGAATTGTCTTCCGCCGGCGAGGTGGATGCGGTGATGGCCGCCATTGTCGGCGCTGCCGGCCTCGAGCCAACGTTGGCTGCGGCGAGAGCGGGCAAGCGCGTCATGCTGGCCAACAAGGAAGTCTTGGTCATGGCCGGCGAGTTATTCATGCAGGCGGTCAAGGCTCATGGTGCATGCTTGTTGCCGGTCGATAGCGAGCACAACGCGATATTCCAGGCCTTGCCGGCCGATTTTGCTCGCGGGCTCGACGCTTGTGGTGTCCGCAGGATTCTGTTGACCGCTTCTGGTGGCCCGTTTCGCAATACGCCCTTGGCCGACTTGTCGGCCGTTACACCCGAGGCCGCTTGTGCCCACCCGAATTGGGTGATGGGGCGAAAGATTTCGGTTGATTCGGCAACCATGATGAATAAAGGCCTCGAGGTGATCGAGGCGCATTGGTTATTTTCGGCTGCTCCCGAGCGGATTCAGGTAGTGGTGCATCCGCAGAGCGTCATCCATTCCGCCGTCGAATATGCTGATGGCTCGGTGCTGGCCCAGTTGGGTAATCCTGACATGCGGACGCCGATCGCTTATGCGATGGCCTATCCCGAACGTATTGATGCGGGTGTTGAGGCGCTTGATCTGTTTCGCATCGGACGTCTCGATTTCCTTGAGCCGGATTTCGTCCGTTTCCGTTGTTTGCAATTGGCCTACGACGTCCTGAACGAGGGGGGGACGGCTCCGGCCATTCTGAATGCCGCCAATGAGGTTGCGGTTGCGGCGTTTCTTGGCCGAGAACTGCCTTTCCTTGGTATCGCCAGTCTTAACGAGGCCGTGCTTAATGCGCTTCCGGCCGGGCCGGAGGGAACGCTGGCCGATGTCTTGGCCGCCGATGCCGAGGCGCGCAGATTGGCCACGCAAATGGTTCGGGATTGTTCCTTCACGTGAGCGATATTCCCTTCTACCTGCTGGCTTTTCTTGTCGTACTCGGAGTTCTGGTCGTTTTTCACGAGCTGGGCCATTATCTGGCCGCCCGTCTGTGCGGCGTCAAGGTGTTGCGCTTTTCAATCGGTTTCGGGCCGGTGATTTGGCAGCGTCAGTGCGGGACTGATCGTACCGAATGGGCCGTAAGTCTTCTGCCGCTGGGGGGCTATGTGAAGATGCTCGACCAGCGAGAAGGGGAGGTCGCTCCGGATGAGTTGCACCGAGCATTCAATCGCCAGGGTGTTGGGCGGCGCAGTTTGATTGTCGCGGCAGGCCCGTTTGCCAATTTTGTGCTGGCTATTTTCCTTTATTGGGCGGTTTTCATGTTCGGCAGCGACGAATTGCTGCCTGTTCTGGCGGCGCCGCCGGATGCGTCTCCTGCTGCTGTGGCTGGAGTGCGAGAAGGCGATAAGGTGGTTTCACTTGATCAGCAGCCGGTGACGACCTGGAATGATTTTCGCTGGATGCTTCTGCAAAAGGCTGTGGGGCAGGAAAGCGTCGAACTCGAAGTGATCAATCAGCAGCAGGAAGTTTCGGTGCGTCGGATCGATTTACGGGCGGCGGGCGAACAGGGTTGGGAAGGTGATGCGCTGGGCAGGTTGGGGATCGCTTTCTATAGGCCAAACATCCCGGCGGTCGTCGGCAAGCTGGTTGACGGTGGACCAGGTGAGCGCGTCGGACTTGAAGCCGGTGATCTTCTTCTGGCAATTGGCGACGAAGCCGTACACAGTTGGCAAGAATTTGTATTGAAAATTCGTGACTCCGCGGGCACTGAATTGAGCGTAGTAATCAGGCGTGGGGGCAGAGAGCTCCTGATCAAGCTGATCCCGGATGCGGTACAGGAACGCGGGCGTACAGTAGGCAAGATTGGTGTCGGTGTTGCCGATGACCCCGCCATGCATCGTGAATTGCGGATTTTTGTCCGCCATGGTTTTTTTGCCGCAGGCGCCAAGGCCATTGCCGAAACCTGGGATAAGTCGATCTTCAGTCTGGTGATGATGGGGAAAATGGTCACAGGGGAGGTTTCGTTGAAAAACCTGTCCGGCCCGGTGACTATAGCCGACTATGCAGGGCAGTCGGCAAGGCTCGGACTGGATTACTACCTCAAGTTCATGGCGCTGGTCAGCATCAGTCTTGGCGTCCTGAATCTGCTTCCCGTGCCGGTGCTGGATGGCGGGCATTTGATGTATCATATGATCGAAGTCGTCAGGCGCAGGCCGCTTTCCGAGCGCGCCATGGAGATTGGGCAACGTTTGGGTTTGTCCGTTCTTGCTGTTCTGATGGCTTTCGCCTTTTTTAACGATATTACCCGCCTGGTTGTTGGCTGAATAATGAAGAAAACCCTGTTGTCCGTTCTGATTGCCGGTTTCTTTTCCGCGCCAGTTTTCGCTTTCGAGCCGTTTGCGGTTAAGGATATTCGTGTCGAAGGGATCCAGCGCACCGAGGCAGGGACTGTTTTTAGTTATCTCCCCGTTAAGGTCGGAGATACCCTTAATGATGAAAAAGCCGCTCAGTCTATCAAGGCACTCTTTGCCACCGGCTTTTTTAAAGACGTCCGCATAGAGGTCGATCGCGATGTGATGGTTGTCGTCGTTCAGGAACGGCCAGCTATTGCCCAACTTGAATTTGTTGGTCTTAAAGAGTTCGAAAAGGACGTTATTCTCAAAGCCTTGAAGGAAACCGGAATAGCGGAAGGTCGTATTTTCGATCGTGCATTGCTGGAAAAGGCCGAGCAGGAATTAAAGCGGCAATACCTGACTCGGGGGCGTTATGGGGTGAATATCACTACCACCATTACGCCTCTGGAACGCAATCGCGTCGGTATCAATTTCAATATTGACGAAGGCTCTGCAGCGAAGATCAAGCAGATTAATTTGGTCGGTACCAAATCATTCCGCGAAAAGGATTTGCTTGCCCAGTTCGAGTTGACGACACCTGGTTGGCTGACTTGGTATTCGAAGAATGACCAGTATTCGCGGCAGAAATTGTCGGCTGACTTGGAAAAGCTCAAGTCATTTTACATGAACCAAGGCTACCTCGAGTTTTCTGTTGACTCAACGCAAGTCTCCATTTCGGCCGATAAGCGTGACGTTTACATTACTGTCAATTTGACAGAGGGGGAGCGTTATCAGGTGTCATCGGTAAAGCTGGCCGGTGATTTCACAATTCCTGAAGATGAATTGCGTAAGTTGGTCACCGTAAGAGCGGGCGATGTTTTCTCTCGGGAGCGACTCAATGAGTCCACCAAGGCGATTGGTGATCGTCTCGGCAAGGAAGGCTATGCTTTTGCCAATGTCAATGCCGCTCCTGAGGTTGATAAAGAAAAGCGCAAGGTGGCTTTTACTGTTTTTGTCGATCCGGGTAAGCGGGTCTATGTTCGTCGGATTAATGTCACGGGCAATACCAAAACTCGCGATGAAGTCATTCGGCGTGAGTTACGCCAAATGGAAGGTGGTTGGTACGATGCGGATCGGGTTGCCGCCTCGAAGCAACGTATCGACAAGCTTGGCTATTTCACTGAAGC
The DNA here is from genome assembly GCA_036726285.1 of Azonexus sp. Classification (GTDB taxonomy): domain Bacteria; phylum Pseudomonadota; class Gammaproteobacteria; order Burkholderiales; family Rhodocyclaceae; genus Azonexus. Next base: position 11,775 of record DAIMCQ010000109.1, read on the forward strand.
AACAATTGAAACTCCTGCTGTGCCGGGTACGGTCGACCAACTGGATGTCAATATCGCAGTAGTTGAAAAACCGACTGGTAATCTGATGCTTGGGGTTGGTACTTCAAGTACGGATAAAGTCATTCTGTCCGGATCGATTTCGCAGAATAATTTCCTCGGTAGTGGGAATAATGTCGCTATTCAGGTCAATTCGGCAAAGTCATATCGCACCTATGTTTTTTCCTATACAAATCCATACTTCACGACTGACGGCGTAAGTCAGGGGTTTGATGTTTATCACCGGACCGTAAATACCAGCTCTACTGCACTGGCTTACTACTCGTCGGTTTCAACCGGAGGCAGTATCCGCTTTGGTTTTCCAATTGGTGAAAAGGAATCTCTGGGCTTCGGGGTTGGTCTGGATTCGACGGCAATCACTACTTATGATGATAGCCCGCAGTATTACAAGGATTTTGTTAAAGAGTTCGGTGATAGAAACCTCTCTTTGCCAATAAGCGTGAACTGGGCTAGCGACGGTAAGGACAGTTACCTTTTTCCAACCAAGGGTACTGTGCAGAAGGCCGGTATAGAGGTTGCTGTTCCTGGCGGCGACTTGACTTACTATCGCTTGAATTATCAGTTGCAGCAATATATTCCGCTGAACAGCAAATTTACCTTGCTGCTCAATGGTGAGGTTGGCTACGCCGATGGTTATGGCGG
>DAIMCQ010000110.1:0-12453 GCA_036726285.1 Azonexus sp.
GGCGTCTCCGTCGAAGCCGAACTCGGCGTGCTGGGCTCGCTGGAAACCATGATGGGCGACAAGGAAGACGGCCATGGCGCCGAAGGCACGATGACCCGCGAACAGCTGCTCACCGACGTCGAGCAGGCTGCCGACTTCGTCAAGCAGACCAATTGCGACGCACTGGCCATCGCCATCGGCACCAGCCACGGCGCCTACAAGTTCACCAAGAAGCCGACCGGCGACATTCTCGCCATCGACCGTATCGCCGAAATCCACGCCCGCATCCCGAACACCCACCTGGTGATGCACGGCTCGTCCTCCGTGCCGCAGGAACTGCTCGCTGAAATCCGCGAATTCGGCGGCGACATGAAGGAAACCTACGGCGTGCCGGTCGAGGAGATCGTCAAGGGCATCAAGCACGGCGTGCGCAAGGTCAATATCGACACCGACATCCGTCTGGCGATGACCGGCGCCGTTCGCCGCTACATGTTCGAAAACCCCGCCAAGTTCGACCCGCGCGACTTCCTCAAGCCGGCCCGCGAAGCCGCCAAGAAGATCTGCCTGGCCCGTTTCGAAGCCTTCGGCTGCGCCGGCCAGGCGAGCAAGATCAAGCCGATTTCGCTGGACAAGATGGCCGAGCGTTATGCCAAGGGCGAATTGAACCAGATCGTCAAATAATCGACTTTTTTTGGTACATTCGAAGGCCGCTTTGAGCGGCCTTTTTCATTTCGAGTCAGCCCCGTGGAATTTACCCAACACCCGCTCCGCCAGCGCCTCAACGACGAGGTGCACACCCGCCCGCCGATCCCGCTCGAAGCGCCGGCCCTGGTCAGCTATTTCGCCTTCATTCATGACGAAACGAACCCGGTCAGCGAGCGCAGCCACATCGGCCTGCTCTACGAGCGCATGGGCCTGCCGGTCGAGCCCAGCGCCGAAGCGGCACACCTGATCATCGACGGCGGCGCCTTCCAGCTCAAATGGGAGCAGCACGGCGAGTTCTCGACCTACACTTTCTTCACCCGGCCCAAGCTGCCGCCCCAATCCGGCGAGACCGCGCTTGATGCCGTGCCGGCCGACTGGGTGCAAGGCATTCCCGGCCAGGTGATCGCCGCCACCCACGTTGAACTGCTCGCCGCCGGCTCGGTCAGCCCGGAAGAAATGGTCGCCCGCCAGGCCACCAAGGGCGACACCAACATCATCTCGCTGATTGCCGGCCAGGCCGCCTGGGTGTTCACCGATTTCCGCATCCATGAAGGTTTCTCGCGCTTCACCGTGATCGACGAAAGCATGGGCAAGCTACGCACCGGCCGGATCATCCAGCGCATCCTGGAAGTCGAAACCTACCGGGTGATGGCGCTGCTCGCCTTCCCGGTCGCCAAGTCGGTCAGCAAGCTGCTCAACCGGGCCGAGGCCCAGCTGGCGGCCCTGATCGACCGCATGGTTTCGGCCGCCAACCCGCAGGACGAACGCGCCGTGCTGGCCGACCTGACCCGGCTGGCCGCCGAGGTCGAGCACTCGGTGGCCAGCACCAATTTCCGCTTCGGCGCAGCGGCGGCCTATTACAGCATCGTCCAGCAACGCATCGTCGACCTCAAGGAAACCCGCGTTTCCGGCTACCCGACGATCAAGGGTTTCATGGAACGCCGCCTGGCCCCCGCCCTCAACACCTGCGCCGCCATTTCCCGCCGCCAGGAAGACCTCTCGGCGCGTATTGCCCGCACCAGCCAGCTGCTGCGCACCCGCGTCGACATCGAGCTGGAACGCCAGAACCAGGCGGTGCTCTCGCAGATGAACCGCCGGGCAAAACTGCAACTGCGCCTGCAGGAGACCGTGGAAGGCTTGTCCGTCGTCGTGCTGACCTACTACGGTTCGCAACTGGTGCAATACCTGGCCAAGGGCAGCAAGGAACTGCACCACCTCAACACCGACGTGATCACCGCCCTGTCGATCCCGCTGATCGCCGGGCTGGTCGCCTGGGGCACGCAGCGGATGCGCCGCAAGCTGGCGGCCGAAGAAGGCGGCCTGCCCGACTGAGGCCGAAACCCGCTGTCGGCGCCGGTCTTTCGTAAAGAGCGGCGCCGACTAATTTATAATGTTCGTTTTGCTTTCGGGAACCCAGCCGTGACCGCTCCTCTTTTCGAATCCACCATCACCAGCCTTCCCCTGATCAACAAGGGCAAGGTCCGCGATATTTACGCGGTCGACACCGACAAGCTGCTGATCATCACGACCGACCGCCTGTCCGCCTTCGACGTCATCCTGCCGGACCCGATTCCGCGCAAGGGTGAAGTCCTGCAGGCCGTCGCCAATTTCTGGTTCGAAAAGCTCGGCCACATCGTTCCCAACCAGCTGACCGGCATCGATCCGGAGTCGGTCGTCGCCGAGAACGAGCGCGACCAGGTGCGTGGCCGCGCCGTCGTCGTCAAGCGCCTGCGTCCGCTGCCGATCGAAGCCGTCGTCCGCGGCTACGTCATCGGCTCGGGCTGGAAGGATTACCAGGAAACCGGTGCGATTTGCGGCATCAAGCTGCCGGCCGGCCTGAAGATGGCGGCCAAGCTGCCGGCGCCGATCTTCACCCCGGCCACCAAGGCTGCCGTTGGTGATCACGATGAAAACGTCTCCTTCGCCACTGCCCAGGCCAACTGCGCGGCCGATCTGGCCGATGCTCTGGCCGGCACCGGCAAGAACGGCGCCGGTCTGGCCGACGAAGCCCGTCTCGCCGCCATCCGCCTCTATGAAGAAGCCTCGGCCTTTGCCCGTGGCCGCGGCATCATCATCGCCGACACCAAGTTCGAATTCGGCATCGATGCGGCCGGCACGCTGCACCTGATCGACGAGGCCCTGACCCCGGACTCCTCGCGCTTCTGGCCGGCCGACCAGTACCAGGAAGGCAGCAACCCGCCCTCCTACGACAAGCAGTACGTCCGCGACTATCTGGAAACCCTGGACTGGGGCAAGGTTGCCCCCGGCCCAAAACTGCCGGCCGAAGTCATCGCGCGAACCAGCGCCAAATACATCGAGGCGTATGAACGCCTCACCGGCAAGACTCTCTAAGAAAACAACGGGCGGCACTGACCGCCCTTTTTCATCCCCCTACGGATTCGACCGCCCGCCATGAACACGACCAATCCCCTTCTCGATTTTTCCGACCTTCCCCGTTTCGATACCGTCCAGCCGGAACACGTCAAGCCGGCCATCGAGTCGCTGCTGGCCGATGGCCGGGCGCTGATCGAACGCCTGACCAGCGACAGCACGCCGGCGACCTGGCGCGACTTCGCCGGCGCCCTGTCGGATGGCCTGGAGCCCTTCGGCCGCGCCTGGGGCGTGGTCGGCCATCTGCACTCGGTCAATGACATCCCGGCCTGGCGCGAGGCTTACAACGAAATGCTGCCGGAGGTTTCGCGCTTCTACGCCGAGCTCGGCCAGAACCTCAAGCTGTTCGACAAGTACAAGGCTCTGCGTGCCAGCCCGGAATACGCCACGCTCAGCGTCGAGCAAAAGAAGGTGGTCGATAACGAAGTCCGCGACTTCCGCCTGAGCGGCGCCGAATTGCCGGAAGATCAGAAACCGCGCTTCCAGGCGATCATGGAAGAACTGTCGCAGCTCTCCGCCAAGTTTTCCGAGAACGTCCTCGATGCCACCAATGCCTTCGCCGAGATCATCACCGACGAAGCGCTGCTCGCCGGCCTGCCGGACGACGCCAAGGCTGCCGCCAAATCGGCCGCCGAAAAGGCGGGGATCGAAGGCTGGCGCTTCAGCCTCCAAGCCCCATCCTACGGCCCGGTGATGCAGTACGCCGACAACCGCGACTTGCGCGCCCGCATGTACCGCGCCTACGCCACCCGCGCCGCCGAATTCACCGACGGCACCAGCAAGCCGGAATGGGACAACACGCCGGTCATGCAACGCATGCTGACGCTGCGCCAGGAAGACGCCCGGATGCTCGGCTTCAACAACTTTGCCGAAGTCTCGCTGGCCCCCAAGATGGCCGATACGCCGGAACAGGTGCTGGCCTTCCTGCGTGAACTGGCTGCCAAGGCCAAGCCTTTCGCCGAAAAGGATATCGCCGAACTGAGAGCTTTCGCCAAGGATGAACTCGGCCTGACCGACTTCCAGCCCTGGGATGCCGCTTACGTTTCGGAAAAGCTGCTGCAAAAGCGTTACGCCTTCTCCGAGCAGGAAGTGAAGCAGTACTTCACCGAACCGAAGGTACTCGGCGGCCTGTTCAAGGTCATCGAAAGCCTGTTCTCGGTCAAGGTCAAGCCCGACAGCGCGACGGTCTGGCACGAGGACGTCCGTTTCTACCGGCTGGAAACCCCGGCCGGCGATCTGGTCGGCCAGTTCTACCTCGACCTTTACGCCCGCGAAACCAAGCGCGGCGGCGCCTGGATGGACGAGGCCCGTGCCCGGCGCCGGACGGCCGACGGCATCCAGAAACCGATCGCCTACCTGAACTGCAACTTTGCCCGGCCGGTCGGCGACAAGCCCGCCACCTTCACCCACGACGAAGTGATCACCCTGTTCCACGAAACCGGCCACGGTCTGCACCACCTGCTGACCCGTGGCGAAGAGCTGGGCGTTTCCGGCATTCACGGCGTCGAGTGGGATGCCGTCGAACTGCCTTCGCAGTTCATGGAAAACTATTGCTGGGAATGGGAAGTCCTGCAGGACATGACGGCTCACGTCGATACCGGCGCCGCCCTGCCGCGTGCCTTGTTCGACAAGATGCTGGCCGCCAAGAACTTCCAGGGCGGCATGATGATGGTTCGCCAGCTCGAATTCTCGCTGTTCGACATGCTGCTGCATGCCAGCTTCGACCCGGCCGGGCCGAAGCGCATCAACGACCTGATCGACGAAGTCCGCCAGGAAGTTGCGGTGCTGATTCCGCCGGCCTGGCATCGTTTCCCCAACAGCTTCTCGCACATTTTTGGCGGTGGCTACGGCGCCGGCTACTTCAGCTACAAATGGGCGGCAGTGCTTTCGGCCGATGCCTACGCCGCCTTCGAGGAAGCCGGCGGCCCGTTCGACCCGACGGTCGGCCAGCGCTTTCTTGACGAGATCCTGTCGGTCGGCGGTTCGCGCCCGGCCATCGAATCGTTCAAGGCCTTCCGCGGCCGCGAGCCCAGCGTCGATGCGCTGCTCCGCCACAGCGGTATGATAGCGGCCTGAAACCGGCCAGGGAGAACACCATGCGTTACACCTTATTGCTTTGCCTCGCACTGATCCACTCGGCAGCCTTTGCGCAAACCTATCGCTGGGTCGATGCCAATGGCCGCACCATCATTTCGGACACCCCGCCACCAGGAAAGGCCAAGAACATCGCCAAGTCCGGCCAGGGAGAAAGCACTGAAAGCCTGCCTTTCGCGGTAAAACTGGCCGCCGAGAACTTCCCCGTCATCCTCTACACCTCGGCGGAATGCGTCGCCGAGTGCAAGCAGGCGCGGGAACTGCTCAACGGCCGCGGCGTACCCTTCACCGAAAAAATGCTGCAAAAGCAGGAAGAACTCGACGAACTGAAGAATCTGGTCGGCGAAGCCTTCGTTCCGACGGTCCGGGTCGGCAAGCAAAGCAGCCGTGGCTTCGATGCCGGCGCCTATAACAACCTGCTCGATCTGGCCGGCTATCCGAAAACCGCCCTCCCCGGCAGCAAACCGTCAGGCGGCTTGAGCAAGTGAAGATCGCCGCCTGGAACGTCAATTCGCTGAAAGTCCGGCTGCCTCATTTGCTTGACTGGCTGGCCGAGGCCCAGCCGGATGCCCTGTGCCTGCAAGAACTGAAGCTGGAAGACCAGAATTTCCCACGCGCCGAGATCGAGGCTGCCGGCTACCATGTCGCCTTCTCCGGCCAGAAGACCTACAACGGTGTCGCCTTGTTGGCACGCCAGCCGATCAACGACCTACTGATCGGCAACCCGCGCTTTGCCGACGAGCAGAAACGCCTGATCACCGGCACCGTCGGCGACACCCGCATCGTCTGCGCCTACATGCCGAACGGCCAGGAAGTCGGTTGCGACAAGTACGACTACAAGCTGCGCTGGCTCGACGCGCTGGCCGTCTGGCTGGAAGAGGAATTGCGGGCGTATCCGAAACTGGCCTTGTGCGGCGACTACAACATCGCGCCGGAAGACCGCGACGTGCACGACCCGAAACGCTGGGCCGACGGCATTCTGGTGTCGCCGCCCGAACGGGCCGCCTTCCAGCGCCTGCTTGGCCTCGGTCTGAGCGATAGCTTCCGTCTCTTCGAACAGCCGGAAAAGACCTTCTCGTGGTGGGATTACCGCATGCTCGGCTTCCAGAAGAACCAGGGCCTGCGCATCGACCACATCCTGCTCTCGCCACCGCTCGCCGAAAAATGCACCGCGGCCGGCGTCGACCGGGCGCCGCGCAAGCGCGAACGCCCATCCGACCACGCGCCGGTGTGGGCAACGCTGTCCTGATTCATCGATGGCCCCGGCAATCGACCGTCAACGCCTGTTGAGCCTCTACCCGGCATTGGCCGGGCTGGCTGAGCAACGCCTGGACAGCTTGCTGCAGCCGCAAGCTTTGATGCAGATCCCGGCCGGCACCCAGGTTTTCGCCGAGCATCAGCCCTGCCAGGGCTTTCCGCTGTTGATCGAAGGCAGTATCAAGGTCGTCAAGCTGGCCAGCAGCGGCCGGGAGCTGATGCTTTACCGCGTCCAGCCGGGTGGTTCCTGCATCATCAGTTCGAGCTGCCTGCTCGGCCATACCGACTACAACGCCCGCGGTATCGCCGAAACGCCGCTGAGCTTGCTGGCCATGCCAGTCGCCCTGTTCTCGGCCTTGATGATCGAGCACGCCCCCTTCCGCGATTTCGTTTTTCATCTGTTTGCCGACCGGATCGGCGAATTGATGCAACTGGTCGAAGAGGTCGCCTTCACCCGCCTCGACCAGCGCCTGGCCAAGCTGATCCTGGCCCGCAACGAGACCCAGATCCACGTCACCCACCAGCAACTGGCCGACGAACTGGGCAGCGTCCGGGAAATCGTCAGCCGCCTGCTCAAGGGCTTCGCCGCCCAGGACCTGCTGACGCTGGGCCGCGAGCAGATCATCGTCGGCAACCGCGAAGGCCTGCAAAAAATAGCCTTCGCTGTGTGACCCAGGTTACATACGCTGTCATTCCGGCTCAATAAAGTGGAGGCCGTACCCACTTACTTGACGGAGAACATCATGAAAAACAATGTTGGCGGTCTCGACAAAATCCTTCGTATCGTTGCCGGCCTCGGCCTGATCGGCGCCACTGCAGCCGGCCTGCTGCCGGTCTGGGGCTACATCGGCATCGTTCCCCTGGCCACCGGCCTGATGGGCTGGTGCCCGGCCTACTCGCTGCTCGGCATCAAGACCTGCCCGATGCAAAAGTAACGAGACGGTACAAGGCGTTCCAGGCTTTTGCGAAAGGCGGACAGGGCAACCTGATCCGCCTTTCTCGTTATTGCCTGCGAGCAATGCCGATCGACAACGCCGACTGCGCTCGGCTGATTCGAGCCGAGCTGAAAGCCATACAACTTTCGTCATATTCTCGCCATCTCCGACAAATGAAATAATTACGGTCCAATTTCTTTCCTGTCCGGGTAACAACAATGAATGCACAAACCCTGCTCGCTCAATACAACGTATCGATGGACCTGGCCTTCTCCTGGGTTGCAGCCAATATCCAGCAGCCGAACAATATTTATCAATTATGCAAACAGGTCGGGATCACCAGTGCCATGCTGACCGAGATCATCGATTACAAAGTCCCGGCGATCACGCAACAGCAAGTCACCGCGTACTTCAACGCCTTTCATCTTGACCTCTCGACACTCGACAAGACGACGACAACGCCAGGCAAGCTGAACGAAACGGCCGGTGCCGCAGCTGCGAACGAACTGGTTGCCGCCATCCTGCATTGGCAGCACGACACGGGGAACTACTCGATTTCGGCACTGGAGAACATCTATACGGCTTTCGAGATGTCGGGAACCCACGCCGGTTACCAAAACCTGTTTTCCATGGACATCAACAAAAATGTCAGTTCGCTAGCCGACACTTCGTTCATTTCGCTGCGCTTGTATGGCGAGCACAACTGGCATCTGTCCGCCAACGAAGCGCAGAACTTTGTCAACGCCCTGGAAAAAAGCCAGATTTTCAACGAAGCCTCGGCTTTGAGCGATGGCGAAATCGAACTCTCGGCCTATATCGACCTGTGCGAAAAGGCCATTCCCCAATACGACAACCTGGTCGGCCAAGCCCCCGACTTCTCCAGCTTGTGGTTCGCCTGACGCAAAGCCGAGGCGCATTGCCGGGCGATTGATCGAAAAATCGTCCGTTGCCAGCCGAACCTGTGAAAAAGGCACTTGTGCAAGCACAAGTGCCTTTTTACTGATCCGTATTTCCAGGCTCGCCCGGCGGTCAGGCAGCAGTGGCCGGCTGACCGAGATAATTGGCCATGCGGACATAGTCCGCAACCGTAATATCTTCGGCGCGACGAGTCGGATCGATGCCCAGTTCGATAAAGTCGGGCTCGCTCAAAACGCTCTTGAGCGTATTGCGCAGCATTTTGCGGCGTTGCGAAAAGGCGGTCTGAACGATCTGCGACAACTTGGCCATATCGCGAGCGTTCAGTTCGGCAACATCCTTGGGGATCAATCGGACCACGGCCGACTGCACCTTGGGCGGCGGATCGAAACTCTCCGGCGGGACATCAATCAGCCATTCGATATGGAAACGGTACTGCAGCATGACCGAGATGCGGCTGAAATCGGATTCGCCCGGTTCGGCCACCATGCGCTCGACAACTTCCTTCTGCAACATGAAATGCATGTCGTACACGATTTCGGCGTAATCGGCGAGGTGAAACAGCAGCGGCGTCGAGATGTTGTAGGGCAGATTGCCGACCAGGCGGAGATTGCGGCCGATACTGGCGAAGTCGAAAGCCAGGGCATCGCCTTCATGGATGGTCATGCGCTCGCGACGGTGCTGCTTCTTGAGGCGGGCAATCAGATCGCGGTCGATCTCGACGACATGCAGGTGATCGAGGCGCGCCATCAGCGGCTCGGTGATGGCGCCCAGACCGGGGCCGATCTCGACGACGGTATCGCCGCGCTGCGGCGAGATGGCCGAAACGATGGCGCCGATGATGCCGCTATCGACCAGGAAATTCTGGCCGAAGCGCTTGCGGGCGACGTGCTCTTTCATTGAATTTGAACCTTTCTGGCGGCCATGCGGGCCGCTTCTGCCACCGACTCGAACAGGCTGCCCGCATCGGCCCGGCCGGAGCCGGCCAGTTCGAGCGCGGTACCGTGATCGACCGACGTGCGGATGATCGGCAAGCCGAGGGTGACGTTGATGCCTTGACCGAAGGTGGCGTACTTCAGCGCCGTCAGCCCCTGGTCGTGGAACATGGCCAGCACGGCATCGCCCTGCGCCAGCACCGGCGGGGTGAACATCGTGTCGGCCGGATGCGGGCCGGACAGCGACATGCCTTCGGCGCGCAATTTGTCGAGCACCGGCGTGATGACATCGATTTCTTCCCGGCCGAGATAACCGCCTTCGCCGGCATGCGGATTCAGCCCGGCAACCAGGATGCGCGGCGCCGCCAGGCCGTACTTATGACGCAGATCCGCTTCGAGAATGCGCAAGGTCTTTTCCAGTACCTCGGGAGTGATCGCTGCCGCGACATCCTTGAGCGGCAAATGCGTCGTCACCAAGGCCACCCGTAACGGACCGCGCTCGGTGTTGCCGGCCAGCATCATCACCACCAGCGGCGTCGCCGTCTTCTCGGCGAGATACTCGGTATGGCCGGTGAAATGGACGCCGGCCTGGTTGATCACGCCTTTGTGCACCGGCGCCGTCGCCATCGCGGCAAACTCGCCGGACTGGCAGCCGGCCAGCGCCCGATCGAGCATGGCCAGCACGTAGGGGCCGTTGGCGGCATCGAGCTGCCCCGGCAAGGAGGGCGCAGCCAACGGCACGTGCAAGACTTCCAGGCCTTGACCGCTTCCAGCCAGACCCGGCACGTAATCGCGGAAATCGATATCCATGCCGAGCGCTGCGGCACGTGCTTCGAGCAGGTCGCGATCAGCCAGGATAATCGGCCGCGCCGCCCCAGGATAATCGGCCAGGCGCAGGCAGAGCTCCGGCCCGATGCCGGCCGGCTCGCCACTGGTTACCGCAATCAGCGGACGCATTATTTCTCTTCGAGTCGATTTTCGACGTAAGTACGGTCGCGCAACTGACGCAGCCAATCCTGGAAAGCGTCGTCGAGTTTACGCTCGCGCAGGGCCTGGCGGGCCACACCGCGTTGGCGCTCGACCGAAACGTCGCGCTCGCGACGTTCCTGAACCTGGATCAGGTGCATGCCGAAAGGCGATTGCACCACCGGGCTCAGTTCGTTGACTTTCAGCGCATCCATCGCCCGCTCGAATTCCGGCACCGTATCGCCCGGACTCAACCAGCCCAGATCGCCGCCCTTGGCGGCCGAACCATCCTGCGAATAAAGACGAGCCTGCTCCGCGAAGTCGACGCCGTTGATGACGCGCTCACGGACTGCTTCCAGTTTGCGTCGCGCCTCGCTCTCGGAAACCACCTCGTTGATGCGGATCAGGATATGGCGCGCCCGCGTCTGCTGGACCGAGGCCGGTGCGCTGCCGCCGCGCTTGGCGATCAGTTTGACGATGTGAAAACCGGCCGAGGAACGAAGCAGTTCGCTCACTTGCCCCTCCTGCAAACGTGAGGCTGCCTCGGCATAAAGTCCGGGTAAGCGCTCCAGCGAGCGCCAGCCGAGACTGCCGCCCTGCAAGGCATCCGGGGCATCCGAAAAACCGGCGGTCAACTCGGCGAAGTTTTCGCCGGCACGCGCCCGCTTCAAGGCTTGCTCGCCGCGCAAACGCAGCTTTTGCAACTGCTCGGGACTGGCCGACTCCGGCGCCCGCAACAGGATATGGGCCAGTTGATACTCTTCCGAGTTGTTGCCGCTGGCCGCCTGATTGGTCAGGTAATTGTCGACTTCGCCGTCGGAAATGACCAGGCGGCTATCGACTTCCCGTTCGCGCAGACGAACCATGACCATTTCGCTACGGATCTCTTCGCGAAATTTTGCATACTCGATGCCGTCCTTCTCCAGGGCTTCGCGGAATTGCGCCATCGTCAGCTTGTTGTTGGCGGCGATCCGGCCAATTGCCTGGTCGAGCTGGATGTCGTCGATACGCAGACCGGTATCCCGGGCCGCCTGCAACTGGACGCGATCCATGATGACGCGTTCGAGCATCTGCCGCTCCAGAACTTCCTGTGGCGGCAATGGGGTTCCCTGCTTCTGCAGCTGTTTCAGCGCCGACTGCAGGCGGGAGCGCAATTCGTAGTAAGTGACGACCTCATCCCCGACGATGGCCACAATATGGTCTGCTTCGATCGGCTCGGCCGGCGCGGCATGGGCAATGGATAGCATGCCGCCGAGGAAGCAAAAAATCAGAACAAGCAGTCTGTTAATAATTTGGGGCATGATCATCAAGGTAAATTAAAGGGGCTGCCAGCGGCAGGCAGTTCGTTGGTCTTTCCGTAACCGGGAATGGTACGACGGAGAAGACCCAACGGGTTGGAGCCGATGCTGGCAAAGTCGCTCAGTTCGAGCTGCAGGTAGAAATTGGTACTCGGCGAACCGGAAACCGCCTCCAGGCGCTGGGCGACAACCCGCATCGACCAGCAACCGTCGTTGTATTCCAGACCGCCAATCGCCTCAAGCAACTGACTGTCGCGCATCGACCAGTTATACCGACCGACGGCGAACCAGCGGGCACTCAACGGCCACTGTCCGGCAATATCGATCTGGTCGACCGTCGAGCTGCCGGTCAGCGGATCACGCGTGTAACGATAACTGGCACTCAGCACCTTGCCGAAATCGGGCTGGAAGCGCACACCGGCCGACAGACGTTCGTTGGTTCCATCGCGATAGTTGTATTCCCAGGCCGCGTCGACATAGGTCTTGGGGGCAACCAGGCCGTTAACAGCGGCAATCAGATTGGAGAAATCGGCGCGCCGCGTCGTTTCGCCAGGAATCGTCACGCGCTGGGGCTTGAAATAGTAACGCTGACCAAGCATCGCCTTGAATTGTTCAACACCGGTGTTGGCGTTGAGCAGGCGCGTCGTCACGGCCGCCGTCAACTGATTGGCATCATTGATCCGGTCCATGCCGCTGTAGCGGTTTTCGGAAAAAATCTGGGCAAAGTTGAAATCGGACAAGCCGGCATCGAACACCGGGATCTTGCTCTGATCCCGGTAAGGAATATTGACGTAGAACAGCCGTGGTTCCAGGGTCTGGATAAAATCGTGCCCCTGCAGGCTGGTTTCACGCTCGAAGGCAACCGTCGAATCCAGGGTAAAGGTCGGCAGGGCCCGCGTCAGGCTACCCGGATCGCCTGCCGCCTGCTGCTCCAGCGCATACTTGGTCAGGTGCAGGCCGAACTTGGGCGTGATCTGG
>DAIMCQ010000111.1:0-12448 GCA_036726285.1 Azonexus sp.
GAAGGACATCGTCGATGGTTCGCGCCGCGCCATGCGCGCCACCTACCAGCGCGAAATGGACAGCCTGGAATCGCATCTCGCCTTCCTCGCTTCGGTCGGTTCGGTTTCCCCCTACATCGGCCTGTTCGGTACCGTCTGGGGCATCATGCACGCCTTCCGCGGTTTGTCGAATGTCGGCCAGGCAACGTTGGCTTCCGTCGCGCCGGGGATCGCCGAGGCGCTGGTCGCCACCGCCATCGGTCTGTTCGCGGCCATTCCTGCAGTCCTTGCCTACAACCGCTTCTCACATGATATCGACCGCCTGGCCGTGCGCTACGAATCGTTCATGGAAGAGTTCTCCAACATCCTGCAACGGCAGATGCGTTAAGCCATGCGCCAGCGCCGCCTGAAAAACGAAATCAACGTCGTCCCCTATATCGACGTGATGCTGGTGCTGCTCGTCATCTTCATGGTGGCCACCCCGATGATGACGACCGGTTCGGTCGATCTGCCGGCGGCCGGCACGGCACCGCAAAAGCCGGACAAGTACGTCAAGGTGCAAGTCAAGGACGATGGGGCGCTGTCGATTTTCGACGCCGATGGCCATGAGAAGAAGATCAAGGGCATCAAGGAGCTGAAGAGCGAGCTGGTGGCCCTGAAGGCGGCGGATGACAAGATGCCGATCCTGATCGCCGGGGCCAAGGAAGCCCAGTACAAGAACGTGATCGAAGTGCTGGACGAGGCCAAGCGGGCCGGTTTCCAGAAGGTTGGCCTGGAAACTGCCGCCAAATAACGCACGATGATCGAGCAAATTCCCGAAGAGCCCGGCAAAAAATACGCGCTGGCGTTCACCGTCCTGGTGCACGTCGGGCTGATCCTGGCGCTGTTTCTCGGTGTGCAATGGAAGAGCAGCAAGCCGGAGGTGATGGAGGTCGAACTGTGGTCGGCTACGCCGACGCCGGCGACTTACGTGCCGCCGCCCCCGCCGCCGCCGCCGGAACCGGAGGTCAAGCACGAACCGAAGCCGATCCCCAGGGTCGAGCCGAAGCCGGAACCCGTGCCGGCTCACAAGCCCGAGATCGTGGTCAAGAAGGAAGAAAAGAAGCCCGAGCCGAAAAAGCCGGAGCCCAAACCCGAACCGCCCAAGCCCGAACCCAAGAAACCGGAACCGAAAAAGCCCGAGCCGCCGAAACCGGAGGCCAAGCCGCAGCCGAAATTCGATTTCGACAAGGAATTGGCCAAAGAAACGAACCAGTTGAAGTCTACCGCCAAGGCCACCGCCTCGGCCCAGCAGATGGCCAACGCCGCTGCCGCTGAAGCCGAGCAGCGCGCCTCGTCGAACAAGCGTGGTTTGGCTGATTATGCAGCCAAGATTCGCGGCAAGATTCGCGGCAATATCGTGCTGCCACCGGGTATCCAGGGGAATCCGGAAGCCGTTTTCGAAGTCAATCAACTGCCCTCGGGCGAAGTCCTCGAGGTTCGATTGAAACGGAGCAGCGGCAATCCCGGACTGGATGCCGCCATCGAGCGAGCGATTCGAAAATCGTCACCCCTGCCCAAACCGGATGATCCTTCGCTGTTCAAGCGTGAACTTGAAATCAAATACAAGCCGTTTGAAGAGTAAAATTGCGCGAAACTAATTGAATATAAACGATATGCATAAATTTTCACGCCGCCTCTTCCTGGCTTGCGCCCTCAGCCTCAGTGCCCTGGCGCAAGCACAGTTGTCGATTGAAATCACCGGCGCCGGCGCCAGCCGTATTCCGGTTGCAGTGGCTGATTTCCTTGGCGATGGCACGGCGTCACGCATCATTTCCGCGACGGTCCGTTCCGACCTCGAACGCAGCGGCCTGTTCAAGCTGGTTGATACGACCGGTGCCGCACTGGACGAGAACACGGCGATCAATCACGCCGACTGGCGCGGCAAAGGGGCCGATGCCCTGGCTGCCGGCAGTATCGGACGGAGCCCGGATGGTCGTATGGAAGCCCGTTTCCGCGTTTACGACACACAGAAGGCGGTGTCGCTGGGCGGGGCTGCCTATGTCACCAGCAACGAGATGCTGCGCGCCGCCGGGCATCGCATCGCCGACTACATCTACGAAAAGTTGACCGGTGAAAAGGGCGTCTTCTCGACCCGTATTGCCTATGTCGTCAAGGCCCGCGGCCAGTTCCTACTGCAGATCGCCGATGCCGACGGCCAGGGCGCGGCGACGGCGCTGACTTCGAGCGAGCCGATCATTTCGCCGGTCTGGTCGCCGGATGGCAGCAAGCTGGCCTATGTCTCCTTCGAGAAAAAGAAGCCGGTGATCTACGTGCATTCGATTGCCTCGGGCCAGCGTCACATCGTCGCCAATTTCAAGGGCTCCAATTCGGCGCCGGCCTGGTCGCCGGATGGCCGCAAATTGGCGGTCGTGTTGTCCAAGGACGGCAATTCGCAGATTTATTCGGTTAACGCCGATGGCGGCGGCTTGCAGCGCCTGACCCAGTCGGCCGGCATCGACACCGAGCCGCGTTACGCGCCGGATGGCGGCTCGATTTATTTCACTTCCGACCGTGGCGGCAGCCCGCAAATCTATCAGGTTGCGGCAAACGGCGGCGAAGCCCGCCGGGTCAGTTTCGAAGGCAGCTACAACGTCTCGCCGCGGCCGTCGCCGGATGGCAAGATGCTGGTCTTCATTACGCGTCGCGAAGGTCGATTCCAGCTTGCCGCACTCGACTTGGCAACGCGCCAGGTGCAAGTCCTGACCGACTCGCACAAGGACGAATCTCCCAGTTTTGCCCCCAATAGCCGCATGATCCTGATCGCCACGGAAGTCGGCGGGCGCGGCGTACTATCGGCTGTTTCCAGCGATGGCAGGATCAAACAACGCCTCTCGGTTGCCGCAGGTGACGTGCGAGAACCGGCTTGGGGCCCTTTCTATCAATAATCCTCACCGGAGAATGTTGTGAATAAACTCTTAATCCCTGCCTTGGTTTCGGCCCTGATCGTTGGTTGCAGCTCGACCCCGATTCCTGATGAAAACGGTGGCGCTCCCGTCGAGTCGCGTAGCGGTGCCAGCAACACGAATGTCGCACCGGTCGTTGCCGGTGACCTCAATGCGAACGGCCTGCCGCGCGAGCTGACCGATCCGAAGAGCAAGCTGGCCCAGCGCAGCATCTACTTCGATCTCGACAAGTACGACGTCAAGGACGAATACAAGGATCTGGTCGCTGCCCACGCCAAGTACCTGGTCGATCACCGCGGTTTCAAGGTGCTGCTGCAAGGCAATACCGACGAGCGCGGCAGCCGCGAATACAACCTGTCGCTGGGACAGAAGCGTTCGGATGCGGTCAAGCGTTCGCTGGTCCTGCTCGGTGCCAAGGAAGACCAGGTTGAATCGGTCAGCCTCGGCGAAGAAAAGCCGAAAAATGCCGGTCATGACGAAGCCGCCTGGTCGGAAAATCGCCGTGCCGACATCCTCTACCGGGCAGCAGACGGTCGCGGCGAGTTCTAAGCATGCGCCCGGTTCGAATCGCGTTTCTGCTTGCCATGCTGGGTGCTGCTCAGGCCCAGGCTGGCATGTTTAACGATGAGGAAGCACGTCGTCAGGTATCCGATCTGAAGATCAAGACCGAGGCGCGGTTCGACCAGCAGGCCAAGGCCCAGCTGGATCTGGCCAGCCAGATCCAGCGCCAGGCCGAAGAGATCGCCCGCCTGCGCGGCCAGATCGAAACACTGAATTACGAGTTGGAAACCGCCAAGAAGCGGCAGCAGGATTTCTACCTCGACCTGGATACCCGTTTGCGCAAGTTCGAGAGCGCACCGACGGCGAATACCGGGGGTGACCCGGTTGCTGTTCCGGCCAAGCCGACAGGCGATCCGGCCAAGGAAACCCAGGATTACGAAACGGCACTGAACCAGTTCAAGGCGGCCAAGTACAAGGAAGCCGCGGCCGGCTTTGGCGCGTTCGTGCAGAAATACCCGGACAGCCAGTTGGCGCCGAATGCCCAGTATTGGCTGGGCAATGCCTGGTATGCCCAGCGCGATTGCAAGAAGGCGATCGAAGCGCAGAGCATCGTCACCACCAAGTACGCCGACAGCCCGAAGGCGCCGGATGCCTGGCTGGCGATCGCCACCTGCCAGCAGGAGCTGGGGAACCCCACCGGCGTCAAGCGTTCGCTGGAAACGGTGATCAGCAAGTACCCGGCTTCGCCGGCTGCCGATACGGCACAGCAGCGCCTGAAAAAGAAGTAGAAACATCGTCAGGAAAGGCGTTTCCGTCGCTCGGGAACGTCGCTTTCCATACCGGACATCCCTTCATGGCCGGCAGGCCGTCTCCGAGAGTTAGCGTCGTGGCCCTGAGAATCACCGAAATTTTTTATTCCCTGCAAGGCGAGGCCTCGCGCGTCGGTCTGCCCACGGTCTTTGTCCGCCTCACCGGCTGCCCTTTGCGCTGCGTCTGGTGCGACACGACCTACAGCTTCACCGGGGGCGAAGCGGCAAGCATTGAATCGGTACTGGCCGAGGTGACCAAGTATCCGGCCCGCCAGGTTTGCGTGACCGGTGGCGAGCCGCTGTCGCAAAAGGAGTGTTTGCCCCTGCTCAAGGCCCTGTGCGATGCCGGCTACGACGTTTCGCTGGAAACCTCCGGAGCAATCGACATCGCCGGGGTGGACTCCAGGGTATCGCGCATCATGGACCTCAAGGCGCCCGGCTCGGGCGAGGTCGACAAGAATCGCTGGGAAAACCTGAGCAGCCTGAACGGCCGCGACGAGATCAAGATCATCATCGCCTCGCGCGACGATTACGAATGGGCGCGTCAGGCCTTGCATCAGCATCAACTGGATCGTCTCTGCCCGGTCCTGTTCTCGCCGGCGCAAGGGCTGGTCGAAGCCGCCGAGCTGGCCGCCTGGATCCTCGAAGACGGGCTCAACGTCCGTTTCCAGATGCAATTGCACAAGCTGCTTTGGGGTAACATGCAGGGAAAATAAGGAGGAGATGATCATGACCAGCAATCGACGCCAGTTTTCCCGGATTCGCTTCGAAAGCGAAGCCCGTCTGTTTCTTCCGACCGGCGAATATCCCGTCGAAGTGCTCGATCTCTCGCTCAAGGGCGCCTTGATCCGCCCGGCCAGTCAGCTTTTTGCCAATCTTGGCAGCAAATGCACTCTGCGCATCCGGCTTGATGAATCGGGTGCCACCATTCGCATGGAATCTACTCTGGTTCATAGTCAGAGCGGCCTCTGGGGACTTGCCTGCCGGGAGATCGACCTGGACAGCATTACCCATTTGCGTCGTCTGGTTGCTCTCAACCTGGGGGACGAGGCCTTGCTCGAACGCGAATTCGGTTTGTTGACCAGAACGTGATTCGATTGCCGTTCTGGGCATTTATTGCTTTCCAGTCGGAATTTTCCTAGTGTAAAAAGCCCGAATCCCGCCTTGCGAGAGGGATTTGGCTAGGCTAGACTCTGCAGAATTGCTTACTAAGCAGTCATTCGGGGCCGCCGTCAAGGCTCAACATTTTCTTCAGGGGGGAGGAAATGCCAGGCAATATATTTAATCGTTCGATTTTTGCTGGGAAATGCGATTTCCAGCCCTCTGGCATGTCCGTAAAGGACTGAGCCATGGCCGATATGCCTCCATTTTACGGATGTGCAAATATCGGTGTCGGCTTTGGCGGAAAGCCTTTGACTGAGCTGTGCGAGATTCAGCACGCCATCCTTGAGAGTTCCGTGCCAGCCGTCATCGCGACCGACATCGATGGAACGGTGGTCTATTTCAATCCGTCGACGCAGCGCCTGCTTGGCTATAGCTGGGAAGAAGTGGTCGGCCGCCACGTTGCTTCGATATTTCATCTTGATGAAGAAATCGAGGCGCGCGCGAGCTTGTTGTCACGCGAGTTGCAACGTCCGGTAGTCGCCGGCTTCGATGTTTTCGTCGCCCGCCTGAGTCAGGCGACGCATGATGTCCAGGAGTGGACTTACGTCTGCAAGGATGGCAGCCGAATTCCCGTCTGCCTGTGGGTTGCTCCGTTGCACGATAGCGAACGGCAATTGATTGGCTACGTCGGTGTTGCCAGCGACCAGCGCGGACGGCAGCACCTCAACGAGGATTTGCAGATTGCGGCACTGGCTTTCGAGTCTCAGGCGGCGATCATGGTGACGGATGCGCAGCAGCATATTCTGCGGGTCAATCCAGCGTTTACGATGCTGACCGGGTATGCGGCGGAAGAGGCGATTGGCCTGAAACCATCGATCCTGAAATCGGGGCGCCAGGATGATGCCTTTTACCGGCAGATGTGGGATTCCCTGGCGACGACCGGCAGTTGGCAGGGCGAGATCTGGAATCGTCGGAAATGCGGCGGGATTTATCCGGAATGGCTGACGATCAGTGCGGTGAGAAACGATGCCGGCGAATTGACGCACTACGTCAGCACCTTTTCCGACATCACCGATCTCAAGCTGGCGGAAAGCGAGATCCAGAATCTCGCCTTCTACGATCCCTTGACCGCCCTGCCGAATCGCCGGCTGCTGCTCAGCCGGCTCGGTCAGGCCAGATTGACCACCAAGCGTAGTCTGCAATATGGCGCTTTGCTGATCATCGATCTCGATCATTTCAAGAACCTCAATGACACGCTCGGTCACGATGTTGGCGACCGTTTGCTGGTCGAGGTCGCCCGCCGTCTGCGCGAATGCAATCGCGAAGGCGACACGGCCGCCCGCCAAGGAGGCGATGAATTCATCGTCATGCTGGAGAACCTGGGGGCTGAAGGCGAGTTTGCCGCTATCCAGGCCGAAGCGGTGGCCGAAAAAATTCGTCTCAGCCTGAACCGTCCCTACGTCGTGGTTGGCGATACCCAGCACTTCCATTCGGCCAGTATCGGCATCAGCCTGTTCTGCACCTCCGACAAGACAACCGAGGCATTGCTCAAGCAGGCCGACATTGCCTTGTACAAGGCCAAGGATGCCGGGCGGAATGCCATCCGCTTCTTCGATGATGCGATGCAGACCGCGCTGGATGCCCGTGCGGCGATGGAATCGCGATTGCATCAGGCCCTGGCGCGCGGCGAACTGCGGTTGTATGTGCAGCCGCAATTGAATGCCGCCCGCCAACTGGTCGGCGCCGAAGCACTGATTCGCTGGCTTCAGCCGTCCGGGGCGATGGTGGCGCCGGCCGACTTCATCCCGCTGGCCGAAGAAACCGGCTTGATCGTGGCGATCGGGAACTGGGTCCTCGACCAGGCCTGTCTTCAACTGCAGCGCTGGAGCAAGGATCCGCGGGCAGCCAATCTGCACATGGCGGTCAACGTCAGTGCCCGCCAGTTCCGTCAACCGGACTTCGTCGAGCAGGTTTGCCTGGCGCTGGCACGCCACAACGTCAATCCCGGCTGTCTGAAGATCGAGTTGACCGAAAGCTTGCTGATGGACAACGTTGAGGCGGCGGTGGCCAAAATGCAGGCATTACGCCGGATCGGCGTACGCTTTTCGCTTGATGATTTTGGCACCGGCTACGCTTCGCTGTCTTACCTGAAGCGTTTCCCGTTCAACCAGTTGAAGGTTGACCGATCCTTCATCCGCGATATCACGACCGATCCGGATGATGCTGCCATTGTTCGTGCCATCGTTGCCATGGGCAATGCGCTGCGTCTGCATGTCGTGGCCGAAGGGGTTGAAACCGCCGAGCAGTACGCCTACCTGCTTGAGCACGGGTGTACCTATTTTCAGGGCTACCTGTTTGGCCGGCCAGTGCCGTTCGACGAGTTCGAGCGCAGCCTTGGACAATTTTCGCCCGCCAACGGGCCCACTGACTGGATCATCTAAGCGGCCGAATCGTCCGGCCTGCTTTCTTGTTTAGTCGTCTTCCGATGGCGGACGACTGAAAAGCAGCATCAAACCTTCGCTGAGCAGCCAGGCGAGGGCCCACAAGGCCCCCATGACGCCGACTGCGCCGGCGGCAAAACCGGCGGCAAAGCCTTCGCCGCAGTGATGCGGCCAGATACAGCGGGCAGTCATGAGCAACAGACCGCCAGCGCAGGCCAGGTGTGCCAGACTCAATGCGATGCGTAGCCAGCGTCGCCAGCCGGATTCGGCCAGTTTGCCGCGAAGCAATTGTCCGATACGCCAGAGCGTACCGGCCAGAGCGAACGGAATGGCCAGCAGGAAAATGGCGAGAAGGCTTTCCGGTCGATTTTCCTCATTTCATCAGATGTGCTTCGGGACGTGCGCAATGTGCCGAAAATGTCCTTCGGCGATGCCTGCGCAACGCTCGGCCAAGCATGCTGCGGCGACGTCTCCAGAGTGGAGCCAGGCGGCAAATTGTAGCGCAGGAACAAGCAGATACCGGCTGAGTCCAAGTCGTTTTTCGGGTATATTCGCGCCCCATGAAAAAGCCTGCTGTCGTTCTCCTGTCCGGTGGACTCGATTCCGCCACCTGCCTTGCTCTGGCCCGCAGCCAGGGCTTCGATTGCTACTGCCTGTCCTTCGATTACGGCCAGCGCCATAACGCCGAGTTGCAGGCGGCCGAGCGCGTCGTCAAGGCGCTGGGGGCGGCCGAGCATCGCGTGATCAATTTCGGCCTCGCCCAGTTCGGCGGTTCGGCGCTCACCGATACCACCATTGCGGTGCCGACCGGCGGCGTCCAGCCGGGCATTCCGGTCACCTATGTGCCGGCGCGCAACACCATCATGCTGTCGCTCGCCCTGGCCTGGGCGGAAGTGCTCGGTAGCCGCGACATCTTCGTCGGGGTCAACGCGGTCGATTACTCCGGTTATCCGGACTGCCGTCCGGAATACATCGCTGCCTTCGAGAAAATGGCCAATCTGGCGACCAAGTCCGGGGTGGAGGGCGTCAAGCTGTCGATCCATGCACCGCTGATCGACATGTCGAAGGCCGACATCATCCGTACCGGCACCGCCCTGGGGGTCGATTATGGCCTGACCGTCTCCTGCTACCAGGCGGATGCGCAGGGCCGGGCCTGCGGCCAGTGCGACTCCTGCCGCCTGCGTGCCGAGGGCTTTGCCGCGGCCGGCGTCGCCGATCCGACGGCTTACGCCGCCTGAACATGGAGACCGGGGCAACGGCCGGCACGGTTCTCTGGCTGGCCTTTGCCGTTTCCTTCGCCTTCGGGCTGATCGCCCAGAAAAGCCATTTCTGCACCATGGGGGCGGTTGCCGACATCGTCAATATGGGCGACTGGCGGCGCATGCGCATGTGGCTGCTCGCCATCGCCGTCGCCATCCTCGGTTCGGCGGCCTTGCATGCCGCCGGGCTGATTGATCTCGGCAAGTCGATCTATCGCACGCCGAATTTCACCTGGCTGTCGAATATCGTCGGCGGCCTGCTCTTCGGCATCGGCATGGTGCTGGCCTCCGGCTGCGGCGGCAAGACGCTGATCCGCATCGGCGGCGGCAGTCTCAAATCGCTGGTCGTCTTTCTCGTCCTCGGCCTGGTCGCCTACATGACCCTGCGCGGCGTCTTTGCCGCCTGGCGGGTCAATGGCCTCGACCGCGTCGCCCTGACACTGGCCGGCGGGCAGGATCTGCCGGCGCTGCTGGTCACCGCCGGCTGGTCGGCGCCAGTCGCTTTCTGGCTGCCGGTGCTCGGGCTGGGCGGCGGCCTGCTCGCCTTCTGCCTGGCGCAGCGGGATTTCTGGAACGTGGAGAACCTGCTGGGCGGCCTCGGCATCGGCCTGTGCGTTGTTGCGGCCTGGTATGTCAGCGGCCATGTCGGCTACCTGGCCGAACATCCGGAAACGCTGGAAGAGGCTTTCCTGACCACCAACAGCGGTCGCATGGAAGCGCTGACTTTCGTCGCGCCGCAGGCCTATACGCTGGATCTGCTGTTGCTGTGGTCGGATAGCAGCCGCAAGCTGAGCTTCGGCATTGCCTCGCTGCTCGGCGTAATTGCCGGTTCGGCCAGCTGGGCCGTGCTGACGGGGCGCTTCCGCTGGGAGGGCTTTGCCGGTCTGGAAGATACCGCCAACCACCTGCTCGGCGCCGCGCTGATGGGTTTTGGCGGGGTGACCGCGATGGGCTGCACGGTCGGTCAGGGCATCAGCGGCTTTTCGACGCTGGCCGTGGGGTCGATGCTGACCTTCCTGGCCATCGTCGGCGGCGCCGCCGCGATGCTCAAGATCCAGTACTGGCGGCTGATGCGCCAGGCCTGAGCCGGGCGCCCGGGCGAAAGTTCAGCCCCGGCGCTCAGCAGAAACGCGGCTTGCGTTTCTCGGCGAAGGCCTGCAGGCCTTCGGCAAAATCCGGTTCGGCGGCACAGCGGGCAAAATTGGCCTGCTCGGCCGCCAGTTGCGCTTCCAGCGAGCTCGAAAACGACTGGTTGAGCAGCGCCTTGGTGCGCGCCAGGGCCTTGGCCGGGCCGCGCTTGAGCCGGGTGGCCAGGGCCAGGCATTCCTCGTCCAGCGTATCGGCCGGCACGGCGCGATTGACCAGGCCGAGCGTGGCGGCGGTGGCGGCATCGAAGCGGTCGCCGAGCAAGGCGATTTCGGTCGCTTTCTTCAGCCCGACCAGACGTGGCAGCGCCCAGGTCGAACCGCCATCCGGCGACAGTGCAATGTGGCAGTAAGCCAGCGTGAAGTAGGCGCTTTCGGCGGCCAGCGCGAAGTCGCAGGCCAGCATCAGGGAGACGCCGTAGCCGGCGGTGGCACCGCGCACGGCGGCAATCACCGGTTTTTCCATGTGGCGAATGTTGAGCGTCGTCTGGTGCACCCGGGCCAGGGTTTCCTGCATCCGGGCTTCGATCGTCGCTGCATCGCGGCCGGCGATTTCCTCGCCGAACCATTTCAGGTCGCCGCCGGCCATGAAATGTTCGCCGCTGGTCTTGAGCAGCACGACGCGCACTTCGGGATCGCTGGCGGCCCGGCTGGTGGCGGCCTGCAGCGCATCGATCATGCCGTCGTTGAGGGCATTGAGCGACTGCGGCCGGTTCATGGTCAGGCTGGCGATGCCTTCGCTGACTTCATAGCTGACAAGTGACATGGGGTCTCCGTGACGGGGGCGGTTCAGCCGCCCTCCTTGAGTTTGGCGATGACCAGCGGAAAGGCGCCGGAGCCGATCAGGGCGATGGCCGAAACGATGAAGGCGAGGCCGGCCATCGGGTCGTCGAGTATTGGGTGCAGCAGGGCGCCGAATCCGGCCAGGCTGAAGGCGCCGGGAATGGCGCAGAGGATGCCGAGCGTGGTGAGGGCGACAAAGGAGAAGGGATAGCGACGCATCGGCGCAGTGTAGCCGACTGCCCGCAGCCGGCCAAATGGCGCCAGCTGCTCCCGCCGATGCCTGTCGAGGCGAACCTTTCGCCGATTTGACGCTCTCAATGGCTGAGTTCGGCACGCCGCTTGCTGCGGGCCGGAACCCTCTGACTTTTTGCCGGAAACCCGACATGAACGCCCCGGAAGCCCTGCCTCTCGAATTCCCCGTCTTCGACAACAGCTTTGCGGCGTTGCCCGAGGCGTTTTACACCCGGTTGCTGCCGCAACCCCTGCCCGATCCCTACGTCGTCGGGGTCAGCCCGGAAGTGGCCGAATTGCTCGGCTTGCCGGCCGACTTCCTGGCCAGCCCGGCTTTTGCCGAAACCTTTGCCGGCAACCAGCTGCTGCCTGGTTCGGCGCCGCTCGCCGCGGTCTATTCCGGTCACCAGTTTGGCGTCTGGGCCGGCCAGCTGGGCGATGGCCGGGCGCACCTGCTGGGTGGCCTGCGCAATGATCGCGGCCACTGGGAAATCCAGCTCAAGGGGGCGGGCCGGACGCCCTACTCGCGTGGCGCCGACGGCCGTGCCGTGC
The DNA here is from genome assembly GCA_036726285.1 of Azonexus sp. Lineage (GTDB taxonomy): Bacteria > Pseudomonadota > Gammaproteobacteria > Burkholderiales > Rhodocyclaceae > Azonexus. Next base: position 11,750 of record DAIMCQ010000111.1, read on the forward strand.
TGCGCTCGTCGATCCGCGAGTACCTCTGCTCGGAAGCGATGGCCGGCCTTGGCATCCCGACGACGCGGGCGCTGTGCGTGATCGGCGCCGATTACCCGGTACGCCGCGAAAGCATCGAGACCGCCGCCGTCGTCGCTCGCGTCGCGCCCGGCTTTGTCCGCTTCGGCTCCTTCGAGCATTGGGCGTCGCGCGACCGGCTGGTCGAATTGCGCCAGCTGGCCGACTATGTCATCGATACCTTCCGGCCCGAATGCCGGGCTGCCGCCAACCCTTATGCCGAACTGCTGGCCGATGTAGCGCGCCGAACCGGCGAGCTGATGGCGCACTGGATGGCGGTCGGCTTCATGCATGGCGTGATGAACACCGACAACATGTCGATTCTCGGTCTGACCCTGGATTACGGTCCCTTCGGTTTCATGGAAGCCTTCGATCCGGGGCATATCTGCAACCATTCCGACCACCAGGGGCGTTACGCCTACCGCAACCAGCCGCATGTCGCGCAGTGGAACCTGTACCGGCTGGCCGACGCCCTGCTGCCGTTGATCGGCCGGCCGGCGCTGGCCAAGTCGGCGGTGGACGAACATTACGGCGCGGCGTTCGAGGGCAGGTTCGAGCAGTTGATGCGTGCCAAGCTCGGCTTGCGCAGCGGGCTGGATGACGACGAGGCCTTCATTGGCGAGACCTTCGGCTTCCTGCAGC
>DAIMCQ010000112.1:0-12293 GCA_036726285.1 Azonexus sp.
AGCTATATCGAGACGTTGCGAGACTTCTGCATTGCAGAGGGCGATCTGCAGATTTCGATGATCGGCAAACCCTCACTGAACACGGCGGCCCGCGCCACCGTCACGGCTACCGGTCGGGCCGACCACTGAGCGCAAAGGATTCGACCATGACTTCTCGCCGCGAATTTTTCAAAAATATCGGCATGGCCGGCGGTGCCGTCGCCGCCGCTTCGGTCAGTTCCGTCGCCATGGCGGCGCTGCCCGAACTGGTAACGATGGACAAACCGGACACCATGCCGCCGCTCCAGCCGCCCAACGGGCGTCCTTACAACCCGGTGGTAACCCTCAACGGCTGGACCTTGCCGTGGCGGATGAACAATGGCGTCAAGGAATTCCATCTCGTCGCCGAACCCGTCGTTCGCGAAATCGCCCCGGGCATGAAAGCCCATCTGTGGGGCTACAACGGACAAAGCCCCGGCCCGACCATTGAGGTGGTCGAAGGCGACCGGGTGCGCATCTTTGTGACCAATCGGTTGCCGGAGCACACGACCATTCACTGGCACGGCCAGCGCCTCCCGAATGGTATGGATGGGGTGGGCGGCCTCAATCAGAAGCAGATTCCGGTCGGCAAGACCTTCATTTACGAGTTCGTTGTGCGTCGACCGTGTACCTTCATGTATCACCCGCATGCCGACGAGATGACCCAGATGGCCATGGGCATGATGGGTTTCTGGATCACCCACCCGAAGAACAAGCATCCTCTCATTGAGGAAGTCGAGCGGGATTTCTGCTTTCTGTTAAATGCCTACGACATTGATCCAGGTAGCTACACGCCGAAGGTCAATACCATGCTCGATTTCAATCTCTGGACCTGGAACAGCCGGGCTTTCCCGGGCATCGATTCGCTGAACGTCCGCAAAGGTGACAAAGTTCGCATCCGCATGGGCAACCTGACGATGACCAACCACCCCATGCACTTGCATGGACATGAATTCGTCGTCAGTGGCACCGATGGCGGCCCGACGCCAATCGGTTCCCGCTGGCCGGAGGTCACGACCGATGTCGCGGTCGGCCAGATGCGGCAGATCGAATTCCTGGCCGATGAGGAAGGCGATTGGGCCTTCCATTGCCACAAGAGCCACCACACGATGAATGCCATGGGACACGACGTGCCGACGATGATTGGCGTCGACCATCGGGGTGTGGTCAAGCAGATCACCGACCTGATTCCCGACTACATGGTGATGGGCGAACGCGGCATGGCGGACATGGGCGCAATGGAAATGCCGATTCCCGACAACACGCTCCCCATGATGACCGGCCAAGGGCCCTATGGTGCTGTCGAAATGGGCGGTATGTTCTCGATGCTGAAAGTGCGCCGCGATCAGAAGCCGGGGGATTATCGCGACCCCGGCTGGTACAAGCAGCCCGCCGGTACTCAGGCCTCCGAATGGATGGGGCCGGTCGCCGAGGCACCGCGAGCGACAAGTCACGGAGGAATGTCGATGCCGGCGAACGGGAAACCATTGAACCAGGAACTGACCGTGCGCAAACCCGGCAAGCATGCCGGCCACTAAGCTGAAATTACTTGAAGAGGTGCTCCCCATGCCCAATCGTTATGCACTGACCCTGCTTGCCGTGCTGGCCCTATCCGGATTTGCCGCCTACGGCGATGAAAACCACACCGCTCCGACCAAACAGCCGGCGGGCAAGCCATCCGGTCAACATGCCGCCGACCTCGGCAGACCGGCTTCGATCAGCGCGGCCACCCGGACGGTCGAAGTGGCCATGGGCGACAGCATGCGTTTCAAACCCGAGCGCATCAAAACCAGACTAGGAGAAACGATTCGCTTTGTTGTGCGCAACCAGGGGCAAGTCAAACACGAGTTTGTGCTGGGCACGTCGGCGGATTTGAAGAAACATGCGGCACTGATGGCAAAGTTCCCGCAGATGGAGCACGACGACCCGAATGCGGTGTCGGTAGAACCAGGAAAAACTGCGGAATTTGCCTGGACATTCGCGAAATCGGGGAGTTTCGATTTTGCCTGCCTCGTTCCGGGTCATTTTGAAGCGGGGATGAAAGGCAAGATTAATGTGCGCCGGTAGTTCGCAAGATTACATAAATCGGATTCCATTCCGCTTTGGCTTCCCGGTCGGAAAGTCGCACGCCAAGTCGATATCGTCAGCCATGTTTGCCTCGATCATCCTGTGCCAGGATATGTTGATGCGTTCCCTGTACATGGCTTGCCGGCTTTTCGCCGGGCATGATCGCTTGAGACAAGCCGTCAAGAATGCCGCAGTGGGCAGCATCCCGCGCCTCGCCACACCGCTCACGCAGGTCTTTTAGTTGCCTCTCCAGTTCCTGGAGTTCTTGCATCCGTTGGGCGACGTGCCCAATGTGCCGATCAAGCAGACGATTCACATCCGCGCAGTTTTCCTGGGGTGACTCCTTGAAGTGCAGCAATACCCGGATTTCATCAAGCGTCATGTCCAGACCGCGACAACGCCGAATAAAGAACAGTCGCTGGACATGGGGTTCGCCATATATGCGGTAATTGCCTTCACTGCGGGCAGGCACTGGCAGCAGCCCATCACGCTCGTAATAGCGGATTGTTTCCACATTCGTCCCGGCAAGGCGGGCCAGTTCGCCGATTTTCATCTTCGCCTCCTGACGTTCAAACGGGACGAGCCGGTTGGAGCATGATGATCGCCATACCGGCCAGCGAGACAGCACTGCCAACAAAATCCCATCGGGTCGGCACAACTCCATCGATCCGCCACAGCCAAATCAGTGCAATCGCCACGTAGACGCCACCGTAGGCGGCGTAGATTCGCCCGGCGGCACCTGGGTGCAGGGTAAGTAGCCACGCAAACAGCCCCAAGGAGACGGCGGCGGGGATCAATAGCCAAACTGGACGCTGCTGGGTCAGCACCAGCCACGGCAGGTAGCAGCCGATAATCTCGGCCAGCGCGGTGATGGCGAACAATCCCAGAACTTTGACGAACTCAAGCATTACTTTGGCTCCAACTATTTTCTTTATTTTAATCGCTTGACTCTGTAGTCACTCAAGGGTTTCTAATGACAATAATAAGGAGAACGCCATGAGTCTTGATCCCCACCCGAAACCTCTTCAGGAAAACGCCCATTGCGGCTGTGCGGGCGGCTGTTCTGCAGTAGCAGAAATCCCGGCAGCCTCCGATCTCACACAAAGCGATGGTGTGCCCGTCTTCGTGATTCCAACCATGGACTGCCCGAACGAGGAGAATGACATCCGTCGTTCGGTGGCCGGTATCGAAGGCATCCGTTCACTGCGTTTCCAACTGTCGGCACGCACTATTTCGATAGATGCGACGACGGAAGCTCTCGATGCAGCCTTGGCCGCCATCCGCAAGGCGGGGTTCAGCCCCAAAGCGGTGTCGGCAGATCAGGCGGAAACGAAAAACGTCGGCGTCAGTGAGCTATGGCGCGGCATTCTGGCGCTGGGCCTTGCCGTCGGTGCGGAAGCGCTCGATTTCTTCGCGCCCGACACCTTGCCTTTCAAGGGCTTCGGTATGGCATTGGCCGTCGTCGCCATCTGGCTGTCCGGCATTTCTACCTACAGCAAGGGTTTGGCGGCATTACGGCGCGGGCAGTTGAACATGAACGCGCTGATGGGTGTGGCCGTAACCGGTGCTTTCCTCATTGGACAGTGGCCAGAGGCGGCGATGGTCATGGCCTTGTATGCCATTGCCGAACTGATTGAGGCCCGTTCCGTGGATCGGGCGCGCAACGCCATCAAGGGCCTGCTCGACCTGACGCCGGAGACGGCGGAAGTTCGGCAGGCTGATGGCACGTGGCGGGAAGTGCCGGCCGCAGAGGTAAAGCTGGAGGCCAGTGTGCGGGTCAAACCGGGTGCCAGGATACCGCTCGATGGTCAGGTGACGGCAGGAACCAGCGCAGTCAATCAGGCGCCGGTCACTGGCGAAAGCATCCCGATTGACAAGGTGGCTGGCGACCCAGTGTTCGCCGGCACGATCAACGAAACCGGCATCTTGGAGTTCCGTGTGACGGCCGCTGCCGACAACACCACACTGGCCCGCATCATCCACGCGGTCGAACAGGCGCAGGGGACGCAAGCACCGACCCAACGCTTCGTGGATCGGTTTGCCGCAATCTACACCCCGACCGTGTTCGCCATTGCGGTTGCCGTGGCGGTTCTGACGCCTTGGCTCTTCGGCTGGACCTGGACGCAGGCGCTCTACAAGGCTCTGGTGCTGCTGGTCATCGCTTGCCCCTGCGCGCTGGTGCTTGCCACGCCGGTGACAGTCGTCAGCGGGCTGGCGGCAGCGGCCCGACGCGGCATCCTGATCAAGGGCGGCGTCTATCTTGAAGAAGCCCGCAAACTGCGCGTCATTGCCCTCGACAAGACCGGCACCATTACCGAAGGCAAACCCCGTCTGGTCGCCACTGAACTGCTTCCCTCGACGATCCCCGAATCCCAGGTGCTCGCTTGGGCGGCCAGCCTCGCCGGGCACTCGGACCATCCGGTCTCAAAAGCGATTGCGACCGGTCTCAGGCTTCCGGAGAACGGCTTGACCGATTTTCTCGCCCTTGCCGGACGGGGTGTGGAAGCGCGTGCCGACGGCCAACTGCTGATCCTCGGCAATCATCGCCTGATTGAGGAACGCGCTCTGTGCAGTGCAGAAATTGAGGCTCGCCTTCAGGTGCACGAGACGCGAGGCCGGACGGTCACCATGCTGGCGACGGAACAGCAGGTGCTGGCGATTTTTGCGGTGGCCGACACCATCAAGGAAAGCTCACGGGAGGCGGTGGCCGATCTGCACCGGCTCGGTGTCGTCTCGGTCATGCTGACCGGCGACAATGCGGCGACGGCCGCGAGCATCGCCAAGGAAGCCGGCATCGACGACGCCCGGGGAAATCTTCTTCCTGAGGACAAACTGGCGGCCATCGAAGATTTGCAGGCTCGCTATGGCCCGACCGCGATGACCGGCGACGGCATCAACGATGCACCTGCCCTGGCCCGTGCCGACATCGGCGTGGCCATGGGTGCTGCCGGGACCGATACGGCCATGGAAGCAGCCGACGTGGTGATCATGAACGATGACCTGCGGCGCATTCCGGAAACCATACGCTTGTCTCGCCAGACCCACGCCGTACTCTGGCAGAACATTGCCCTGGCTCTTGGGATCAAGGTCGTGTTCCTTGGACTGGCAGTATTCGGAAATGCCACGATGTGGATGGCGGTGTTTGCCGACATGGGCGCCAGCCTGCTGGTCGTCGCCAACGGTCTGCGGATGTTGCGAACCTCTGCACCGCAAACCAAAGACTAAAGACCCGTTGTTGGTCGGCATCGGCAAAAGCAGCGGGGCCGTCAGCAGGCCAGTCGTACGCCTATTTCTGTCTCACCATGGGCGGATTTTGCGAAGGCCTCCCCGTCATGCATCCGGGCAATCGCGCCAACGATGGCGAGACCCAGTCCATGATTCTGATGGCCGTGGCTACGTGAGGCGTCTACGCGGAAAAAGCGGTCGAAGATATGAGGCAGACTCTCAGCAGAAATCGGTTCCCCTCGATTGATCACCGAGAGCTTGATGTGTCCATGAGTTTCCGCGGCGATACGAATCACGATTGAACTTCCGTGATCCGCATACCGAGCCGCATTATTCAGCAGATTGGACAGCACGCGCCGGAGCAGCGCCGCGTCGTACTGGCCTGATGCATCGCCTTCGATAGACCATTGAAGGTCAGATTCGATCAGCACCGCTTCGTAGTAGTCGGCCACTTCGGCGCAGAGCTGGGCAAGGCTTTGAACGGGCATCCGCCGAGCTTTAGCACCCCGGTCGGCTTGCGACAGGAATAGCATGTCATTGACGATGCACGACAGCCTGTGCATTTCTTCGAGATTCGAACCGATGCAATCGCGCAGGTGTTCGTCCTTGTCGTTGCTACGCAAGGCCAACTCGCTGCTGGCGATGATGTTCGCCAATGGGGTTCTCAATTCGTGCGCCACATCGGCATTGAACCCTTCGAGTTGCTGATAGGCTTTTTCCAGTCGATTCAGCAAATCGTTGAACTGATCGACGAGAACTTGCAACTCGGCCGGGATTCGCGCTGTTTCCAAGCGCTTGTCGAGGGAAAGGATTGCGAGACTGCGCGTTTGCTCAGCCAGCTTCCGAATGGGGGCCAGTCCAAAATAAACGATCAGGTAGCCGCCCAGCGTGATTGCCGCACTCCCGATCAACGCAGCCCCCCAGAGGATGGCTGCGAGGCGATCCAGAATCGCTTCATCGGGCGCAGTCTCAAGTGCCAATTCGGCAACGGCAAAATCTGTCCTCTGTGCTTCATCGGGGAGTGCAAACGAATAAAAACGAGCTTTTGATGGCCACGCACTTGGCATCGAGATGAAGCGAGCCTCACCCAGCCTATCGATTAACTTGAGATGCGAGTCCCGATTGATTTTCAGAAGATCGTCAAGGTCGTGTTCAAGCGACCCCGGTTGCAGGTGTCCCGGTGTTTCTTCAAACAGGTGCCGAATTGCCGTGCTGAGCTTTTCAAGACGCAGGTCCTGTTGTGTTTCAAGGTTGGCTTTGACCGAGAAAAAGACTCCGAGGCACAAACACCCCAGAACACCCAAACTCAGCGAAGCGAGCCAGCGTATGAGGCGACTGCTCAGCGTCGGATTGATCATTGTTCTGAGTCTCATTCGCGCAGTTCGAGGACATAGCCCATGCCGCGTACGGTATGCAGCAACTGCGTCTCGAAGGGCGTATCCATTTTGGCGCGAAGTCGCTTGATCGAAACTTCGACGACATTGGTGTTGCTATCGAAGTTCATATCCCAAACCTGCTCGGCAATCTCGGTTCGTGACAGCACCTCGCCTTGTTTCCTGAGAAACAGAGAAAGCAGGAGGAACTCCTTGGCACTCAGATCGACGCGCTGACCGTTCCTGGAGACCTTGCGGCGCACCAGATCCATTTCGAGGTTATGAAGTGTCAGCCTGTTTGATTGCGTCTCCACTTGATGTGGTGCTGATCGCCTAAGCAGACCTTGAATCCGTGCAATCAGCTCAGAAAAGGCGAAGGGTTTGACCAGGTAATCGTCTGCGCCTGTTTGCAATCCGGTGACCCGATCCTCCACCTTGCCCAAGGCTGTAAGCATCAAGACTGGCGTCTGTTTTTTGGTACGCAAAGCGGCAAGCAGGGTAAGTCCGTCCATTCCCGGCAACATGGAGTCAAGGATAATTGCCGAATAATCGAACGCCAGGCTCATATGAAGCCCGGTTACCCCATCATGCGCAATATCAACCACGAAGCCTGCCGTGCCCAAGCCTTTTTGCAAGTACAGCGCAAGCTTTTGTTCATCCTCGACGACCAGTAATTTCATTTCTTCACGAAGCAAAAGATGTCAAATTTGTAAACTTCCTGTTGGCATTCTGTCAGAGCCCATTTCATATAGTTCATCCATGCCAGGCCGTTGTTCGGCATATATCAAAACCGATGAACCGGTATTTAATGAAGGAGTTCCTATCATGAACGTTAAACAAGTCTTTTCTATCCCTGTTCTTTGTGCCGGATTGGTCCTGTCAGGACAGGCCTTGGCGGAGTCGGTCATGCATAGCGGGCCCGACGGAACGGTAAAATACTACCCGTCGCATGATTCCAGCAACAAAACCACTCAGCAAGTCCAAAAGGAGCTTGAGGACTTTAAACGTAACCCGAATAGCGCCGATGGTCAGTATCGATATGTTGGCGGTGATCAAGGCTGGGTGCTTGTCCCGCACGAATATGTCCTTCGTGATGGTAAATGGCAACATGTGGATAAACTCAACCACAACACGCCGGCCCCCTCTCTGAAGATGACACCGGAAGAAAAAAAGCAGCGTGAAGCGCTCTACCAAGGCGGCTAATTAGCCTACCAGAAAAAATGTTGCCTAGAAGAGTGGCAGGTAAACGAGCTATCTGCCACAAATCTTGCAACTTCGGTGCAAAGACATCACTGGTATCCCTATTGCTCTCACTCTGCTACCATCATTGACATGCGTCGTTGGCTTGCCGTTTTCCTGTTGGTCTTACTGTCACTCCAGATTACCTGGTCGGTGGCAGCTACCTATTGCCAGCATGAAACAGGAGCTACTGCGCATCATTTTGGTCACCACGAGCACAAACATCAGGCTGACGATAGCGCCAAGGCTGCCAAAGGCCAACTCTCTGGTATCGACAGTGATTGTGCCGTCTGCCATGCCAGTTGTATTGCAGTATTAACCAGTGTTGCCAATGCCCAGCAGGTTGCTGGTGGCGTAGCCGATCACGCGTGGTCTCCCCATTTCTTGGCGTCGCCACCTAGCGATCTGCCTGAACGTCCCAACTGGTCGATCTCCGCCTGATCGGCGGGATTGGGTTACTTTTCCCATATCTGTTTGCCGCAGCTTGAGCTGCGCACGATGCCAAGCCGCTTGCGGTGTGGCGCCCCGCCGATTTCCTGATGTGTCTTTCATCAACGGAGAATCGGATGTACCGCCAACAACCAATTATCGCTTTACTGGTCCGAACCCTTTTCGGATTTACGGTGATTGCCAGCACCAACCTCTGGGCGCAGACGCAAAATGTGCCGTCGCTGATCGAAGCCGTACCTGCGCTTGCCAAGGAACCGACCGGAACCTTAACCCTTTCCGCTGCAATCGATCTCGCGCTAGCGGCCAATCCCGAACTATCTGCCGCAACCAATGAATTGCGAGCAGTCGAGGGAGCGGTGATTCAAGCAGGGATACTGCCGAACCCGGAAGTTTCAACCTTGGTTGAAGATACGCAGAATAAGGCGACCCGAACCACAACCGTTCAGATCAGCCAATTAATCGAGTTGGGGGGCCGGCGTGCTGCACGGATTGTTTCCGCCGAGCGGGGACGGGATGTAGCCGCTGCCGACTTGGTGGCCAAACGTCAGGGTATCCGAGCTAGCGTCGTTGGCGCCTTCTTCGATGTCCTGGTGGCTCAAGAACGGGTACTGCAAACAGAGGATTTGCTCGGCCTCGCCCAACGCGCTACCCAAGCTGCATCGCGCCGGGTTACGGCCGGCAAAATTTCTCCCGTTGAGGAAACCAAGGCCCGCGTTGCTGGGGCGTCTGCACGGGTGGAGTTGAATCAAGCCAAAGGGGATTTGGTCGCAGCACGAAATCGTCTGGCAGCGACCTGGGGAAGTAAGACGCCACGGTTTGAACAGGTCGAAGGGCGTATCGACAATCTGCCAGAAATTCTCTCCGCCGACGAGATCGATCGTCGGTTGAACAACTCCCCGGTTCTTACCCGAGCACGCCACGAGACCGATCGTTTTGCAGCGCTTGCCGATGTCGAGCGGTCTCGGCGGTTTCCAAACGTCACGGTCAGCTTGGGTTCAAAAAAGGTTGAAGAACTTGGGCGCAACCAAACCATCGTGGGCGTCTCGATCCCCTTCCCGATATTCGACCGCAACCAGGGCAATGTACTCGAAGCACTGCGGCGGGCGGATAAGGCTCGCGATGAGTTCAGCGCCACTGAGGTTCGCTTAAGCACGGAAGTCACACAAAACCAGGAACGCTTGAAGTCACTGGTCGTTGAAGCGCAAGCCTTACAAAGCGAAATTCTGCCCGGCGCACGCAGCGCCTATGACGCAGCCAGCAAAGGGTTCGAGCTTGGGAAATTCAGTTTTCTGGAAGTCCTGGATGCTCAACGCACCTTCTTTCAGGCAAGAGCCCAATACCTGAGAAGTTTGTCCGAGGCGCATCGGACTGCTGCCGAACTAGAGCGCGTACTGGGCTCCAGCAATTCAATGTCGTCCCCAATGCCAAGTCGTCCGTAGGAGCAAGCAGTGAAATTCAATATCGACAAGAACGCTTTTAACCTTTCCAAAAAACAAGGTATCGCCATCGCTGTCATTTTGGCGATGGGCATTGCTACCGGCGGCTGGATTCTGGGTTCTTCCTCTTCGGGTCAATCAGCAGAGAAGAGTGAGCATGCCAGCCATGCCGAATCCAAGGGGCATGCTGATGCCGAGCATCATGGCGCTCAGGACGGTGACGGCCATGATCACGCCAAAGGCCACAGCGACGCAGAACATCATGAGGATGGACCGAAGACGGGCTCTCATGGAGGCAAGTTGTTTACCGAAGATGGATTTGGCCTGGAGTTATTGTTGGCTGAAGAAGGTGGTGAGCCTCATTTTCGTGTCTGGCTGTTCCAACAGGACAAGCCCTTGGCCCCTTCAGCAGCTAAGGTTTCTGTGACGTTGACGCGGCCGAACGGAGAAAAGCAGGAAGTGGCCTTCAAGGCGGAACAAGACTTCCTGATCAGTACCAGTCCGATCGCCGAACCCCATGCCTTTGAAGCAGCTATTACCGCTAAGATGGCTAATACACCGTTCCTGTTCATCGATACGAGGGAAGAAGGAAAAATCGAACTGACTGATGAGCAGGTCAAATCGGCCGCCATCAGTATCCAGAAGGCGGCCCCTGCCAAAATCCGAACAGCGGCACAACTGCCGGGTGAGATCCGCTTCAATGAAGATCGGACAGCTCACGTTGTGCCGCGGTTAGCTGGTGTCGTTGAAAGTGTCCCGGCCAACCTTGGGCAATTGGTCAAGCGCGGACAGATACTGGCAGTTATCGCCAGTACCGGACTCTCCGAGCAGCGCAGCGAACTGTTGTCGGCGCAGAAGCGGCTGACGCTTGCCAAATCGACCTACGAGCGGGAAAAAAAGCTCTGGGAAGAAAAAATTTCCGCCGAGCAGGACTACCTCCTGGCACAGCAGGTTTTGCGGGAAGCTGAAATTGCCGTCGCCAACAGCCAGCAAAAACTGATTGCGCTGGGGGCAAGCCCGAGCGTTTCGGGAAGCCTCAACCGCTATGAAATCCGGGCACCTTTCGATGGCATGGTCGTGGAAAAGCACATCGCGCTCGGCGAAGCGGTCAAGGAAGATGCCAGCATATTCACGGTTTCCGACCTGTCCACGGTTTGGGCGGAAATCGTTGTTCCCGCCAAGGATCTGAACATCGTTCGCATCGGCGAAAAGGTCGTCGTCAAGGCGACTGCATTCGAATCGAAGGCGGAAGGCGGCATCTCCTATGTTGGCGCCTTGCTCGGCCAGGAGACCCGTACGGCCAAGGCGCGTGTCATCCTGGACAACCCAAAGATGGCCTGGCGGCCTGGCTTGTTCGTTAATGTCGAAGTGGTCTCCGGTGAGGCCGAAGTCCCGGTAAGCGTTGTGGCCGAAGCAATCCAGACGATCGGGGACAAGAGCGTTATTTTTATCAAGGTGGCTGACGGCTTTGTTGCCCAACCCGTCACCTTGGGGCGTTCTGACGGCAAGCTGATCGAAGTGCTCAGCGGTTTGAAGGCTGGAACGCCATACGCTGCAGCCGGTAGCTTTGTCCTGAAATCGGAACTCGGCAAGGGCAGCGCCGAGCATAGCCACTGAGGCGGGGGAGAACAACATGTTTGAACGCATCATTCGCCTCGCCATCGAGCACCGCTGGCTGGTCATTTTGGCCGTGCTTGGCATGGCCGTACTGGGCATCTACAACTACCAGCGCCTGCCGATCGACGCGGTGCCCGACATCACTAACGTCCAGGTTCAGATTAATACGGCGGCACCTGGTTATTCACCACTGGAGGTTGAGCAACGGGTGACCTATCCGGTCGAGACCGTCATGGCCGGATTGCCCCATCTGGAACAAACCCGCTCCCTGTCGCGTTATGGCCTGTCCCAAGTCACGGTGATTTTCAAGGATGGAACGGACATCTATTTCGCTCGCCAACTGGTCAATCAGCGTATTCAGGAAGCCAAGGAAAAGCTTCCGGCTGGAATTTCGCCGGCCACGGGGCCAATTTCGACAGGTTTGGGGGAAATTTACCTGTGGACCGTAGAAACCGAAGACGGAGCCAGAAAGCCAGACGGTAGCGCCTATACACCGACCGATTTGCGCGAGATACAGGATTGGATCATCAAACCGCAGTTGCGCAATGTGCCGGGAGTTACCGAAATCAACTCGATCGGCGGGTTTGCCAAGGAATACCAGGTTGCGCCCAGCCCTGAAAAACTCGCTTCCTATGGGCTGACGTTGCAAGACGTCGTAACCGCTCTCGACCGCAACAACAGCAACGTCGGGGCAGGCTATATCGAGAAGCGTGGCGAACAGTATCTGATCCGGGCGCCAGGCCAGGTACGGAGCATCGAGGACATCCGCAATGTCATTCTCGGCAATGTGCAAGGGGTGGCGATCCGCGTTCGCGATGTAGCTGAGGTCGGTATCGGCCGCGAACTGCGTACCGGTGCCGCCACCGAC
>DAIMCQ010000113.1:0-12115 GCA_036726285.1 Azonexus sp.
TGCCGCCACCGCCATCGCCTCGATTCAGCGTTATTTCGACGAAAACATGGATGAACCGATCGGCAGCCTGCAAGCCGGTGCCCTGCTCGGCTTTTTCCTCAAGGAGATCGGGCCGGCTGTTTACAATCAGGCCATTGCCGATGCCCAATCCCGACTGCAGGCCCGGGTCATGGATCTCGATATCGAGGTCCATGAGGAAGAATTCACCTACTGGGCAAAGCAGGGCGCCGGCAGAAACCGCTAATCCGTTTGGCGCAGGGCTGCTTTTCCCGGGCCAGAAAGGCGAAAGCCCCATACCGGGGGAAGTATGGGGCTTTCAAGGTGGCCTGTTTCAGGGAGGGGGAGAGGTCGGCCACCTAGGCTGTTGGGGTTCAGCGCATGGGTGAAAGATACCGGCCGCCCCGCCTCAACTCAAGTAACAGTCTGCAACAGATTGTGCCTTTATGTTTATGTGCGCCATTTCGCATGGGAAGCCGGAGCATTGCTTCGATTCGCATCCCTCGCTCGGTATGATCGCCTGTGGCGCAGGGTATCTGCGGTTTATGGAAAAGGATATGCGATTCAATCTGAAGGTTCCTTTTGCTGAAAAGGACCAGGCAAAGAAGCTGGGAGCGCGATGGGATGCCGGAATGAAGGTTTGGTACGTCGGCGAGAAGGCCGATTTGGCTCTTTGCGCTAAATGGTCGCCGACGCCACACGATGTTTCGTCGACCGGCGGGTCTGCTAATGAAGGCGCGAATAAGGCGGCGACCCGCCGGCATGGTGCGAGCGGCAAAGTCATTGTCGGTGCCGATTTCGTTGAGTTCGAGCCAGAATGCGACTGCTTGCCCTGGGAGAGCTGTTCCCGATGTGAGGCCGGCATTCCGGGGAAATAATATCGGTCGCCACGAAAGGATCGGTTACGCCGATTCGTCAACGATGAGCGTCTCCTCGTTGGATAGTCTTGCATCGATGCCGCAGGCGGTTTGTTCGCCGATGTTGCGATGCGTCAATGTCGTTTTGCGTTGGCTGGCGGGGACGTTTGGTGGCAGGTTACATTTTGCAACAAATCTTTTGTTGCGCTGCAGCATTTTTCTGGCACAATGAACCTGTCTCCTCCATTTCTCCTCCAAGAATGGATTTAAGCCCGCCTTGAGCGGGCTTTTTTTTGCCTGAAATTTGCTTGGTGTCGGTCGGCGGCGCCTTTCGATTTGGCGCACAAAAAAGAAGCCCGTCTTGGCGGGCTTGTTTATTTTGGTCTCCTCCACCCAAAGTGTTCGTCTGGGCAGTGCCTCTGTTTCAGAGTGGATGCATTATCACATGGTTAAGCGGTTTCGTATAGATAAATTTTTCGGTGTTGTCCTTGCCTTCACTTCTCGCTCCGCCATTGCCGGCTTGATTGCTCGCGACAGCTTGATGCGATGGTTTGGGTTGTCCTGCCTCAATCATGTCCGCCATGCCCGGCGGCCAGCCGGGCATGGCGTTCGATGCGGCGGCAGCGCTGCTGGCACGGGGCTTCGCGGAGGGCGCTGACCGTATGGCAAAGATGTAGTAGCCTTGCGTCCCCTTTCGATGTCGAATCTGGACATGATCATGACGCGTGGATTGCAACGCGCCACCTTCAATCGCTCCGCCCTCGTCCGCGTTTTGTCCGACGCCCGCCCGGAAGTGCCTGTGCCGAAATATGATTTTGGCGAACGGCTTGGGCAGTGGCTGGATTTTTCGGATGCGCTGACGCTCTATTCGGTCCTCAATGCCGAGGCCGGCAGCGGCACGTCCATGCCGCCGGTCGACAACGGCCTGCCGGCCCAGCTGGCCCGCGTCCGGCGCAGCCTGAGCCAGGCCATCGAGCATGACGGCGTGTTCCATGTCGATCCGGACGGCCTGCCGGCGCGCATCCCTTTCCCGACGCCCTTGCCGAATGCAACGGCGGAAAGCGCCGCCGATTTTTCGCCTTATCACCGCTACTACCTGGCGCATCAGCGCGACATGAACGCCGCCATCACCGCCTTGCGCGCCAATGCCCGCAAGCAGTTGGCCGGCCAGTCGGCCGCCGGCCGGCAACTGGCCGAGCTGGATGCCGCCTTTGAAAAATTCCTCTCCACCCGCGAGCGCAATCTGCTGGGCAATATCCCGATCATGCTCAGCCAGCGCTTCAAGCAGCGCTATGCCGAACACTGCGCCCGGCAGAGCGAAGGCGGCGCCGACGATCCGGCCACCTGGGCGCAGGCCGGCGGCTGGCTCGAAGCCTTCTGCCACGATGCCCGAACGGTCCTGCTTGCCGAGCTGGAGCTGCGCCTGAAGCCCGCCGCCGGCCTGATCGCCGCGTTGGCGGCCGGCCCCGGCGAACCCCACGAAAACGAAACGCCATGAACCGCAATCTCAGTCTCTTCGCCTTCATCCTCGGCCTGCTGGCCGTTGTCTGGGTCGCCATCGGCTATATCGGCGGCCACACGCTGGCTTTTTCCGTCTCCTGCATCATTGCCGTGGTCTATCTGGCCGGTGCCTTCGAAATGCGCCGTTTCCACGCCAATACCGTGGCGCTGGCCAAGGCGCTGGACAATATCCCGGATGATATCGGCCACCTCGGCGAATGGCTGCAGGCCGTGCCGGCCGCGCTGAAGAACACCGTACGCCTGCGCATCGAAGGCGAGCGTGTCGCCTTGCCCGGGCCGGGCGTCACGCCCTACCTGGTCGGGCTGCTGGTCCTGCTCGGCATGCTCGGCACCTTTCTCGGCATGGTCGTCACCCTGAACGGCGCGGTGCTGGCGCTGGAAAGCACCACCGACCTGGCGACCATCCGCTCGGCGCTGGCCGCGCCGGTCAAGGGCCTGGGCGTCGCTTTCGGCACCTCGGTGGCCGGGGTGGCGACGTCGGCCATGCTCGGGCTGATTTCGGCGCTCTGCCGACGCGAACGCGTTCAGGTCGGGCAGTTGCTCGACAGCAAGATCGCCGGCGTGCTGCGCGATTTCTCGCTCACCTACCAGCGCCAGGAAACCTTCAAGGCGCTACAGGCGCAAGCCCAGGCACTGCCCGAGCTGGTCGGCAAGCTCGATGTGATGATGAGCCAGATGGCCGAGCAGAGCCGCCAGCTCGGCGAGCAACTGCTGAACGGCCAGCAGCGCTTCCACGAAGAGGCCAAGGGGCTGTACGGCAATCTCGCCCAGTCGGTCGATCAGTCGCTCAAGGCCAGTCTGAAGGACAGCGCGACGGTGGCGGCGCAAACCATCCAGCCGGTGGTCACCGCCACCATGGCCGGCATCGCCGGCGAAACGCGCGGCCTGCACGACAAACTGTTCGGCACCGTCGAAGCCCAGTTGGCCGGTATCGCCGGCCAGTTCGCGCAAACCGTCGGCAGCGTCAGCGAGACCTGGACGCAGGCGCTGAGCCGTCACGAGCAAGCCACCGATACCCAGCACCAGCAACTGCACAGCGCATTGACCGCCTACGCCGAGACCTTCGACCAGCGTTCCGCCAGCTTGCTGGCCTCGGTTGAAAGCACCCAGGCCCGGTTGCAGGCCGATGCTGCCCGCCAGCATGCGGCGCTGCTCGAAACCAGTGCCGCCAGCCAGCAGCAACTGGCCGCCGCGCTGGCCAGCCAGTTCGATGGTGTCACCGCTCGCCTCGACCAGGCCGTGGCCCAGGTGGCTACTACCTGGCAGGGCGCGCTGGCCGAACACAGCCAAAGCAGTGTTGCCTTGAACCAGCGCCTCGATACGACGCTGATCGCTTTTGCCGACACCTTCGGCGAGCGTTCGCAGGCGCTGCTCGCCTCGGTCGAAGCGACCCATGCCGCGCTCAAGAGCGAGCTGGCCGGCAGCCACGCCGCTTTCGCACAAACCACGCAGGCGCAGCAAAGCGCGCTGGCCGAGCAGGTTGCCACCCAGCTCGACGGCATCGCGCAGCGTTTCGACGGTGCCGTCCAGGCGGTTTCCGATACCTGGAGCCGCGCCCTCGGCAAGCACGAGCAGGCCAGCGACCGCATGACCCAGGCGCTGGACCGGACCCAGAGCACGCTGGCTGACAGCTTCGCCCAGCGCAGCGCAGCCCTGCTGGCCGACCTGCGTGCCACCCAAGCGGCCTGGCAGAGCGAATGGGCGGCCGGCGAAGAGGCCCGCCAGAACAGTTTCACCGATGCCCTGACGGCGATGGCCGGCAAGCTGGAGGCGCAATGGCAGCAAGCCGGCCAGGCGACACTGGCGCAGCAGCAACAGATCACCCAATCCCTGGGCGATACGGCGCGCGACCTGGTGGCGGCCACCCGGTCGCAGGCCGAAACGACCATTGCCGAAGTCACCCGCCTGATGCAGACCGCCGCCGAAGCGCCCAAGGCCGCCGCCGAGGTGATCGGCCAGTTGCGCCACGAGCTGTCGGCGAGCATGGCGCGCGACAACAGCCTGCTCGAAGAGCGCGCCCGCATCATGGAAACGCTCGGCGCGTTGCTCGATGCCATCAACCACGCCTCGACCGAGCAGCGCAGCGCGATCGATGCGCTGGTGGCATCCTCGGCCAACCTGCTCGAACGCGTCGGCAGCCAGTTTGCCGCCAAGGTCGAGAGCGAGGCTGGCAAGCTGGTCGATGTCGGCGCCAGCCTGAGCGGCGGCGCGCTCGAAGTGGCCAGCCTGGGCGAGGCCTTCGGCCATGCCGTCAAGCTGTTCGGCGAATCGAGCGACAAGATGATGACGGCGCTGCAGCGCATCGAGGGCGGGCTGAGCAAGTCGCTGACCCGCAGCGACGAGCAGCTGGCCTACTACGTTGCCCAGGCGCGGGAAATCATCGACCTCAGCATCATGTCGCAGAAGAAGATGGTCGATGACCTACAACGTGTCGCCAACCCGGCGGAAGCGAGCGGCGAAGCGTGAGCAAGGAAGAGATCGACGCCGGCGTCGAACACGAAACGCCGATCTGGGCTGTCTTCGGCGACCTGATGTCGGGCCTGCTCGGCGCCTTCGTGCTGATCCTGGTCGGCGTACTCGGCGTGCAACTCGAACTGGTCAGCAGCCTGGAAGCCGAAATCCAGAAACGCCAGCAGGAAGAACAACGCCGCGAAGCCCTTGAAAAGGCGTTGGCCGGGCCGCTGGCATCCGGCCGGGTGACGCTCAACAATGGCAAGATCGGCATCAGCGGCAACGTGCTGTTTGCGCTCAACTCCGACCAGTTGCAGCCGGAAGGCAAGCAGTTGCTGAAGAGCCTGTCGCAGCCGATTGCCGCCTACCTCGGCGCCAGCGAGCAGATGCTGATGGTCAGCGGCTTTACCGACGACACGCCGGTACGCGGCAGCAACAGCCAGTTCGCCGACAACTGGGAGCTGTCGGCGCAGCGCGCCCTGACCGTGACGCGCACGCTGATCGAGGACGGCGTGCCGTCGTCGTCGATCTTTGCCGCCGCTTTCGGCGCGCAGCAACCGGTGGCGGCCAATACCGATGCCGAGGGGCGCGCCCGTAACCGCCGCGTCGAAATGGCGCCGGTGCCCAAATCCAGCACCAACGGCAAGGCGGCCAATGGCTGAAACGGGGACGCCGGGCGAGATAGCGGAGGACGGTGCGCCGGACGATAGCGCCGCCGATCCGGCCGGCAGCTTGGCCGCTTCTTCTCTCGATCTCCCGGCCGGGCTTGCCGCCTTGCGCGCCAGCGGTGCCGCCGAGCGCGACCCGGTGCGCTTTGCCTACCTCGTCGCGCTGACCCGTCGCGCGGCAACGCAACCGGCGGCGATCAGGCAGTGGCTCGATACCCGGATCGACGCCGCCGTGGCCGAACTCGCTGCCCGCCGGGTTCCGCCGGCGCCGGAGCCCTCGGCTGCAAATGTCGCCAGTCCGCTGGCCGAACTGCTCGCCTACATCGGTCAGCAGGCCCACGATCAAGCCCCGCCGGCGGCGCGGCATGGCGCGCCAGCGGCCGCTGCCTCAGGGCAGCGCCGGCCGGTCGAAGCCAAAAACCCTACGCCCGGCGGCAGTGTGTCGGCGCCTGAACTCAAGTCGGTGGCCTATTTCCGCGACGAGTGGTCCAAGCTCAGCACCGAGCAACAGCTCACCCAAACCCTGGCCCAGGCCCCGGAGAATGCCGGCCCGATGAACTCCCAGCACCTCGTGCTGCGTAGCCTGCAACGCATGCGCGAGATCGCGCCGGATTATCTGCAGGGCTTCATGTCCTATATCGACACGCTGATCTGGCTGGAACACGCCGACCCGACCCGTCCGGCGGGGGGGCGAGCCGCCGCCGGCGAGGGCGAAAGCAAGGCGCGGCCGGGCAAACGCGCTTCGGCAAAGCGCTGAGCCGGTTTGGCCGTTATGGTCCGGCGGCGGATGCCGGGCGCGAAGCCCGGTCGTTGGCGAGCATGATGTCGGCAAAGGCCTGGCTCAGGGGCGTGCTGTGCAGCGGCAGTACCAGCGCGCAATTCGATTGCGCATCGGGGTCGCTCAAGGGAACGTAGGCAATCCCTTCGCCGCCCAGCGTCGTCATCCGTTCGGGCACGATGGCAATGCCCTTGCCGGCGCGGACCAGGTTGAGCATGGAGGTCTTGGGCGAAACGATACGGGCGGTGTTGGGGACAAAGCCGCGCTTCAGGCAGAGATCGGTGACGACCCGGGCCAGGCCGCCGCGTTCGCGATATACCGCCGAGACGAACAGTTCGTCGCGCAAGGCGGCGACGGTGACGCTGGCCTGTGTCGCCAGCGGATGTCCGGCTGGAAAGGCGACCCAGAGCTGCTCGGCCGCCAGTTCCACAAAGCGCACGCGCGAATCCCGGCGTAGCACGGGCAGGCGGATCACGCCGAGATCGGCGTGGCCGGCTGCGACCAGGGAAACCTGCTCTTCGGATGAGGCCCCGTCCAGGTCGATGCGCGCCTTCGGGCAGGCTGCCGAAAAGCGGTCGAGCCAGGGCATCAGGCTGGTGGCCGGGATGGTGCTGGAGTGCAGCAGGCGCAGCACGCCGGCCTCGCCGCGCGCCAGTTGCAGGGCTTCTTCCGCAGCGGCGGCGAGCATCCGGGGAAGGCCGGCCAGGCGTTCCCGGTAGACCGATCCGGCGGGCGTCAGCCGTACGCCGCGCGGCTCGCGCTCGAAGAGCGTGAAGCCCAGTTTGTCTTCCAGTTGGGCGATTTGCCGGCTCAACGCCGATTGCGCGATAAACAGGGTGGCGGCGGCCTGGGTGAAGCCGCCGAGGTCGGCGATAGTCAGGAAGTATTGGATTTGCCGGAGACTTGGCATGCTGAAACGAGATGGGTGGTGGGGAAAATCGGCATTTGTCTTATACCTTGCCACTCCACAAAATGGAATCTTCTGCATCTCCTGGTGAGCTTTCATGTCCTTCAGTACCCAAGCCCTGTCCTGCCTGCTGGTTGTTTTCGCCGGTGCGAGCGTTGCCCTTCAGCAGATATTGAACGCCAACCTGCGTGTCCATCTCGGATCGCCGTGGTGGGCAGGGGCGGTCAGTTACCTGGTCGGTCTGCTCGCCATGCTGGCCGTCGCGCTGATTGCGCCGGGGCCGCGCCTGAGCGAAACGCTGGCCAGCGGCGGTACATCCTGGGTCACCTGGACCGGCGGGCTGTTCGGGGCGATCTTCATCGGCATCGCCATCCTGATGGTGCCGCGCCTGGGGGCGGCCACCACGCTGGCGCTGATTGTCGTCGGGCAGATGATCGGATCGCTGGCCTTCGACCATTTCGGCATTCTGGGCGTCGCGCAGCAGTCGGCGACGCTCGGCCGGATGGCCGGTGCGGCATGCCTGATTCTGGGGGTAGTCCTGATCAGGGGCTGATCGGGCTAGCGGTTTCCTGGGCGCTTGGCCGGTTTCGCCGAGAGCGTCACGATGAAGGGAAATTCCTCGTCGGCGCTGCGGACGATGCGGTATTCCGGCCCGACCGCCTGCTTCAGGTCGGCGGTCAGTGCGTCGAGATCGACCGCTTCGCAGCGCAGGTCGGCGATGACATCGCCGGCGTCCTGGTAAACCGGAAAATCCGAACAGCCGACTGGCTTGAGCGGATGGTCGTAGGCGTTGCAGCGGTGGCCGGCGTCGTCGTAGGCCGGACAGGGTTTCTGGTGCACGTAGTAGCGTCCGTTGCCGGCGCGGATTTCTGCCGGTCCCTGGCCGGCGGCCAGGCTGCGGTCGAAGGCCGGGCGGGCATCTTCCCTGCGCCAGAAGAACTTGACTTGCTGCCAGGTCATTTCGAGCACCAGTTTATCGAGACGGCAGCACGGCTTGGCGCAGACGGCACAGTGCGGGATGACGCTTGCCGTCTGATAGGCCGCAGCGGCCGTGCGCAGTGAGGGAAGGGGCGAGTGGAGTGGGCGGCGCTTCATGGCAGGAAAGTCAGGATGGAGGCCGGTTTCTCCCGGCGGCTTGCTCAGGCTTGCCAGTATACGGCCAAGCTGCCGCTGCGTTGTCTTGCCCGGCTCACCGATTCAATGGGCGTGCAGGATCGGCGAGGCCGCCGGGCTCACGGTCCTTGCCGTTGGCGAAGGCTCGCCGCTGCGCTGCGGGTACGACGGCAAGCTCGCCGGATCGGGCGGCGGCGTGCCGAAGCGGGCCTGATGCAGGAAGGCTTGTTTTATCGTTTCGGCGATTTCGTGCTTGAGCGCACGTTTAAGCAGCGTACGCCGGCGATGTTTCGGCACGATCGATTCGATCGGCTTTTCCGGCGTGGTGCGAGGAATGCGATAGAAGCCGCAGGGCAGCGGCTCGGCGCCGAGCGCACGCCAGTGTTGGTCATAGGCCGTACTGAATTCGTCGGTGGCGTGCCGGTTGTAGATCTGGTCGGAGGCGCAGACGCCGATGATCTCGTCGATCGCCAAGGCTTCGGCAATGCCTTTCAGGGCAGCAAAAAGCAGAGCCGGTGGCGCGACTTCCCGCATCTGCTTGGTGAACTGGCGGATTTCGGCGAAGCAACCGTTGCGGCCCTGCAGGCGGGTGATCAGGAGGGCATGGCGGCCTTGGCTGCCGAACAGGGGGGCGGGGACGATGGAGAAGGCGAGATGAAAGATGTCGCGGTCGCCATGGCGAAGATACAGGGTCAGTTCGCCTTCGTGTCTCGACTCGTTGGAGAAGCCGAGGGCGACGTCGAACTCGTCATCGGCCGGCGGTGCAGCCCAAAGGCTCAGGCGACCGAGCAACAACCGGTCGAGAAATTTGGCCTCGAAGGCGTCGTGCAGATAATGATAATGGTGTGCCAGGGCCGAGGCGCGCGCTGCGGTGCTCAGGCGTCTGGCCAGGTACAGGTGGTTCAGGTATTTCAGCGCGGTCTGCGGATAAGCGGCGGCGAACCGGCTCAACTTGGGCTGCGACAGGCTGCGGCATACCCGGCGATGGCTGCGCTGATGAACACAGAGCAAGGAGAGGCGAGCCAGTCTACTGACAACGCTGGACAGCTTCCAGTTGCGATTCTGTCGAATTGCGTTGAAAAGGAAATGAATACTGCTCACGGCAACCAGGGTTCGAAAATGTGGAATCCGGCACGACGGAGGCGTCGTGCTTATATTTGATTTTTAGCTATTTTTACATCTTCTTACAGGTGTAACAACGCAATTCTACGAATCCGCGGCATCGCGCAATCCTGGACCTGGATCGGCGGGCAGTGCTTTTCGGCCGGTTGAACGGTGGGGGTGTCAGCCGGCTACATCGGCCCGCTCCATATCCGGTAAAGTTCGGGCTTGGGAGGCAGAGATGGCCGCAGGAGGCGACGGTGCCGCGCTGCTTGAAGATAATCTGGAAAAAGGTCTGCGATGCTGAAGCGATTATTGATGGGGGGGGTCATTGCGGTTGGGATGGCCGGTAGCGTTGTGGCCGATGATTCGATCATCGGCTTTGTCAAAACGGCGGAGGGCGAGGCCAGCGTGTTGCTCGCCGGCAAGACGGTCAAGGCGGTACCGGGCACGCCAGTGCAACGGAGTGCCATTCTCCGGACCGGCAAGCCGGGCAGTCTCGGCGTCACGCTCAAGGACAACACCATGCTGTCGATCGGGCCGGATACCGAACTGATCATCGACGAGTTCCTTTATGCCCCGGCCAAGGGCGATTTCAAACTTGGCGTCAATATGCGCAAGGGGTCCTTGAACTATGTCTCGGGGATGATCGCCAAGCTCAAGCCGGAGGTGGTAACGGTGCGTACGCCGACCGGCAATATCGGCGTGCGCGGCACGCATTTCGTCGTCGCCGTGGCCGAGGAATAAATCATGATGCGCAAACTGACAGGCAAGGCAAGAAGTGGCTGCTGGCATGCGCTGGCCGTGCTGGTGCTGCTCGGGTTATCCGGCTGTGCCAGCAAGTCCTACGTGGTTTTGCTTCCCGACGACGATGGTTCGGTCGGCAAGGTTGAGGTCAGCGGCAAGGCCGGAACGACCTTGCTGCAAGGCCCGAGCGAAGGGACGGCGCTGGGCGGACCGGCCGGCAAGACCTTCATCGTCGAACCGGCGCAGATCGAGCGGGATTTTGGTGCGGCGCTGGCGGCCCGGCCGATTCGGCCCAAAACCTACCTGCTTTACTTCGAAACCGGCGGAGCCGCGTTGATGGCGGTATCGCAGGCCGATTTGCCGCGGATTCGCGACGATATCAAGGGCCGTCCGGCGCCGGATATTTCGGTGATCGGACATACCGACACGGCCGGGGATGCCGAGGCCAATTACCGGCTTGGCTTGAAGCGGGCACAACAGGTGGTCGAGTTGATCGGCAAAACCAACCTCAGCCCGGAGCGGGTCACCGTCGATTCGCACGGCGAACGGAACCTGCTGGTCAAGACGGCGGACGGAATCGATGAGCCGCGCAATCGCCGGGTTGAGGTGAATGTGCGTTGACGCTGTAGAAAAAGTCTTCTTCCAATCCTGTTTTCGGCAAATGGCGCAGGTTTCATCTGCGCCATTTTGCTTTTTCATGCCGTTGAATTGGCGAATCGCTGCATTCCGCTGTAGTGGATGGCAGTAACCGGTGCCGTGGGCCTGGCTTCGATGATGATCCAGTGCTTGGCATCGACGGCAGCGACGCCGGTATAGCCTTGAATCCCCCCTTTGCCGGTGGCCATCTTGGCGCTCTCCGGGGCGGTGCGCTTGCTTTTCCTGATGACACCTTTGCTGCTCTTTCTGTCCTTCGGGTTGGCAACTCGCCAATGGCGGAGCTGGGTGGCTTCCCGATGCAGGCTTTCGGCTCGTTGCCGGGATTTCTCGGCGAGATCAGGTTCGACGGGCAAGCTGTCGTTCTCGCGCTGGCGCTCAAGCATTTTCTTCGCAGCAGCTTGGCGTTTGTCGGCCTGGTTGGTGAAGTCGGCACGGTATCGCCAGATAGAGCGATGAAGGTGAGGTGTTCGCGGCACAACCGCTCGATGCCCCGACTGCTGGCAACGCCCAAGGCATAAGCGCAGAGAATGACCTTGAGCAGCATTCCCGGCGGATAGGCACAGGCGCCGCTCTGGTCGTTGCGATAGCGGGCGTCGAACAGGGAAAGGTCGAATTCGTGGTCGGGCAGGTGATGCTCGGCATGGTCGAAACTGCCCGGCAGGTGTTGTTTCTCCAGATCCACCGCCAGGAATCTCAGACTGGTGTCGATTGCTTCGTAGCGGGCCATGGCATCTCCCCGGTTTCAACTCCGGGTTTGAATCTTGTTATTCCATATGGTTCACGGCACGATGACAGGATGAATACTATTTTTCTACAGCGTCGTTAGCCCGCACAATGAACCAACCTCACTTGCGCACGTTTGCGATTGTTCTTCTGGGCTTGTCTGCTCCGTTCTGGTGGACATTTGCCGTTGCAAATATGATTTTTGGCATTTATCAGCTCGCTGGTAGCCCTGAGCGGCCAAACGCATTATTCGCTTGGACATCCATTCTGGTGCCTAACATCGTGCTTGGTTTGGTCGCGGGGTATGCACTTACCCGTTTATCGACCGACGTCTTTCTCAAAGGGTGGGGGCTTTTTTTGGTTGTCCTGTTTGGTGGAGTGCTTATCTCTACGCTCATTGCAGGAGAAAGCGTTGCTTCACTCCCCCTATTTTTGACTAGCCCGGGCAATGTTGCCTTTTTGTTCGCCACAGCAGTATTTCCGCTGTTCAGGGCGCTACGGAGGCGACATGGCTAACACTTCGTATATGGACTCCCCCAAAAAGCAAGGAAACTGATCGATAGTTCTGGCTGTATGGAAGCGCATGCAGTCGTAT
>DAIMCQ010000114.1:0-12098 GCA_036726285.1 Azonexus sp.
CGAGTTGCGCCTGTTGGGCAAACCGTCCATAGGGAAAACGCGATTCGAGTTTTTCGAGATATTTCGCGGCCTTGTCCCAGGTGCCATCGGCCTGTGCATCCTTGGCCTCGGAATACAGCTTGCTGGCGGACCAGCCGACTGTTTCGTCCGGCGTATTTCCCAGGGAGCTGCATCCGGCAACCAGCGCGGCAATGAAAAGTGCCAACAGCAGGCGGAAGAGAGCAGGGAAAGACTGGAATGCGGGTAAACTTCGCATCATGAATGATCCTATTGAAGATACCGGCGATTATAGCCGAACTGAGCCGCTCCACCTGACGGTTCCTGACGCCAGCTACGGTCGGCGGCTTGATCAGGTGCTGGCCGAACTGCTGCCGCAGCATTCCCGCAACCGCCTGCAAGGCTGGATCAAGGAGGGGTGCGTCCAGGTTGATGGCAAGCCCGAGAGCGAACCGAAACGCAAGTTGCTGGGCGGCGAGCGCCTTGAGGTCGAAGAACCTCTGGATAACGTCACCTTGGCCGAGCAAGCGGAGGATATTCCGCTCGATATCGTGTTTGAAGATGAAACCATCCTCGTCATCAACAAGCCAGCCGGCCTGGTGGTGCACCCGGGAAGTGGCAACTGGAGCGGCACCTTGATGAATGCGCTGCTCCATCATGTGCCGGGCATCGACCAGGTGCCGCGGGCCGGTATTGTGCACCGGTTGGACAAGGACACCAGCGGCTTGATGGTGGTGGCCAAGACCCTCGAGGCACAAACCGATCTGGTTCGCCAGTTGCAGGCGCGCACCGTGCGCCGGGTCTATCTGGCCCTGGCGGCCGGCGCGATGAAGCACGAGGGAACGGTTAACGAGCCGATCGGTCGCCACCCGGTGCAGCGCATCAAGATGGCCATCGTGCCGGAGAACCGCGGCGGCAAGCCGGCGATCACCAATATCCGGATTCTCGACCTTTTTACCTACACGACCTTTGTCGAATGTTCGCTGGAAACCGGTCGGACGCATCAGATCCGCGTTCATATGGCGGCCATTCATCATCCTTTGGTCGGCGATCAGGTCTATGGCAAAGCGAATCCCAAATTGCCGCCTTTCCATCGCCAGGCGCTGCACGCAACCCGTCTGGGGCTGGTGCATCCGCTGACCGGCTTGAAAATGCAGTGGGAAGTGCCGATGCCCGAAGATATGCGCGATCTGGTCGATAGCCTGCGTTATGGCTGATTTCCTGATCCCGGACTGGCCGGCGCCGGCCAATGTCCGGGCGTTGCAGACGCTGCGCGGCGGCGGTTGCAGTCCGGCACCCTGGGATAGCTTCAATCTTGGCGACCACGTCGGTGACGATCCGGCGCGGGTGGTCGCGAATCGCGCCGAATTGCGGCGCCACTTGCCGGCCGATCCGCTCTGGCTGCAACAGGTTCATGGCGTTGCGGTAGCGGGTGCCAATCAGGACTTTGCTGCCGTTCCGGAGGCCGATGCCGCCTGGGCGAGTCGGGCTGGCCGGGTTTGTGCGGTGATGACGGCCGATTGTCTGCCGGTCTTGTTTTGTGACCGGGCCGGAACGGTAGTCGCAGCGGCCCATGCCGGATGGCGGGGTTTGCTAGCTGGTGTGCTGGAGGCGACGATGGTGCAGATGTCGGTGTCGCCGGAAAGCCTGATGGCCTGGCTGGGGCCGGCGATCGGGGCGAAGCAATTCGAGGTGGGTGACGAGGTGCGAGCTGCTTTTGTCGCTGCCGACCCGACAGCGGCTGCCTGCTTCGCGCCGGGAGCGCCGGGCAAATGGTTGGCAGATATTTATGGGCTGGCTCGTCTGCGACTGCGGCAAGCGGGCGTTACCTCGATCAGTGGCGGTGACTTGTGTACGGTGAGTGATCCGGCGCGTTTCTTTTCCTACCGGCGCGACGGTGTGACCGGTCGTATGGCGTCGTTGATCTGGCTGGCTGATTGATTCACAGGTAGGGCGATGCTGCCGCAAAACTGAAGGAAAAAGGGCTGCCGGTTGGCAGCCCTGGCTTTTGCTACTTGGCCCAGGCGTCGGCCTGGACCAGCGAGTCCTCGCGCCAGGCTTCGCGTGCTGCCTTGTTGGCCACCCAGTTGGG
The DNA here is from genome assembly GCA_036726285.1 of Azonexus sp. GTDB lineage: Bacteria > Pseudomonadota > Gammaproteobacteria > Burkholderiales > Rhodocyclaceae > Azonexus. The sequence continues at coordinate 2,090 of DAIMCQ010000114.1, forward strand.
CAGGAAGGTGTAGGCCTCGTCGAGCAGGTGCGGCGTATGGCGGCCCGGCGAGTAACGTTGGGCGCGGTCGTAGTATTCGCGCAGCGCCGGCTTGAAGTTCGGATGGGCGCAGTTGTCGATGATCACCTTGGCGCGCTGCTTTGGCGACAGGCCGCGCAGGTCGGCCAGACCCTGCTCGGTGACGACGACCTGGACATCATGCTCGGTGTGATCGACGTGCGAAACCATCGGCACGATGCAGGAGATGCTGCCGCCCTTGGCACTCGACGGGGTCATGAAGATCGAGATGAAGGCGTTGCGGGCGAAGTCCCCGGAGCCGCCGATGCCGTTCATGATCGAGGTACCCATGATGTGGGTCGAATTGACGTTGCCGTAGATGTCGGCTTCGATCAGGCCGTTCATGGCGATGACGCCGAGGCGGCGAATGACTTCCGGATGGTTCGAGATCTCCTGCGGGCGCAGGATGATGCTGTCCTTGAAGCGCGGCAGATCGGCGTTCAGTTCTTCCAGTGCCTTCGGCGACAGCGAGAACGACGTTGCCGAGGCGCAGGTCAGCTTGCCCGACTTGATCAGGTCGAGCATGCCGTCCTGCAATACTTCGGTGTAGGCCGTCAGATTCTCGAACGGACCATCCTGCAAGCCGGCCATCACGGCGTTGGCGACGTTGCCGACGCCCGATTGCAGCGGCAGCAGGTTGGCCGGCAGGCGGCCTTTCTTTACTTCGTGCTGGAGGAATTCGAGGATGTGGCCGGCAATCTTCTGCGAATTCTGGTCGGGCGGCGAGAAGGGCGAGTTGCGGTCGGCCTTGTTGGTCTCGATGACGGCGATGACCTTGTTCGGGTCAATCTTGTAATAGGGTTCGCCGATGCGATCGTCCGATTTGCAGATCGGTATCGGTTTGCGGTGCGGCGGCAGGGCGGTGCCGTAGTAGATGTCGTGCATGCCTTCGAGGGCCGGGTTTTGCCAGGAATTGACCTCGAGGATGATTTTGTCGGCCTGGTCCAGCCAGGTCTTGTTGTTGCCGACCGAGGAGGAAGGGATCAGGCGACCGTCCTCCAGGATGCCGGCGACTTCGACGACCGCAGCGTCGAGCTTGCCGAGGAAGCCACCCCAGACGAATTGGGCAACGTGCGAGAGGTGGATGTCGATGTATTCCATCTCGCCGGCATTGATGCGTTTGCGGCAGGTTGGGTCGGACTGGTAGGGCAGGCGCATCTCGATGCCGTCGACCATGGCCAGAGCGCCGTCGAGTTCGGGTGCGGTCGAGGCGCCGGTCCACACGCCGATCTTGAATTTCTGGCCGTGCAGGTTGGCGTCCATGATGCGCTTGGCCAGCGCACTGGGGACGGCTTTCGGGTAGCCGGCTCCGGTGAATCCGCTCATTCCGACGTTGACGCCGGACGGGATCAGTTGGGCTGCTTCTTCGGCCGACATGATCTTGCTTCGCATGGCGGCATTGTTGACGCGGGATCTGATGTCCATTTTATTTCTCCTCTTCTCTTTCGTTATCGAACAGCGTCTCCCCGAGCGGGCCGAAAAAAAGCCCGCACGGAGGCGGGCTCAAATCCAGATCCAAAGCGCATTAAGGGTCTGGAGGAGACGGTGCGCAAATCTAACAAAAGCCAGAAAACTCAACGAACGAGATTTTTTTACGTGACGAATAAGAAAATCTAATGTGTCGGTTTCCGGCCCAGCTTCAACTGCGCATCAGTTCGCAGGTTTGCTCTCGCCAGCCGGCTTTTCCTCGGCAGGCACAGTCAGGGTAGCGCCTTCTGCAGGCTTGGCGGCATCGGTCGGGGTTTCCACGGTGGCTGCCGGCAGGGCAGGCGGTGTGGCCGGAGCGGGCAGGGCCGTCGTTGCTTCTTCCTTCTTGCCGCAGGCGGTGAGGGCAACTGCGAGGAGGGCGGCAACGAGCAGGGTGCGTTTCATTCTGGTATTCCTTTCACTATCGGACGGGATAGCCGTTTCGGCGGCTGGGTTGCAAAGATAGTCAGGTGCTTGCTCGGCGACAAACGACAAATTATGATTCAACGGTTTAGAAAATCTTAATCATTAATGACTTATCGCCTGCCGCCCCTTTCTGCCATGCGCGCTTTCGAAGCAGCCAGCCGCCATCTCAGCTTCAAGAAGGCCGCTGATGAGTTGCATGTCACGCCGGCGGCGGTCAGTCAGCAGATCAAGGCGCTGGAAGAGTATTTGGGCCTGCCGCTCTTTCAGCGCCTGACCCGGGCGCTGGAACTGACGCCGCAGGGCGCCGCCATGCTGCCCAAGGTGCGCGAAGGCTTCGATTGCTTTGCGGCTGCTGTCGATTGCACTCGTCAGCCCGGTGAAGGCGTGTTGACGGTCACTGCTCCGCCGTCGTTTGCGGCCCGCTGGTTGGTACCGCGTTTGCCGCGGTTCGCCGCCGCCTGGCCGAATGTCAAGTTGCGTCTGTCGAGTAGCCCGGAGGCCGTGGATCGGCGAGGGCAGACGCGTGAGCGGGATGGCGGACCGGTTGATTTGCGCGCGGCAACCAGTACGCTGGCCATCCGTTATGGCACGGGCAACTACCCAGGGTTGTTGGTTGAACGGATCTTTGCGCCGGATTGGGTGCCGGTATGCAGCCCGCGCCTGTTGGAACAGGGGCCGCCATTGCTCGTGCCGGAGGATTTGGGGCGGCATGTGCTGATTCATGACGAAACGATTGAAGATGAAGAACGTCAGCCAAGCTGGCAGGAGTGGCTGGCGAAGGCGGGGGTGAGGGGAATCGATGTCCGGCAAGGGCCGCATTTTTCCAATGCCGTGCTGGCTATTGAGGCGGCGCTGGAGGCTCAGGGCGTGGCGCTCGCTCTGACCTCGCTGGTCGCTGCCGATGTGGCGGCTGGGCGGCTGGTTATTCCATTCGGGATGTCGGTGCCTTCGCCTTACGCATATTTTCTGGTCATGCGACGGGCCGTGGCCGATCGCGATTCAGTCGCAGCTTTTCGCGATTGGCTGCTGGCCGAGGCGCAAACAGTCTCCTTGCCGACAGGCCGTTGAACGGGATTGCCCCGGAGGGTTGTCTTGGGCAGGCGTATAATCCGCGCCTTTCGGCAAGTATCAGAATTAAGTGAGCACTCTTTCCTGGATTCTATTCGTGTCGCTGGCTGGCGGCGCCTTGAGCGTGCTGGCGGCAGCGGCACTCAGCGTGGCTTTTGGGACGCAGCGCATCAGCATGCTGGTCTCCTATGCGATTGGCGCCTTGCTGGGCGCGGCCTTCCTGGAAATCCTGCCGCATGCGCTGGAGCATGGTGAGCCCAAGACAATCGCAGCGACCGTGTTGTTCGGCATCATGGTTTTCTTCGTCCTGGAGAAGTTGGTGCTCTGGCGGCATTGCCACCACGATCATTGCGAGGCCCATGACGCGCATGCCCCGGCCCACGACCATGGCCGTTCCGGCTTGCTCATCCTGGTTGGCGATACCTTCCACAATTTTGTCGATGGCATCCTGATCGCCGCGGCCTTTGTCGAGAATACCCAGCTTGGCATCGTTACCGCGCTGGCCATCATTGCCCACGAAATTCCGCAGGAAGTCGGCGATTACCTGATCCTGCTGCATTCCGGCTACAGTCGCGTGCGGGCGCTGGCCTTCAATCTGCTGTCGAGCCTGGCAACGCTGGTGGGAGCCATGCTGGCCTACTTTGCCCTGTCCGAATTGACCGAATGGATTCCGTCACTGCTCGGGTTAGCCGCCGCGAGCATGATCTATGTTGCCGTGGCGGATTTGATTCCCGGTCTGCACAAGCGGACGGAGCTGAAGGCTACCGTGCAACAAGTGCTATTGATCGGGCTGGGGATTGCTTCGATCGGTCTCGTTCAGGCGCTGGTTGGCGAGTAGCTCCTGATGGCGCCGCCGCTGGCGCCTAGCCTTGCTGCCGCCAAGCCAGAGAAGCAGGGCGCAGGGCATCAAGCCGTAGAACAGAAATGAGATGATGCCGGCGATGACGCTCGGCTCGTTGGCGGCAACGAGCAGTGTCACGTACAGCCAGCCAATGGCGATGATATACATGCGCATTATTATGCATGCAAATTCATTGACAGCGTTCGGGTGGGTATGCAGAATCCAATGGCTCTATCCCCGACCTATCAAAGAGAAAACCATGGCGCAGCAGGGATCAAACAATAACGATGCTTTCCTCGGAAATGCACTGCAGTTCATGCAAGCCGGGCAAAACATGGCGCAGCAGTTCATGGAGTTTTTCAGCAAGGCTGGAAATCCGACCCTGGAGCAACCTCCCGTTGCCGACCCTCAGGCGCTGACTGCCCTGCAAAAGCAATTCGCAGATCAGCAGATGTCGCTCTGGCAATCTGTGCTGGCCAAGCAGCAAGGGCAGGCGGAGTCCTTCAAGATTGAACCGGAACCTGGCGATCGGCGTTTTTCGGCTCCGGAGTGGCGCGATAGCCCGATCTACGATTATCTGCATCAGGCCTATTTGCTCAATACCCAGTTCGTCAAGGAAATGGTCGAACTGGTACCGGCAACCGACGATAAGTCGAAAAATCGCATGCGCTTCCTGGCGCGCCAACTGGTTGACGCGATGGCGCCTTCCAACTTTGCCGCAACCAACCCCGAGTTCATCCAGCGGGCGCTGGAAACCAAAGGGCAGAGTATTACCGACGGCATCAACAACCTGATCAAGGATTTTGAAAAAGGCCGTATCTCGATGACCGACGAGTCGGTGTTCGAAGTCGGCAAGAACATTGCCACCTCCGAAGGTGCGGTGGTCTTCGAAAATGAACTGATGCAGTTGATCCAGTATGCGCCGCTGACGCCGAAAGTCGGGACCCGGCCGCTGCTGGTGGTGCCGCCTTGCATCAACAAGTTTTACATCATGGATCTGCAGCCGGAAAACTCGCTGATCCGCTTCATGGTCGAGCAGGGCAATACGGTTTTCCTGGTTTCCTGGCGTAATCCGCAGGAAGCGCAAGGGCACCTGACTTGGGATGACTACCTTGAGGGCGGTCCGATTGCCGCTTTGAAGGTGATTCGCGACATGATCAAGGTCAAGCAGGTCAATGCGCTGGGCTTCTGCGTCGGCGGAACCATCCTCTCATCAGCCCTGGCCGTACTGAAGGCACGCGGCGAAAATGTTGCCGCCTCGCTGACCTTGCTGACCACCTTGCTCGATTTTTCCGATACTGGCGAGATTGGCCTGTTCATCGACGATAACGGCCTGATGGCGCGTGAATCGAGCATTGGCCAAGGTGGGTTACTGCCGGCTCGTGATCTGCAAACCACGTTTTCGTTCCTGCGCGCCAATGACCTGGTTTGGAACTACGTGACCGGCAACTACCTGAAGGGCCAGAAACCACAGGCTTTCGATTTGTTGTACTGGAATTCCGACTCGACCAATCTGCCGGGGCCGTTCGCCTGCTGGTACATGCGCAATCTCTATCACGACAACAGTCTGCGCGTGCCAGGCAAACTTGAAATGTGCGGCGTCAAGGTTGATCTGGGTTCGCTCGATATGCCGGTTTATCTGTTGGCAACCCGCGAGGACCATATCGTACCGTGGCAGTCGGCTTACCAGAGCACCCGCTTGTTGGGTGGCAAGGTGCGCTTCGTGCTGGGGGCTTCCGGACACATTGCCGGCGTGATCAATCCCGCCAGCAAGAACAAGCGCAGCTATTGGGTGAATGAGGACGTCAAGGTCGACGCCGATGGCTGGCTGGGGGCCGCAGAAGAGAAAAAGGGCAGTTGGTGGAATGACTGGGCCAACTGGCTGAAACCGTTGTCAGGAGAACAGCGGGCACCGCGCAAACCGGGAAATGCAAAATACAAGCCGATCGAACCGGCCCCCGGTCGTTACGTGAGGGAACGCGCGGTATAAATCTTCTGGAGGAGGAAATACAATGACGCGAGTTGCACTGGTCACCGGCGGCATGGGGGGGCTTGGCGAGGCGGTCTGCATCAAGCTGGCTGCGCTGGGTTACAAGGTGGTAACGACTTATTCGCCGGGTAATGCCAAGGTTCAGGACTGGCTAAAGGCGATGAACAACATGGGGTATGGCTTCAAGGCCTATCCTTGCGACGTGACCGATTTCGAATCGGCACGCAGCTGCGTCGAAACCGTGGCGGGCGAGGTCGGGCCGGTTGATGTGCTGGTCAATAATGCCGGTATTACGCGTGACATGACCTTCAAGAAAATGACCAAGGGCGATTGGGATGCGGTCATCCATACCAATCTCGATTCGGTCTTCAATATGACCAAACAGGTCATGGATGGCATGATCGAGCGACGTTGGGGGCGGGTGATCAACGTTTCGTCGGTCAACGGGCAGAAGGGGGCTTTCGGTCAGACCAACTATTCGGCGGCCAAGGCGGGGATGCACGGCTTCACCAAGGCACTGGCCCTGGAAGTGGCCAAGCAGGGGGTTACCGTCAATACCATTTCGCCGGGTTACATCGGTACAAAAATGGTGACGGCGATCCCGCAGGAAATTCTGGATTCGAAAATATTGCCGCAGATCCCGGTCAACCGACTGGGCAAGCCGGAAGAAATTGCTGGTCTCGTTGCCTATCTCGCTTCCGATGAAGCGGCGTTCGTCACCGGGGCCAATATCTCGATTAACGGCGGTCAGCACATGTACTGACCGGTGTTTTTTTAGCTGTATCACAAATAGGAAGGAAAAAACTATGACGCAACGTGTTGCTCTCGTTACCGGTGCCCTTGGCGGTCTGGGAACCGCAATCGCTCAACAACTGGCGCTGGCTGGTCACAAGGTTGTCGCCGCCTATCACCCGGAATTCGACAAGCCGGACGAGTGGGTCAAGGAACAGGAAGCTGCCGGTTTCAAGGATTTCATCCTGGTTGCAGGCGATGTTTCCGATTTTGAATCCAGCGCCAAGATGGTCGCTGATGCCGAAGCCAAGGCTGGCCCGATCGATATCCTGGTGAACAACGCGGGTATCACCCGTGACCGCATGTTCGCCAAGCTGGAAAAGGATGGCTGGGATGCCGTCATCAATACCAACCTGACCTCGTTGTTCAACGTCACCAAGCAAGTTTCCGCCAAGATGGCAGAGCGTGGCTGGGGTCGTATCGTCAATATCGCTTCGGTTAACGGCGTCAAGGGTCAAGCTGGCCAAACCAACTACTCTGCTGCCAAGGCTGGCGTGATCGGCTTCTCGAAGGCACTGGCTGCCGAACTGGCAACCAAGGGTGTCACGGTTAACGTGATTGCCCCGGGCTATGTCGCCACCAAGATGGTTACCGCCATCCGTGAGGACATCCTGAAGGGTATCGTTGATACCGTGCCGATGAAGCGTCTGGCCAAGCCGGAAGAAATCGGTTTTGCCGTCGCCTTCCTGGCCAACGAACTGTCCGGCTTCACCACCGGTGCCACGCTGAACATCAACGGCGGCTTGTACTACCAGTAATCGGTGAATGTTGCAGGAACTCGTATGAAATATTGCTGAGTTTTTGCATCGCAACAGATACGGGCGCCTCCGGGCGCCTGTTTTTTTGGCTATAATGTTGCACTGCACTAAAACCTGATTTAAGGATCGCGGCATGTCGGAACCGGTACGGCTGATCAAGAAATATCCCAACCGTCGTCTTTACGATACGAAGACGAGTGCGTATATCACCCTCGGTGATGTCAAGGATTTGGTGCTCAAGTTCGAGGTGTTCAAGGTGCTGGATGCCAAGTCGGGAGAGGATCTGACCCGCAGTATCCTGCTCCAGATCATTCTCGAAGAAGAAACCGGTGGTATGCCGATGTTCTCGAGTGACCTACTGTCCGGGTTCATCCGTTTCTACGGCAGCGCCATGCAGGGCATGCTCGGCAAGTACCTGGAAAACAACATGAAGACCTTCGTGGATTTCCAGAACAAGCTGCAGGAGCAGTCGCGTTCGGTCTATGGCCCGGGTGACAGCACCCATCTGCAGGCTGATTTCTGGACCCAGTTCCTGAATTTCCAGCAGCCCGCCATGCAAAGCATGATGACGGCCTATATGGACCAGTCAAAAAAAATGTTCCAGTCGATGCAGGATCAACTGCAAACCCAGACGCGGACGATGTTCACCGGATTCCAGTTCAATCCGGCGGAAAAAGACGAAAAGTAATTCAGCGATTGGGCTGAAAGCCGAGGCCGCTGACTGTCGGTAGACAGAAGCGGCCTTCGCGAATCTCCGCTCTGCTGCCGGTGTCGTGAGCGAACCATTCGCTGGTAGCCAAGCCATGTACTGAATGCGGGGCAATCGCTGCCGCCAGATGCGCGCAGGCCAGTGTGCCGCAAGCGCTTTCCAGTGCCGAAGTGACAATGCACTCGATGCCGGCGACCGAGGCGCGTAGTGCAATCTCTATCGAAGCCAGCATGCCACCGTGACGGGCTGGCTTGAGGATCAGGCGGCGGACTGGTGGATGTTGGAAGAAGGATTTTTCGGCCAGCAATTCGATGGATTCATCAATGGCCAGCGGGAAGTCGACTTGGTCTTGCAATGCGGCGAGCGCAGCGGGGTCAGGTCTCAGCAAAGGCTCTTCCAGCCCATCAATCGGCAGATTCTGGCAGGACTCGATAAAGTCCCTGGCTTCCTGCATCGACCACGCCCTGTTGGCGTCCAAGCGCAGTTTGATTTCCGCTGGCAGCCCGCCGCCGAGTTGTTTCAGGGCCTTGATTTCATCGAGCAATGGGGCGGTCCCGACCTTGAACTTGAGTATCCGGTAGCCCTGAGCAATGGCTTGCCTGGCTTGCGCCGGGCTCTTGTCGGATAGTGCGCCGAGGTTGGCATTGACGGCGATGTTGCGTGCTGCCGGATGGCCGCTTAGCCAAGCGTTCAATGAGAGATCAAGGCGTTGGGCCGAAAGATCAAGATAAGCGCATTCTTCGGCAAAGGCGGTTGCCGCCGCTTCATCGATACCGAATTCCGGCAGGGGGGCGGCGTCGCCCCAGCCGATCCGGCCCTCGGTATCTTGTAGGCGTAACAGACGACCTCGGCGCTGGGTGAGAATGCCTAGGCTGGTTTGCCAAGGCTGATGCAGCGGTAGTTGGTAGTCTTGCCAGTCGGCCGAATGGATTTTCAAGGCCGTTTGCGGTATTTCGAAAAATCGGGTGGGCGGCGTTCCAGCCAGGCATTACGTCCTTCCTGACCCTCGTCGCTCATGTAGAACAGGCCGGTAGCGTTACCCGCCAACTCCTGAATGCCAGCCAGTCCGTCGGTATCGGCATTGAAGCCGGCCTTGATCATGCGCAGGGCCATGGGGGAAAGTTCAAGCATCTGGCGGCACCAGGCAACGGTTTCGCTTTCCAGTTTTTCAAGCGGCACTACGGCGTTGACCAGGCCCCAGTCGAGCGCCGTGGCGGCATCGTATTGGCGGCACAGCAGCCAGATTTCCTTGGCCCGTTTCAAGCCGATGGTACGGGCCATCAGACCAGCGCCCAGCCCGGCGTCGAAGCTGCCGACGCGCGGGCCGGTCTGGCCGAAGCGGGCATTCTCGGCAGCAATCGACAGATCGCACACCAGGTGCAAGACATGGCCGCCGCCAATGGCGTAGCCGGCAATCATCGCGATGACCGGCTTCGGGCAGCGCCGGATTTGCATTTGCAGATCAAGCACGTTGAGGTGCGGCGTGCCACCCTCATCGATATAGCCTTCGTCACCGCGGACTTTCTGGTCGCCGCCGGCACAAAATGCCTCGCCGCCGGCGCCGGTCAGGATGATCGCTCCGATCGAATTGTCATGGTGGGCACGATGAAAGGCATCGATCAGTTGGCTGACCGTTTCCGGCCGGAAAGCGTTGCGACGTTCCGGGCGATTGATGGTGATTCGGGCAATGCCTTCGGCGGTGTCGAAGAGAATGTCGGAATAGGCGTGGGCGGGCTGCCAGTTCGGATTGTGTGTTGTCATGATGCTGTTTCGGGTTGCAGTGCGGGCGAGTATAGCGGCCCGGCTGGCAGGGAGATTTGAGTTGGGTCGAGTAATTCGGACTTTCTTTTTGGCTCTGTAGGAATTAGCTGTTGATGGCACGTCCCGCAGCCTCGGCTAAG
>DAIMCQ010000115.1:0-2759 GCA_036726285.1 Azonexus sp.
TCACCCCCGATACCGCCGATGGCGGACGACTGCTGCGCGATGTCGAAGCCGCCCTGCTCGGCGGCTGCCACATCGTCCAGTTCCGCGACAAGACCAGCCCGATGCCGGAGCGCGTCGCCCGCGCCCGCGCCCTGCGCCAGCTGACCCGGCAGCACGCCGCCGTGCTGCTGATCAACGACGACCTGGCACTCACTGCACTGGTCGATGCCGACGGCGCCCACCTCGGTGCCGAGGACGGCAACCTGGCGGCCGCCCGCGCCATGCTCGGTCCGCAGAAGATACTCGGCGCCTCCTGTTATGCCGATATCGACGCCGCCCGCCAGGCCAGCGCCGCTGGCGTCGACTATTTCGCCTTTGGCGCCGTTTATCCGTCGCCAACCAAACCCGACGCCATCCGCGCCCCGATCGAACTGTTCGCCCAGACCAAGCGCGAACTGGCTGTCGCCAGTTGTGCCATTGGCGGCATCACGCTGGCCAACGCCGCCCCCCTGATTTCCGCTGGCGCCGACCTGCTCGCCGTCATCACCGACCTGTTCAGCGCCCCCGACATCACGGCGCGCGCTGCCGCCTATCAACGCCTATTCGAGGAAGCCCAACCATGAGCTCACGCAACCAGCAACTTTTCGAACGTGCCCAACGCCACATTCCCGGCGGCGTCAATTCACCGGTCCGCGCCTTCCGTTCGGTCGGCGGCACCCCTTGCTTCTTCCAGAAGGGCGTCGGCCCCCGCGTCCAGGACGCCGATGGCAAGTGGTACGTCGATTACGTCGGTTCCTGGGGGCCGATGATCCTCGGCCATGCCCATCCGGATGTCATCGCCGCCGTCCAGGCCGCCGTCGTCGACGGCCTCTCCTTTGGCGCCCCGACCGAGAAGGAAGTCGAGATCGCCGACCTGCTGTGCGACCTGGTCCCCTCGATGGATATGGTGCGCCTGGTCTCCTCCGGCACCGAAGCGACGATGAGCGCCATCCGCCTGGCCCGCGGCTACACCGGCCGCGACATCCTGGTGAAGTTCGAAGGCTGCTACCACGGCCACGCCGACAGCCTGCTGGTCAAGGCCGGCTCCGGTCTGCTGACCTTCGGCAATCCATCTTCGGGCGGCGTACCGGCCGGCACCGTCGAAACCACCATGGTGCTCAGCTATAACGACCCGCAGGGACTGGCCGAAGCCTTCAAGGCCCACGGCAACAAGATCGCCGCCGTCATCGTCGAGCCGGTGGTCGGCAACATGAACCTGATCGCGCCGACGCCGGAATTCCTCAAGGCGATGCGCGACCTGACCGCGCAATACGGCGCCGTACTGATTTTCGACGAAGTGATGACCGGCTTCCGCGTCGGCCCGAAGAGCGCCCAGGGCCTGTTCGGCATCACGCCGGACCTGTCCACCTTCGGCAAGATCGTCGGCGGCGGCATGCCGATGGGCGCCTTCGGCGGCAAGCGCGAGATCATGGAAAAAATTGCTCCGCTCGGCCCGGTCTACCAGGCTGGCACCTTGTCCGGCAACCCGATCGCCACGGCGGCCGGTCTCGCCACCTTGAAGCTGATCCAGGCGCCGGGCTTCTACGAAAGCCTGACCGCCAAGACCCAAGCCCTGTGCGACGGACTGGTCGCGGCCGCAAAGAAGCATGGCGTCGCCTTCTCGGCCCAGAACATCGGTGGCATGTTCGGCCTCTACTTCGCCGAGCGTTGCCCGGCCACCTACGACGCCGTACTAGCCTGCGACAAGGAAGCCTTCAACCGCTTCTTCCATGCCATGCTCGATGCCGGTCACTACTTCGCACCCTCGGCCTTCGAAGCCGGCTTCGTCTCCGCCGCCCACAGCGAGGCCGACATTGCATCGACCGTTGCCGCAGCCGACGCCTATTTCGCTACGCTGAAATAAGTCCAGCAGAAAACCTGACTGATCCTCTGCGCGACCGGCCTCAACCGGGTCGGCCGCGCAGACAGGCAAAACACAAGAATGGCTTCGGCGGCCAACACCACGCAGTTCGGCCAAGCAGTATCAGGCAGTCCTGCTCCTTGTGATTCACGGCGTAAGGAATGGCGCCGGCGCAGACTGCGCCGCCCTCAGGAAAGCAATCCGCCCGGAAAATTGCAAAGCTAACCGGCGAGTACTGCGCGAGGTGCTTAAATGCCGGAGCCCGGACGCCCGGTAAGCTGGCTGGATTCCTGCAGCTTGCGGCGCGCTTCGCGCCGCTCGCCCTGACGCAGCGCAAGATAGGTCAACCAGCCGACAAAGCCCATGCCGACGGTAAAAACGCCGTAGGCAACCGGCCAGGGCACGCCCGAGGTCATCATCGAGAATTCCGACATGCCGCCGATACCGGCCACGATGTTGATCGGCATGAAGACGATCGACAACTTGGTCAGCTTCGACACGCGCTGATTCTGGTTGATGTTGATGAAGCCGACGACGGCGTCCATCAGGAAGTTGATTTTGCCGAACAGGAAGGAAGTGTGGCCATCGAGCGATTCGATGTCGCGCATGATCTGGCGTGCGTCTTCCTGCTGGGCGGCCGACAACAGCTTGCCGCGCATCAGGAAGGAAACGGCTCGCCGGGTATCCAGCACGTTGCGCCGGATGCGCCCGTTCAAGTCTTCCTGCTTGGCGATGTCGGCCAGGATCGCACCGGCCTCCTCGTCGGGCAAATGCGTCGACAACACATGCTTGGCCACCGCTTCCAACGAGGCATAAACATCTTCCAGCGCATCGGCGGAATATTCGGCATCGGCCGCATACCGGTCGAGCAACACGTCCT
>DAIMCQ010000115.1:2769-9049 GCA_036726285.1 Azonexus sp.
AGCGTGTAGCCGAGCAGGTTCAGCAGCGGCGGGTTGGCATCGGTGACATAGCCGGGGCGGGTACGTGCCCGATGACGTTGCAGACGAAAAACAGGCAACTCCTCCGAACGCACGGAGAACAGGATGTCATCGTGCAGAATGAAGGCCACCGCAACGTTACGCGACTCGTCCGCCATATCGAGCAGGAAGTCGGAGTGCAGGTGCAGTTCGCCGTTATCTTCGATATAGAAGCGGGCGCTGGCCTCGAGGTCGGTCAGACTTTTCGGGTCGGGCAATTCCAATCCGAATTGTTGCCCCACCCAGTCGCGGACGCGCGGCGTCGGCGCCACCAGGTCGACCCAGATCGGCTTGATATTGGCGAAATCGGTCGAGCGCTCGACGGTAATCTGCTTGAGGCGCCCGTCCTTCAGGCCAAAGGCGTTCACCATGATCTTGCGGCTCGGCCGATGGCCATCGCCGACCAGCGCCTCGCGGATTTCGTCGGAAAGTAGTTCGAGGATGTCGTCCTGGCGTTCTTCCTCAACTTCCTTCCAGGCCACCAGACGCTCCTCTTCCGACAAGGCGGAAAGGATCAAGGCCACCGAAACCTGCGGCAAGCGGGTGAACAAGGCACGCAACTCGACAATATGCTGCTTCTGCACCATGCCTTCGACCAGGTCGTGACGCGGCATTTCCTGACGACGCACCATATCCTCGACGAGCCGATGCTTGGCCAGGAGATTTTGCACCTCGGCCAGCTGATCTTTCAGCTCATCAACTTCGTTCAGCGTGTTGTCGTCGTCGTTCATCGCAAACCAATGGTGCGGTGCAAAATCGAAGCCCGGATTTTAGCACCGCAAACCATCCCCAAAAACGACACTTCAGGGAATTTCAGCCGCCGGCATCCGGCCCATAATGATCGCCGCTTTGCGCCCCAAACCGGGAGCATTGCGATTGCGGTCGTAGTAGCGCGGGTTGGGCACCATACCGGCCAGCCGCGCCGCCTGCTCCGGCCCCAGCTGCGCCGCACCGGTCGCGTAATAGTGGCGCGCCGCCGCCTCGGCACCGAAGATGCCATTACCCCACTCGATCACGTTGAGATAAACCTCGAAGATGCGCTGTTTGGACCAGAGATTCTCCAGCATCAGCGTGATGATCGCCTCTTCGGCCTTGCGCAAATAGGACTTGTTCGGTGTCAGGAACAGGTTCTTCGCCAATTGCTGGCTGATGGTCGAGCCGCCGGCCGCGAAGCGGTGCTTTTTCTGGTTTTTTTCCAGCGCCTTCTGGATACCTTCCCAGTCGAAACCTTCGTGATCGACGAACTTGGCGTCTTCTGCCGCAATAATCGCCCGCTTCAGATGCACCGAGATCCGCTCGTAAGGCACCCACTGCTGCACCAACTGGGCATCCGGCTTTTTTTCGCGCAATTCGGCCAGGCGAATTTCCATGAAGCGGGTGGTACCGGGATTGACCCAGCCCCAGAACAGCACCCAACCGAGCAGCCAGAGCTGCCAGATCAGCAAAATACCAACCAGCCCCAGCGTTGCCCACTTGAGCCAGCGGCCGAGGATTCTCATCCGGCCAGTCCGGCGCGCAATTCGGCCAGCACATCGGCGGTATCGGGACGAAGCCCCCGCCAGACAAAGAAGGCCTCCGCCGCCTGCTCGACCAACATGCCGAGCCCGTCGGCGCAACGGCCGGCCCCCTGCTGGCGAGCCAGCGCCAGGAAGGGCGTCTCGCCCTTGCCGTACATCATGTCGTAAGCCAGGCTGCCCGGCGCAAAGACACCGGTCGGCAAATCCAGAGTGGCACCGGACAAGCTGGCCGACGTCGCGTTGACCACCAGATCGAAGCATTTGCCGACCAGATCGGCAAAACCGCCGCCTTCGACAGCGGCCAGATCGGCAAATGCCCCTGCCAGCGCCACAGCCTTGTCGGCCGAACGATTGGCAATGGTCAGCGCCGCCGGCTCTCCGGCCAGCAAAGGCGCAATCACGCCCCGCGCCGCACCACCTGCACCCAGCAGCAAAATCCGTTTGCCCGCCAAGGCGTAACCGAAGTTGTGGCTGATATCACGCACCAGACCGGCACCATCGGTGTTGTCGCCGGCAATCGTCCCGTCGCTGAAAATCAGGGTATTCACCGCCCCGGCCCGGGCGGCCCGCTCACTCAGACTGCCGCACAGGCGAAAAGCCTCTTCCTTGAAGGGGACGGTTACATTCGCCCCGCGACCGCCGGCGGCAACGAATTCAGTCACGGCTGCCGCAAAGGCATCGACCGGCGCCAGGCGCGCCTCGTAGCGCAGGTCCTGGCCAGTCGCCCGGGCAAACGCGGCATGGATCGCCGGCGACTTGGAGTGGGCAATCGGATTGCCGAAAACAGCGTAAAGATCGGTCATTTGGCAGACAATTGGTCGCCCTGGGTGAAATACCAGGTACGGGTGATTTCCAGCATGTCGGTATCGCGCCGGATATCCGGCGGAAATGGCGAGTAAGGGCCAGCCATCTGGACAATGCGCCGCGCCGCCTCGTCGAGCAGCTTGTAACCGGAAGAACGATTGATATCGATGCGGGAAATCTGGCCGTCGGCACTGATCGCCACCGTCAGCACCAGCGAACCGTAGAGCTTGCCGCGCGCCGCTTCGGGATAATTCAGGGTGCCAATGCGCTCGATTTTTTGCCGCCAGTCCTCGATGTACTGCGCAAAGCGATACTCCTCGGTGCGCGCCCCGATGAATTTCTTACGCGGCCGCTTGCTGTACTCTTCCGCCGCCTTGTTAATCTCGCCTTCCAGGCGAGCCATTGCCCGCGCCGACTCGGCAAGATCCAGCCCACTCAAGGTCGGCGTCGGAGCCGGTTGCTCGGCGGCCGAAGGATTGGAGGCGACGCTGCGCGAATTGCGCATCTGGGTCAGCATTTTTTGCTGCGCCACCTCCATTTCCTGAACCCGCCGTTGCATCTGCTGCAGTTCGCTGCCGGCAACCTGATGCAAGGTGGGCGGCAAGGGCGTCTTGGCCCGCCGGTTTTCGTCGGTATTGCCGCCCCCGTCCAGGTTCGACTGCGCCAACGCCTGCGCATCGTGCGGCTTGCGGGCCGACCTGGCATTGACCAGGATGATATCGAGCGCCTTCTCGCGCATCGAATTCGCCGCGTCGGGAAATTTGAAATGCAGCGTGAGCAAAAGGGCGTGAACCAACAAAGAGACGCCGATCGCGATCCATATCCGGCGATTGTCGGGTTGCTTGAATGTACCGGGCAAGACCAGCGAACTCACTGCTCTTCCTCCTCCACGGCTTGCGCCGGGGTGGCTTCGCCGAGCAGGCTGACGAAACGGCAAACCAGTTCGGGCGCCAGCAGGTCGATGCTCTCGATCGCCAGCCGCACGCGCTGCCCCGGCGCCAGATCGGCCGGCAGGGAAGGCACGCGCAGCACCACCGGCAGGTGGTCGAGCTTGACGCTCTGTTCGCGGCGCACGGTCGCATCAATCTCGCTCAAGCCATTCTGCTGCAGCCAGCGCAGGCACCAGTAACGCTCCATCAAGCGCTGGAATTCGGCGTAAGCGGCGTAGGTCAGTTCGAAATCGCGCATCGCGCCGAACAACTCGGCCGACTTCTGGGCAAAGGCCGGCGTCTCGCCGCGCAGACAGGCAATCAACTGCCATTGATTGACCAGGTCGCAGTAACGGCGCAGCGGCGAGGTCATCCAGGCATACTGCGGCACACCGAGACCTTCGTGCGGCAGCGGCGAGGTAGTCATCCGCACCTTGCCCTGGGTCTGCGCCCGATACAGGCAGGCAACATTCTTTTCGGCGAGCAGGCCGCCCCAGGTCGAGTTGGCGACGATCATCAACTCGGCCACCAACTTGTCGAGCGGACTGCCGCGCTTGCGTTCGGAAATACCCACCGTGCACTGGTCGGGATCGGCCAAATCGCCGGCGATCTCGAAGTTGTAGTCGTTGATGCCC
Source organism: Azonexus sp. (assembly GCA_036726285.1). Taxonomy (GTDB): domain Bacteria; phylum Pseudomonadota; class Gammaproteobacteria; order Burkholderiales; family Rhodocyclaceae; genus Azonexus. The sequence goes on from DAIMCQ010000115.1 coordinate 6,712, forward strand.
TGCATCGCCGACGGCTTGCCGCGCCGGCCTTCGCAGGCGTTGGCGAAGTGCCAGAGATGGACCAGCTCATCCTTGAACGGCGCATCGGGCAAAGGCCCATTGATCGTTTCGGCGTTGAACCAGGGCTCGATCTCGTGATGCCGCAGGTTGGCGGCGATATGCACCATTTCCAGCCGCGATTCGTGGCTGACGATTTCCAGCGACTCGTTCACCGTCAGATAGAGCGACACCGCCGGGCAATCGACACCGCCGGCCAACGTGTAGTTCTGGACCACCGCATCGGGCAGCATGGTGATCTTGTTGCCCGGCATATAGACCGTGGACAGGCGGGCACGGGCCACGCCGTCGAGCGGCGAGCCATGCTCGATAGCCAGACCGGGCGCCGCAATATGGATGCCGATGCGCGAGCCGATGCCGGGCAATTTGACCACCGACAACGCATCGTCGATCTCGGTGGTATTGGCATCGTCGATCGAGAAGGCGCGCACATCGGCGCGCGGCAGGTCACGCGGCAACTTCGGTGCATCAAGCGCCGGGAAATTGACGCCCTTGGGGAACTGCTCGTGCAGGAAGCGCCGGTAGTGCAGGAAATACGCCGACTTGATCGCGCCGCACTTGAACAGCATCTGTGCCGCCGACAAGCCGGTTTCGGCGCAGGCGGCCTCGAAAGCCTTGGTTTCCGGCTTGTTGCGGTCCGGCGCGTAGAGCAGGGCGTCGGTCAGCGCGCCGATCGCCGGCGGCAGACGGAATTCCTTCAGCTCGGCGATCCAGCTTTCAACCGTGAGCGCTTGCTGACGCTTTTTTTCAAGACTGGCCAGAGCAGCTGCGAGAATGTCGGCAGGCGCCTTGCGGAAGCGGCCCTTGCCTTTGCGGTGGAAATAGACGGGCGCGGCGTGCACGGCAAGCAGCACCGCCGCCGCTTCGACCGGGGCGGGCTCGTGTCCGTAGTAATCACGGGCAAAATCCAGAAACGAAAATTCGCCATCGTTCACGCACTCCCACAGGAAATCCGGTTCGATCTCTTCGGCCAGCGGCGTGGCCTGTTCCAGCAAGGCGGCCGCCGAGGGCTTGTCGAAACGTAACAATACCGTTGCGGCCTTGATCTTGCTGCGCTTGCCGGTGGGCAACTCGACCTGCAACGAACTGTCGTTGTCGGCCATGACGCTGCCGGCCTTAAAGCCGCCATCTTCTTCAAACAATACATTCATCGGCGGATTATAACCCGGCAAATTCAATGAGTTGCGACACGAAGTCGGGAAACCTCGTGAAGCCGTGATCGCCTCCGGGCAGGATGCTTTGCCGGCAGCCGGCGTAGAAGGCTTGTGCCTGGCGCCAATCCAGCACCTCGTCGCCTTCTTCCAGCAGCAGCCAATAGCGGCCCGGCACCGGCTTCGTCACCTGCCTCTTTAGCTGCCCGGCGTGTTCCGCGGTAAAGGTGAAGGGCTCGCCGCTATGGAAATTGGCGTGCTCGCCGAGAAACAACGACAGATCGAGGGATTCGACCACCGCCGGATTGATCAGCACTGCGTTAAGGTCGTATTTCTCCGCCAGATGATTGGCGTAATGCCCACCCAGCGACGAACCGACCAGCGTCACCGGCCCTGCCGCCTGCTCGATCAGCCGGCTGGCGGCTGCCACCGCCTCGGCCGGCACCGGCGACAACTGCGGACAGGCGAAATGCTCCGCCAGGCCGCGCCGCGCCATCTCCTCGGCCAGAAGGCGCGATTTCCACGAGGCCGGCGAGGAGCAGAAGCCGTGCAGGTAGATGATGCCCGGCGCTTTCAAGGCCACCACGCTCAATGCACCGACCACTCGACCCAGCCGAAATGCCAGGTGGCCAGTACGACGATGCCAAAGACGATGCGATACCAGGCGAAGGCGGTGAAATCATGGCTGGAGATATAGCGCAGCAGCCAGCGCACGCACAGGAAGGCCGAGACGAAGGCAGAAACGAAACCGACCGCCCACATGCCGATATCGTCGGCATTGAGCAGGGCACGCTCCTTGTACAAGTTGTAGGCGGTGGCGGCGAACAGCGTCGGGATGGCGAGGAAGAAGGAAAACTCGGTCGCCGCCTTGCGCGACAAGCCGAACAGCAGGCCGCCGATGATCGTCGCACCGGACCGCGAGGTCCCGGGAATCAGCGCCGCCGCCTGGGCCAGGCCGAGCTTGAGGGCATCGAGCGGCGTCATGTCATCGACCGTCTGGACGCGAATCCGGTGTTCGCGCTTCTCGGCCCAGAGAATGAAAAAGGCCCCGACTATGAAGGCCAGCGCCACTGGCACCGGCTTGAACAGATGCGCTTCGATCGCCTTCTTGAAAAGCAGGCCGAGCACCG
>DAIMCQ010000115.1:9059-12061 GCA_036726285.1 Azonexus sp.
GCATGAAGGCGATGGCCAGATTCAACACCAGCCGGTTGGCCAGCCGGTTTCGACCCAGGCCGGCGATGACCGCGGCGATACGTTGCCGATATTCCCAGACGACGGCGAGAATGGCGCCCGACTGGATGACAATTTCGAACAACTTGCCGCGATCGTCGTTGAAATCCAGCAAATCGCCGGCAAGGATCAGGTGGCCGGTCGACGAAATCGGCAGGAACTCGGTCAGCCCCTCGACGACACCGAGAATCAGGGCTTTCAGAAGGAGGATTGCATCCATGGGTTGCGGCCTGGGGCAAGTTGGAGAGGCCGCATTCTACTATCCCGGCGAGGTCTGGACTTCGAGATCGGCCAGCCAGTTCAACGCATATTGACGCGATTCGCCGCACATTTCGGCCGAGGGCTGCAAGCTGCTGCAACACCCGGGACGCTCCGGTTGCCCAAAAATCGAGCACCGCAATTCGGCATCGAGATGACGGCAGGCAACCCCGGCCATCTTCTGTAGCGAACTGATCGAAGGCGCGATGCAACAGGCGCCGCAAGCAGGACGACAGTCCATCTTCGGCGCAAGTCCGGTCAAGCGGCCTCCTGCGCCGAGGTGCACCAAGCTAGCGCAGCGATGATTGCTGGCCCGGCCTTCGTGCTCATTTCTCGGCGGCCTTGAAACGGCGGACATTCTTGGTTTCCTGGTCATTCTGGTACTCGCCTTCCCAGCCGCTACCGTCTGCCATCGTCATCCGGCCCGTGCCGTGTTTCTGGCCAAGGACCCAGTCGCCACGATAATTGGCACCGCTTTTCCAGTAGTAGGTCCCCGGCCCGTGAAAAGCGCCTTGCTCGAAATTCCCGACATAGCGGTCGCCCGAGGTAAAGATCATCGTCCCCTGGCCTTGCGGCAAACCATTCAGCACGCCCCCCTCGTAACGGTTGCCATCCGGGAAAAACACCACCCCCTTGCCGACGCCAACGTTGTCCCGCCACTCGCCTTCCTGCCACTGCCCGCTTTTCCAGGTCATCCGGCCCTTGCCGTGGCGCATGCCGGCGACGACCGCACCGCGATAGACATCGCCGGAAGCCCACTCGATAAGTCCCTCGCCATTCACCTTGCCGTCAATATTTTCAAAATTGCCGCGAAAGAGCGTGTCGCCGGCCACGATCACGCCCGGTTCGGCGGGCTTGGCCGGAGTAACGGGCGGCGGCTTCGTGTCCACTGGAGACGCGGCGGATTGCGCCACCACGGCGACCGGCACGGCTGCCGACGCGACAGCAACAGCTGCCGCCGCCTTGACCGGCGTACTGGCTGACGCCGGCGCCGGGACAACGGCACTGGCGGCAACCGGCGCAGCCCGGTGCTTGCCGTGCTGCGCCAGCGCATTGGGCGGCAGGGGCGCACCGCGTTCGCGGGCAATCGCCTCGGCCATCATCCGGGCTTGTGCCTTGGAATCGCCACGGCAAAGACTGATCGCCTCCCGCCACAGCACTTCCGTCTTGACCATCAACAGATCACGTTCGGCAAAGGGCACGCTGGCCGCCTTCGCCTTGTTCAATTGCGCCAGCGCGTCGTTTGCATCATCCCACTGCGGACCGCAGTATTCGGCGTTGTGGGCATCGAGCTGGGTATCCTCAATCTTCTGTGCCGCCGATTGCTGGCGCGAACCGGCACAGTGCTGAGCGACGCGCTCCCAGGCCATGTGCGCTTTTTCGTACAGGTTGGTCGCCTCATCCCAGCGCTTGGCTTTTTTCGCATCCTTGGCCAGATCGTTGAGGGCGACCGCATTTTTCCACGCCCCATCGCAAGCCGGACCACCGGAGAGGAGCTCGGCATTTTCCGCATGGGCCTTCTGCGCCGCTTTATAGCTTCGTTCGGCGCGCAGCTTGTAGCTATCGGCACAGGACTCGGTCGCCACTTGCCAGGCGTTTTTGGCCGTCAAAAGCAGTTTGTCCAGTTCGTTCAGATCGCGGCCTTCGCGGCGAGCCAGGCTGGCCTTGATATCGGCATCGAAAGCCCGGTCCAGCGCCGGTTCGCAAACAGTCTGATGCCCGAGATGGCCATTGGCCTGTTTGAATTCGGCCGCCAGGCCGGTCTCCAGGGCCGCTGCCGCCTTGGCGTAGGCGGGACATTCGCCGGCAACCTGATGAGCGCTGGCGGCGGCTTCGGTAAACAGATCGGCCGCCTCCTTCCAGCGCTTGATCGATACCAACTGGCGACCGCGCTCGGCGACCGCCTGGGCGGTTTGCCAAATCGCATCGCAATTGATTGCGCCCGCCGAAACGGCTGTGGCGGGGAGTGGTGCGGGTGCCTGCGCAAACAGCGCGGCACTGCTTAGCAGGCAGCTTAGAAGAACCAGGATATGACGCATCAATCTATCTCGGAGTATTAGTTATCGGAAGCCGACGGCATATCCATCGGCGCCGGCAAAGACGTCGCCGCCATCCCCAGGGAAGGCATGGCAACCTCGGCCACGGCTTTATCAACGGACGAGTCGGGCATGTCGACCATTTGCAAACCGCTGCTCAGGCTTTCGCCCCGAATCGCCGCACTCAGCATTTCTTCACGCTGGCTCTGGCGGGCAATCTCGGTCAGGCGCTTGACCCGCTCTTCATCGAGGACGAACGGGTTGTGCGTCAGCTTTTGATCCAGCAACTTGCGATGCAGGCTGGCACCGGCAAACGGACTGCCGCCCAGCAGAGAAATACGCTCGAAAGCCCAGACATCGGCATCGTCGAAGCTGGTTGCAGCCACCCGGTCCATCAGGCTCATCGACAGCCCCTGGCGAACCGTATAGGACTCGACCGCAATCAGGGCAATCTTGCTTCCGGCCTGTTTGCCGACTTCCTCCACCGTACGCTGCAAATACTCCTTGGCGGCGGCTGTTGCCGCCTGCTTGGCGGCCTCGGTCAAAGCCTGCTTGGCGATCTCCTCGGTCGCGGCCTGGGCGACCGCCGAACTGGCCGTGGTCATCACCTGCGAAGCGGCCGCCTTACCGGCCTGGACCACCGCCCCGCCG
>DAIMCQ010000116.1:0-12060 GCA_036726285.1 Azonexus sp.
CCATCATTACCCGCAAGCCTTACGGTGACGCCTCTGACGTGATGTCCTCCAAGCAGCGGCGCGGCGACGTCAATCTCGCCTGGCCGTCGGCCGAGATCGCGGTGATGGGGCCGAAGGGCGCCGTCGAGATCATCTTCCGCGAAGAAAAGAACGACCCGGCCAAGCTGGCCGAGCGTGAAGCCGAGTACAAGGACAAGTTCGCCAATCCGTTCGTGGCTGGCGCCCGTGGTTTCATCGACGATGTCATCATGCCGCACGCCACCCGCAAGCGCATCGCCCGTTCGCTGGCCATGCTGCGTGACAAGAAACTCGAAAACCCGTGGCGCAAGCACGGCAACATTCCGCTGTAAGCGTCAGGGAGGAATAGATATATGTTCAAGAAGATTCTGATCGCCAATCGCGGCGAAATCGCCTGCCGCGTCATCAAGACCGCCCGCAAGATGGGCATCCTGACGGTTGCCGTTTATTCGGAGGCCGACAAGGACGCGCTGCACGTCGACCTGGCCGACGAGGCTGTCTGTATCGGCCCGGCCGCCTCGAAAGAGTCCTACCTGGTCATGGACAAGATCATCGCCGCCTGCAAGCAGACCGGCGCCGAAGCGGTTCACCCGGGTTACGGCTTCCTGTCCGAAAACGCCGAGTTCTCGCGTCGCCTGGAAGAAGAAGGCATCAAGTTCATTGGTCCGAAGCATTACTCGGTTGCCAAGATGGGCGACAAGATCGAGTCCAAGAAACTGGCTATCGCCGCCCAGGTCAACACCATCCCCGGCTATAACGATGCCATCGCCGGTCCCGACGAAGCCGTCAAGATTGCCCAGGGCATCGGCTACCCGGTGATGATCAAGGCTTCCGCCGGCGGCGGCGGCAAGGGCTTGCGCGTTGCCTTCAACGATGCCGAAGCGCACGAGGGCTTCTCGTCCTGCGTCAACGAAGCCCGCAACTCCTTCGGTGACGACCGCGTCTTCATCGAAAAGTACGTGCTCGAGCCGCGTCACATCGAAATCCAGGTGCTCGGCGATTCGCATGGCAACTACGTTTACCTGAACGAGCGCGACTGCTCGATCCAGCGTCGTCACCAGAAAGTCATCGAAGAGGCGCCGAGCCCCTTCGTCGACCCCGAGATGCGCAAGGCGATGGGCGAGCAGGCGGTGGCCCTGGCCCGTGCCGTTAACTACGAATCGGCCGGTACGGTCGAGTTCGTCGTCTCCGGTGCGACCAAGGAGTTCTACTTCCTGGAAATGAACACGCGTCTGCAGGTCGAACACCCGGTGACCGAACTGATCACCGGCCTTGACTTGGTCGAGCAGATGATCCGCGTCGCCTACGGCGAAAAGCTGCCGCTGACCCAGGCCGACGTCAAGATCAACGGCTGGGCCATGGAATGCCGGATCAACGCCGAAGACCCGTTCCGCGGCTTCCTGCCCTCGACCGGTCGTCTGGTCAAGTTCCTGCCGCCGAAGGAAATCCCCGGCCAGGTGCGGGTCGATACCGGTGTCTACGACGGTGGCGAAATCTCGATGTTCTACGACTCGATGATTGCCAAGCTGATCGTGCACGGTGCCACCCGTGAACAGGCTATTTCCCGCATGCGCGACGCGCTGAACGGCTTCGTCATTCGCGGCATTTCTTCCAATATTCCGTTCCAGGCCGCGCTGATGCAGCATCCGCGCTTCCAGTCCGGCAACTTCAATACCGGCTTCATCGCCGAGGAATACCCGAAGGGCTTCGATGCCTCGATGGTGCCGCACGATGATCCGGCGCTGCTGGTGTCGGTTGCTGCCTACGTGTACCGCGCCTTCACCGACCGCTCGGCTTCAATCAGCGGCCAGTTGCAAGGTCACGAGCGCATCGTCGGCGACAAGTGGATGGTTGTCCGCCTGAACAAGGAAGGCAACGAGCATCATCCGGTGACGGCGCGTCCGGTACCGGGCGGCTACCATGTCGAATACAAGGGCGAGCACTACGAGATCCTGTCCGACTGGAAGCTGGGCGAATCCCTGTTCAACGGCACCTGCAACGGTGAGGAATTCACCCTGCAGGTCGAGCGTCACAAGACCAAGTACAGCCTGTTCCACTGGGGTACCCGCGCCGACTTCATGGTGATGAGCGCCCGCGCTGCCGAACTGCTGGCCCTGATGCCCGAGAAACTGCCGCCCGACTTGTCGAAGTTCCTGCTCTCGCCGATGCCGGGCCTGCTGCGTGAAGTGGCGGTCAAGGTCGGTCAGGAAGTGAAGGCCGGCGAGAAGCTGGCGGTCATCGAAGCCATGAAGATGGAAAACATCCTCAAGGCCGACCAGGACTGCAAGGTCAAGAAGATCTCGGCCGCCGCCGGCGAAAGCCTGTCGGTCGATCAGGTGATCATCGAGTTCGAGTGATCGATTGACTGGCCGGCCATCCTCAATGGCCGGATACAGCGCAGAAGGCCCGTCTTCGGACGGGCCTTTTTCATTTCAGGTGCGCCGGCAGGCGTAGTGCACGAAATCGATGCCGCGCTCCAGTACTTCGACCGGAACCAGGTGTTCGGTTGAGGCGTCGGCGAGCGCGATGCCGATGTCGAGTCGGATACCGGCGTTGACCGGGGCGATTAAGGATAAGCGATGTTCGCTACGCAGCAGGAAGACGCCGACCCGTGGTTGCTGTGCTTGCGGCGTCATGTTTTTCAAGGAGCAAGCCTCGACCGTTTCTTCGAACCAGTGCAGGCGACCGCTCAACTGTTCGCTGATGTCGCAGAGCAGACGCGAGAGCACGCCCAGGCGAGGCTGATCGTCCTGTAGTGTCGAAACCAGGCAGGGGCCCTGGCGGCGCGGGCCGTCCTGGCCCGGCCGCCAGGGGTGGCCGTCGGAGATCAGCCAGGTTTCGGTCGCCACATCGACACGCTGGACGGTGGTGGCAACTTGCGTCAGATCGTCGAAACCAAAGACGCGCATCCGCTCATGCGCCTTGGCTGTACTTTGGATGGTCATGGCCATGCCGGGATTGAGCAGCTCACCGGTGAAGACGGCGTAGGCAGCTTCGCTGCCAAAGGCTAGTTCGATCGAATCGGCGTTGGACGTTGCCGATACGGCGTGGCGTCGCCGCAATTTGTGATCAATATCGCCCAAAAGCCGGATGCAGGCTGCGGCGGATAGCTCGCGGCCGAGCTTGAGCGCTTCTGGCGCTTCGCCGGCCTTGAGCGAAGCGATGCGCGAGCGGATCTTGCGGGCGACCGGTCGGACATTGAGCCAGCGTGGCATGCCTTCCGGCAATGGGCTGCCGAACAGTGTGACCAGGTCGACTGCATGTGCTTTGGGATCGTTCTCTCGCTCGGTCTGGAAGGTGGCCAGTTCGCGCCAACGGCTGAGTGCCCGATTAGCGACGGCCAATTGCTGGCTGTTCAGGGCATAAGGATCGCTCAATCTGAGCAGGAAGGCCCAGGCGATCAGCCCGCCGATATTGGCTTCGCCGAGGTGGGCGTAGTCGGGATCGCTGATGCTCTGCAGCAGCAGATCGTTGCTGCTGGCTTGCGCCAATACGCCGAAGAGCAGTTGGTCCAGGAGTTGCGGGCATTCCCGGCTTGCCTGGTAATGGCAGTACTCGGCCTGTCGCAAGGCATTGGCCGCTCGATGCAGGGCCTGGGTATTTTCTGGTGCAGTGAACTGGGCTGCGAGGCGTAAATATGCGACACCGAACAGGCTCCACAGGCGTTGCGAAATTTCGAACAGACGCAGCTCTTCCGGGAGCATCGGCAAGGCTCGCCGAGTGTAGCGTGCTTCGAGATTGTTGAGTGCCGGGATAGCGGCGCTGCGCAGCAAATTGAGCAGTTCCAGCCGATTGGCAGGGGGCAGGCTGCAGGCATCGATTGCACCGACCTGATCGGTCAGCAAGCCGAGCATGACGATGGGCTGGGTATGCGGCTGTTCGGCGAGCCACTGTCTGGCCGAGGCGGCATCCTGAAAGGCCGGTGGTTGTTTGCTCTGGGCGGCAGGCAGTTTCAACCAGTGCATGATCGCTCCTTTCGGGGTATGCTCAGATGATGAGCGGATTTGAACATTATGAGCGCGAACTGGCCGAACTGGATCACGAGATTCGGCGCTATGCCGCGATTTGCGGCATCAACCTGGCCAATCGTTACGAGATCGACGCCTGCGTCAATGCTCACCACGACAATTGGCAGGACGACAAGGCGCGCGAAAGCCTGAAGGGCTTGCTGATTCTTCGCATCAAGCTCGAGGCGGAGATGATCGAGCTTGGCTTTTCGCCGTCTTCGCTCATCCCGCCCGCCCCGGTCGAGGATTGATCAGCCGTCGGCGTTGATCTTCGCGATCAGCGCCTGCAGGGTGGCTTCTGCCTGGTCGTTGGCGACCTGGCAGGTGCCGGCTGCCTGATGGCCGCCGCCGCCGTACTGCAGCATCAGTTCCCCGACATTGGTCTTGCTGCCGCGATCGAGGATCGACTTGCCGGTGGCGAAGACCGTGTTCTGCTTTTGCACGCCCCACAGGATATGGATCGAGATGTTGGTCTGCGGGAATAGTGCGTAGATCATGAAGCGATTGGTCGCCCAGATGGTTTCCTCGTCGCGCAGGTCGAGCACTGCCAGGTTCTTGTAAACCGTGGTGCAGCGCAGAAGCTGGTCCTTGGCCTTTTCGGCCTGCTCGAAATAGAGGTCGACCCGTTCCTTGACATCCGGCAGGGCAAGAATTTCGTCAATGCCGTGATTACGGCAGTACTTGATCAGGTCCATCATCAGCGTGTAGTTGCTGATCCGGAACTCACGGAAACGGCCGAGGCCGGTTCGGGCATCCATCAGGTAGTTGAGCAGCACCCAGCCATCCGGCTTGAGGATTTCGTCGCGGCTGAACTGGGCCGAGTCGGCCTTGTCCACGGCGTCCATCATGTCGTCGGTGATATTCGGGAAAGCTTCCTTGCCGCCGTAGTAGTTATAGACGACGCGCGCCGCCGACGGGGCATCGGCTTCGATGATGTGGTTCTTGCGTTCGCCGGTATTGCGGATGGTTTCCGACAGGTGGTGGTCGAAGGCCAGGTGGGCGGCGGCCACGTAAGGCAGGTTGGTGGTGATGTCGCGGCTGCTGATATCAACCTTGCCGTCCTGCATGTCTTTCGGATGCACGAACTTGATATCGTCGATCAGGTCGAGTTCGTTGAGCAGCACGGCACAGACCAGGCCGTCGAAGTCGCTGCGGGTGACAAGGCGGAATTTTTCTTGGGACATGGGTTCTTCTCCGGATTGCGATAGGCGTTGCAGCTTGGAGCATAGCGCCAATGGCCGGCAAGCGGAACGCCCGCCGCCACCTTGCTAGAGAAGAATCGCGATGGCTTGAACCGGGCAGGGCGCAACGCAGGCGCCGCAGCCGGTGCACGACTCGGCGAGGATTTCGGGCAGTGGATTGCCGCCCGGGCGCGGTGTGAAACGGATGGCTCGGGTGTCGCAGAAGTCGCCGCAGACACGGCACTCGACGCCCTGCTTGGGCAGGCAGCTGGCCGAGATGACCGGCTGGTGAGACCAGGCGGCCTGGCCTTCCCGGCGGAGCAGTGCTTGCGGCTGGCAGGCGCTGACGCAGTCGCCGCAGAACGTGCATTCGGCGCGGCTGAAATCGACCTTGGGAAAACCGCCGTCGCCCTCCACCAGGATGTCCTGGGGGCAGGCCTTCAGGCAGTCGTTGCAGCGCGTGCAACGGTCGATGAACTCGGCTTCGGGGCGGGCCCAGGGCGGACGAATTTCCGCCTTCGGGCGCGGCCGGCCGCGCAGGAAGCCGCGACGCCCAATATCAACCATGCGGTTTAACCGCCCTGCTTCATCTTGTCGATGCCGCTGCGCAGCATCTGATCGATCTCGGAACCCGGCTCGACCTGCGGCAGCAAGGCTTCCCAGTAGGCGATGCCTTTCTTGTTGTCGCCGGCTTCCATCGCCGCGGCACCGGCCAGGAAAAGGCTGTGGCCGTGTTGCGGATTGAGTTTGAGGGCACGTTGGACCAGTTGCATCGGCTTGCCCTTGAGGCCGTTGCCGTTGGCCATGGCGACGGTTTCGGCGTAGGCGGCGAGCAGGTCGGGATCTTGGTTGATCAGGCTTTCCGCCTTGCTGAAGGCGTCGACCGCTTCCGTATAGCGGCCCATGGTCTTGTAGGAGCGTCCCAGCATCAGCCAGCCCTTGAGGTCGTCCGGATTGGCTTGCATTCGTTCGGCCAGCTTGGCGACCATGCCGTTGATCTGTTCCGGGGTGACCTGGGGCTGGGCAACCGTCTGGCTTGGGTCGAGCGCCCGCAGGTTGCCCAGGGCGCCGTAGCCGAGCAGGGCCAGCACCGGCAACAGCAGCAGGATGGCGATCGCCGTCTTGCGGCTGGGGCCATGGCTGGCCTGGGTCGTGCCGTCGGTCGTTTCGACTTCTTCGAGCAAACGGCGCTGCAATTCGCGGCGGGCTTGTTCGAAGTCGGCATCGGCGAGCGTACCTTCGGTCTTTTCGCGTTCGAGTTCGGCTTGCTGGTCGCGGAAGATGGCCAGGTTGGCCTCCTTGCGGTCAGCCTGGCGTTTCGGACTGCGCAGGCCGAGCCAGAGCGGGGGCAAAACGAAGGCGGCAACCACCACAATCAACAGGGTGGCAAAAATGGCAAACTGGGTCATTTCGGCTTGATTTCCTCAAGCAGCTCGGCGGCGCGGCTGGCCTCATCGGCAGAAAGGGGCTGGTCGTCGGCAAGGCGGGTAGCGCGTTGCCGCAGGTAACGGATCAGGGCGAACAGGCCGAACAGCATTAGGGCAACCGGGCCGCCCCAGAGCAGCAGCGTGATGCCCTTGACCGGTGGCCGATAGAGCACGAAGTCGCCGTAGCGGGTGACCATGAAGTCGATGATTTCCTTGTCCGACTTGCCGGCCTGGATCATGCCGCGGATTTCAGTACGCAGGTCCTGGGCGAGTTCGGCGTTGGAATCGGCAATCGTCTGGTTCTGGCAAACCAGGCAGCGCAATTCGGTGGACAGGTCCTGCAGGCGCTTTTCGGCCACCGGGTCGGTGGCCAGCGGGGCCGCCTCGTTGGCTTGGGCGCCGATCGAGAACAGTGCCAGCGCTAAGAACAGGGCGCGCAGCATCATTTGTTCAACTCCGCCAGCAGGGGCAGGATCTTCTGCGTCAGGACGTCCGGCGAGATCGGCCCGGTGTGTTTCATGCGGATCATCCCGGCTTTGTCGATAACGTAGGTTTCCGGCACGCCATAGACGCCGTAGTCGATGCCGACGCGGCCGTCGAGGTCCATCACGGTCAGTGTGTAGGGGTCGCCGTGCTGGCTCAGCCAGCGGTTGGCGCGCTGGAAGGCCAGCTTCTTTTCATCTTCGACCGACATCTTGCTCATGTCGAACTCGCCGTCACCGCGCACTTCCTTGTAGTTGAGGCCGATCAGCGGCACCTTCGACTGCTTCGAAAACTCGACCAGTACCGGGTGTTCCTGGCGGCAGGAAACGCACCACGAGGACCAGACGTTGAGCAGCCAGACCTTGCCCAACATGTCTTTCGGGCCGAGCGTCTGTTGCGGTTGGGCGAGGACATTCAGGCTGAAGGCGGGGGCCGGCTTGCCGACCAGCGGCGAAGGCACGTCGCGCGGGTTGAGATTGAGACCGACGGCGAGCAGCACGACGAGGGCGGCAAAGCCGCCGAGAATCCAGAAATAACGGTTCATGCTTGTTGGGTTCCTGCCGGAGTGTTGACGGTGGCCGAGGCCCGGGATTTGACGCGATAGCGGCGATCGAGCAAGGCTAGCAGGCCGCCCAGCGCCATCAGGATGCAACCGCCCCAGATCCAGTCCACATAAGGCTTGTAATAGACCCGAACGGCCCACTCGCCTTCCGGCTTGTCGCGGTCGATCGGTTCGCCGAGCGAGACATAGACGTCGCGCAGGAAGCCGGCGTCGATGGCGGCTTCGGTCATCGGCATGGCCGAAGACTGGTAGTTGCGTTTTTCCGGGTTCATCTTGCGCTGGAACCGGCCATTGACCGCCAGGTCGAAATCACCTTGAGCCGCCAAGTAGTTCGGGCCTTCGACCGACTTCACACCGTTGAAGGTGAAGCTGTAGCCGGCGACATGGGTGGTTTCGCCGGGTGCCATCTTGACGTCGTTTTCTTCCTGGAAGCTGCTCACCATGGTGACGCCGACGACGAAGACGGCGATCCCGATATGGGCCAGGTGCATGCCGAAGAAATGGCGCGGCTGCTTCAGCGCGGCGGTCAGGAAGGACTGGCCGGCACGGGTGTTCTGCACCCGTTCGACAAAGTTGAGCCCGGCGGTGAAGACGATCCATACGGCGAGCAGGATGCCGAGCGAGGCCAGGGCCGACCAGGTGCCGTAGAGCAGCGGCCAGGCAATGGCGACGACCGCGGCCGCAGCCAGGGCCCAGCGCACGGCACGACCGATGTCGCCGGCCGAAGCTTCCTTCCAGCGGGCGAAGGGGCCGATGCCCATGAGGAACAGCACCGGCGTCATCACCGGCACGAAAACGGCATTGAAATACGGTGGGCCGACCGAGATTTTGCCGACGCCCAGCGCATCGATCAGCAGCGGGTAAAGGGTGCCGAGCAGGACCGTGGCGCAGGCGACGACCAGCAGCACGTTGTTGGTGAGCAGCAGCGACTCGCGCGAGAACAGACCGAAGCGACCGCCCAGGCCGACCTTGGGGGCACGCCAGGCGAACAGGGCCAGGGAGCTGCCGATCACGGCGACCAGGAAAAGCAGGATGAAGATGCCGCGTCGCGGGTCGGTGGCGAAGGCGTGCACCGAGGTCAGCACGCCGGAGCGGACCAGGAAGGTGCCGAGCAGCGACAGCGAGAAGGCGGCGATGGCGAGCAGCACGGTCCAGTTCTTGAAGCTGCCACGCTTTTCAGTGACGGCCAGCGAGTGGATCAGTGCCGTGCCGACCAGCCAGGGCATGAAGGAGGCGTTCTCGACCGGATCCCAGAACCACCAGCCACCCCAGCCGAGTTCGTAATAGGCCCACCAGGAGCCCATGGCGATGCCGAGGGTCAGGAAAATCCAGGCAGCCGAGGTCCAGGGGCGCGACCAGCGGGCCCAGGCGGCATCCAACTGCCCGGAGAGCAGGGCGGCAATGGCGAAAGCGAAGGCGACCGAGAAGCCGACATAGCCCATGTAGAGCAAGGGCGGGTGGATGACCAGGCCGAAGTCCTGCAGCAGCGGATTGAGGTCGCGGCCTTCGGCGGCAGCCGGAAGCAGGCGTTCGAACGGGTTGGAGGTGATCAGGATGAAGAGCAGGAAGCCGAAGGCGACCAGGCCGAGCGTGCCGAGCACGCGGGCGACCATTGCTTCCGGCAATTGCCCGGAGAAAACGCGGACGGCGAAGGCCCACCAGGTCAGCATCAGCATCCACAACAGCAGCGAACCCTCATGGCCGCCCCAGACCGCCGCGACCCGGTACTGGATGGGCAGCAGCGAGTTGGAATGCTGGGCAACATAGACCACCGAGAAATCGCTGGTCACGAAGGCCTGCATCAGGCAGGCGAAGGAGAAGGTGACCAGCAGTGCCATCACCGTTGCGGCCGGGCGCGCCACGGCGACCCAGGTCATGCGGTTCTGGTGGGCGCCGATCAGCGGCAGGGTGCCAAGGATCAGGGCGACCAGCGTGGCGAGGATCAGGGCGAAATGGCCGAGTTCGGGAATCATGCTCAGTAGCTCGCTTTCGGTTTGTCAGTGCCGGTATTGGCCGCTTCCGCCGCCTTCTTCTCGGCCGCACGGTTGTGGGCATCGCCCACTGCCTTGGCGGCTTCCGGCGGCATGTAGTTCTCGTCATGCTTGGCCAGCACTTCATTGGCGGTGAACGTGCCATCGCCCGCTAGCTTGCCTTGGGCGACGACGCCTTTGCCTTCCTTGAAGAGGTCGGGGAGGATGCCCTTGTAATTGACCACCAGGTCCTTGTCGGTATCGGTGACGATGAAGCTGATGGTGACGCCGTCGGCCTGTCGTTTCAGGCTGCCGTCCTTGACCAGGCCGCCGATGCGGAAGACTTTTTCATGCGGCGCCTTGCCGGCGGCGACGTCGGTCGGCGAGATGTAGAGCGCGATGTTGCTGTTCAGGGCATTGAGCACCAGGGCGGCGATGATGCCGACGATGGCCAGGGCGCCGCCGATCAGCGCGAGTTTCTTGTGGCGGGATTTCATTCTGCGGTATTCCTGTTCTCAGCGCGCAGCTGACGTTTCAAGCGGGCAATGGTGAGTTTTTGAGTGCGGGCGGCGGTGATCGGTTCAAGCGCCATGATCAGCACCGTGACGCCAAAGGAGCCCCAGACATAAAAGCCGTAGCCGCCCATGGCGAGAAAGTCGGCAAAGCTGTTCCAGTAGATCATCGTTCAACTCCCGCCAGTTCGGCCTTGACCCAGTCGGTATGGCGCTCGCGCTCGAGCATGATGGTGCGCGCCCGCAGCAGGGCGACGGCAATCGCATACATCCAGAAGCACAGGGCCATCAGCAGCATGCCCCACAGCATGGTCTGGGCCATCGACGACTTGGTCAGATTGACGCTCGACCCCTGGTGCAGCGTGTTCCACCACTTCACCGAGAAGTAGATGATCGGCACGTTGACCACGCCGACCAGCAGCAGCAGTCCGCCGGCCTTGTCGGCCCGTTTCGGATCGTCGATTGCCGCAGTCAGGGCCATGAAGCCGATGTAGAGGAAGAGCAGGATCAATTCCGAGGTCAGCCGGGCATCCCACACCCACCAGGCGCCCCACATCGGCTTGCCCCACAGGGCGCCGGTCCACAGCGAGAGGAAGGCCATCAGCGCCCCGGTCGGGGCCAGCGCCTGGGTCATCATGCCCGACAGGCGGGTGTTGAAAGCCAGGCCGATGGCGGCCCAGAAGGCCATCACCAGGTAGATGAACATCGACATCCAGGAGGCCGGGACGTGGATGAAGATGATGCGGTAACCCTCGCCCTGCTGGAAGTCGGTCGGCGCGACCAGCATGCCGAGATACAGCCCGGCCAGGCCGAAGAGGACCGACAGGGCGGCGAAATAGGGAATCATCCGGCCGGCCAGCGGGTAGAAGGTGGCCGGCGAGGCGTAGCGGTAGAGATTGAAGCGGTCTGTCATTCGAGGGCGATCTTCAGGGCAGCGGCCGATGCCCAGGGGGCAAAGCCAAGTGAGGCAAAGGTCAGGGCAGCGAGCAGGGAAAGGTGACCTTCCCCCCCGAGACCGGTCACCGTCGCATCCACTGCGCCAGCGCCGAATATTAGCACCGGGATGTAGAGCGGCAGCACCAGCAGCGAAAGCAGGACGCCACCGCCGCGCAGGCCCAGGGTCAGCGCCGCACCGATGGCGCCGATGCCGGACAGGGCGGGCGTGCCGAGCAGGATGGCACCGGTGAGGACGAGCAGGGCGTCGGCCGAGAGGTCGAACTGGATGCCGAGTACCGGGGCGATCAGGGCCAGCGGCAGGCCGGAGACCAGCCAGTGCGCGATCACTTTGCCGGTCACCACCAGACCGAGCGGATGCGGGGCCAGCGCCAGTTGTTCGAGCGTGCCGTCGCGATGGTCGTCGGCAAACAGCCGGGGCAGCGACAGCATGGTGGCGAGCAGCGCCGCCACCCAGAGGACGCCGGGGGCGAGCTTGCGCAGCAGGTCGGGTTCGGGGCCGACGCCGAGCGGAAACAGGCTGACCACGATGATGAAGAAGAACAGCGCCGAGACGATGTCCGCCTGACGCCGCATGGCCAGTTTGAGATCGCGGCCGATGACCGCAGTGACGATTTTCAGCATCTGTCGGCGACCTCAGGCGATCCGCAATTCGCGAACCTTGCCGGCCGGAATATTGACCAGCTGGTGGGTGGTCATCACCGCCAGGCCGCCGCGCTGCAGATGGCCGGAGATGATGCCAGCCAGCCAGTCGACGGCGGCGACGTCGAGGGCGACGAAGGGCTCGTCGAGAATCCACAACGGGCGCTTTTCCTTGACCAGGCGGGCCAGCGCGACCCGGCGCTTCTGCCCTTGCGAGAGGTACTTGCAGGCCAGATCCTCGCGCCCGGCCAGCCCGACTTGCTCCAGCGCATCGAGCGCTTCGTCCTCGCTCAGCGCTTCGTCG
>DAIMCQ010000117.1:0-11898 GCA_036726285.1 Azonexus sp.
TGAACTGATGGAAGCGATCATCGCCGCCGGCCAGGAACTCGGTATCCCGCGCAACGACGATTTCAACGGCCACAACCAGGAAGGGGTCGGCTACTTCCAGCTCACCACGCGACGCGGCCTGCGCTGCTCGGCAGCAGCCGGCTACCTGCGCCCGGCCCGTGGGCGAAGCAACCTGCAGATCGAAACCGACGCCCAGGCCAGCCGCCTGGAATTTACCAATGGCCGGGCGCATGCCGTGCTCTATCGCCAGGGCGGACAGGTGCGCCGGGCGATTGCCCGCCGCGAGATCGTACTCGCCGCCGGCGCCGTGCATAGCCCGCAACTGCTCGAACTTTCCGGGATCGGCGATGCCGGCCGGCTGTCAGCGCTGGGCATCCCGCTGGTGCGCCACCTGCCCGGTGTCGGCGAAAACCTGCAGGACCATCTGCAGGTACGGCTGATGTACAAGGTCAACAAGCCGATCACCACCAACGACGATCTGCGCACACTGGTCGGCCAGGCCCGCATTGGCCTGCAATGGCTGTTCAAGCGCAGCGGCCCGCTGGCCATCGGCATCAACCAGGGCGGCCTGTTTACCCGGGTACTGCCGGAATCGACCAGCCCCGACGTGCAGTTCCACTTCGGCACCATTTCCGCCGACCAGGCCGGCGCCAAGCCGCACCCCTGGTCAGGCTGCACTTTCTCGGTCTGCCAGTTGCGGCCGCTGTCGCGCGGCCACATCCACATCCGTTCTGCCGACCCTGCCCTGGCGCCGGCCATTCGGCCGCATTACCTGAGCGACGAAACCGACTGCCGCACCATCGTCGGCGGCCTGCAGCTGGCTCGCCGGCTGGCCCGCAGCCAGGCACTGTCCGGCCTGATCGGCGACGAATACCGGCCGGGCAACGCGATCGACTCGCCCGACGAATGGCTGGACTTTGCCCGCCAGTACGGCGCCACCATCTTTCACCCGGTCGGCACCTGCAAGATGGGCAGCGACCCGGCCGCCGTGGTCGACCCGCGGCTGCGCGTCCATGGCCTGGCCGGCCTGCGCGTCGCCGACGCCTCGATCATGCCGACGCTGATTTCCGGCAACACCAACGCGCCGGCGATTATGATTGGCGAAAAGGCAGCCGACCTGATCCTGGAAGATGCCCGGCAGCCCTGAACGCATACCGAGATTCACCCGCCGCCCCGGCAGCACGGCCGCGCCCCGCCGGAGCGGTATCAACGCAAAGCCTTTCATCCGTCCTTCCACAAGGAGTAGATCATGCTTGTCGGCGTTCCCAAGGAAATCAAGAACCACGAATACCGGGTCGGCCTGACCCCGGCCAGTGTCCGCGAGCTGGTCGCCCACGGGCACCAGGTCATCGTCCAGAAAAACGCCGGCTCGGCCATCGGCCTGACCGACGAGCTGTACCGGGCAGCCGGTGCCGAACTGGTCGATGGCGGCCCCGAGGTGTTTGCCCGGGCCGAACTGGTGGTCAAGGTCAAGGAGCCGCAGGCCGAGGAATGCCGGCAGTTGCGGGCCGACCAGGTGCTGTTCACCTACCTGCACCTGGCGCCTGACCCGAAACAGACCGAACTGCTGCTCGCTGCGGGCGTTACCGGCATCGCCTATGAAACAGTGACCGATGCCAAGGGCGGCCTGCCCTTGCTGGCGCCGATGAGCGAGGTGGCCGGCCGCATGGCGATCCAGGCCGGCGCGGCCTGCCTGGAGAAATCGCGGGGCGGCGCCGGCGTGCTGCTCGGCGGCGTGCCCGGCGTCGCGCCGGGCAAGGTCACCATCCTGGGCGGTGGTGTCGTCGGTTACAACGCCGCGCTGATTGCCGTCGGCTTCGGTGCCGACGTCACCGTCGTCGACCGTTCGCTCGACCGCCTGCGCTGGCTGGACAGCCTGTTCGGCAATCGCATCCGCACCCTGTACTCGACGGCCGAGGCGATCGAGGCCAGCGTGATCGATGCCGACCTGATCGTCGGTGCCGTGCTGATCCCCGGTGCGGCGGCGCCCCACCTGGTCCGCCGCGAGCAATTGAAGAAAATCCGTCCCGGCTCGGTGCTGGTCGATGTCGCGATCGACCAGGGCGGCTGTTTCGAAACCAGCCACGCCACCACCCATGCCGACCCGATCTACGTCGTCGACGACATCGTCCATTACTGCGTTGCCAACATGCCGGGCGCCGTCGCCCGCACCTCGACCTTCGCCCTCAACAACGCCACCCTACCCTTCACGCTGGCCCTGGCCGACAAGGGCTACCGCCGGGCATTGCAGGACGACCCGCATCTGCTGGCCGGCCTCAATGTCTATCAGGGCAAGGTTACCTGCGCCCCGGTGGCCGCCGCCCTCGGCCTGCCCTGGACGGATGCCGCGGCAGCCCTGGCCGCCTGATGGCCCGACCGTTCAAGCCGGCGACTCCAGCGTGGCGAGCAGCAGGGAGAGGTGCTCGTTCAAGGCCGCCAGAGTGGCCGGCGGCAGCGAACTGAGCAGGGCGCGCTCGTTTTCGACATGCGCCTCGACCGCACGGTCGATCAGCGCCAGCCCGGCCGGCGTCAAGGCGACCAGCATGCTGCGGGCATCACTGCTGTTCGGTTCGCGGCTGACCAGACCTTTCGCCTCCAGGCGTTGCAGCCGGTGGGTCATCGTTCCCGAGGTAATCATCAAGGTTGAGAAAAGCGCCGTCGGTGCCATGCAGTAAGGCTGGCCCGAACGGCGCAAGGCGGCCAGGACGTCGAACTCCCAGGTGGTGATGCCGAACTGGCCAAAGGCCGCCTCGACCTTTGGCTGCAACAGCGCAGCGCAGCGGCCAATACGGCCGATCACCGCCATCGGGCTGGCGTCCAGATCCGGACGCTCGCGGCGCCATTGCTCAAGAATCGCATCGACCGCATCGCTTTGCCGCTGATCAATCATTTCACGCCCCACAGTTGTCTTGACTTCAAGATAAATCACTCATACAGTCCGATTTTATCTTGAATTCAAGACAACTGCCGTGCCCAATCCCCTGTCCGCTTCCCGCCTCGGCGATGTCCTGCTCACCGCACTCGCCCCTTTGGTCTGGGGATCGACCTACATCGTCACCTCGGAAATCCTGCCCGCCGGCAGGCCATTCACCGCCGGCCTGATCCGCGTCCTGCCGGCCGGACTCTTGCTGATCCTGTTCATCCGCCGCTTCCCCGCGCCACAGGCCTGGCTCCGCCTGCTGATCGTCTCCGCGCTCAATATCGGCATCTTCCAGGCATTGCTGTTTGTCGCGGCGTATCGTCTGCCCGGCGGCCTGGCGGCCGTCCTCGGCGCCATCCAGCCGTTGCTGGTGATCGCGCTGAACTACGCCGTGGATGGTCGCCCGCCGGTCCGTCTTGCCTTGGCCGCCAGCGCCATCGGCGTCGTCGGCATGGCCACCCTGTTGCTCTCGCCCAGTACCGTCTGGGAGCCGATCGGCATCCTTGCCGCCTTGCTCGGCGCAGCCTGCATGGCGGCCGGCACCTTCCTGACCCGACGCTGGCGTTTCGACCTGCCCGTACTCGCCCTGACCGGCTGGCAACTGGCTTTGGGTGGGCTGATGCTGGCCCCGGTTGCCTGGTTCGCCGACGCGCCCCTGCCGGCGTTGTCGACCGAGCAAATTCTGGGGTATGCCTATTTATCCCTGGTTGGCGCCGTGGGGGGCTACGCCCTGTGGTTTCGCGGCATCGCGCTACTGCCGCCGGTTGCGGTGTCCTCGTTGGGGTTGCTCAGCCCGGTAGCGGCGGTGGTGCTGGGCTGGACCTTGCTGGGCCAAAGCATGACCGGCCTCGCGCTGCTCGGCCTGGTCATGGTGCTGGGTAGCGTGCTGACGGTGCAGCTGGCGATGCGCCCCTCGCAAAAATAGCTCGTCGCAATCCAGCGGGTACAAAAAAGCGTTGGACTTTCCCAATCAATTCGACAATACTCGAATTATGGAAACACTAAACGCCGCAGAACTTCTCGCTGCCCTGGGGCATGAATCCCGCTTGGCCATCTTCCGACTGCTGATCGAAGCCGGCCCGGAAGGCATCAATGCCAGTGCGATTGGCGAGCAGTTGGGTATGGCGCCCGCCACGCTGTCTTTCCACTTGGCGCATCTCAGCCGGGTGGGCTTGATTACCGGCGAGCGTGAAAGCCGCTTCATCCATTACTCGGCCAACTACAGCACGATGGATGACCTCATCGCCTTCCTGACCAGCAACTGCTGCCAAGGCAATGCCTGCCTTCCCAAGACCGCCTGCTGCGACACCACCGAGAAGCGTCGGGCCAAAGCCGGAAAGAAATCCTGATGTCGAACCTCAAAACCGTGCTGGTGCTGTGCACCGGCAACTCCTGCCGCTCCCAGATGGGCGAAGCCATCCTGAACCATGACCTCGCCGGCTTGGTGCGGGGCATCTCGGCGGGCACCAGCCCGCAACCGAAGGTCGCCGACGGCGCCATCGAGGCGCTGAAACAGGCCGGCCTGCCGACCGATGGGCTGACGCCCAAAACCGTCGAAGCGGTCATGAATGAAGCCATCGACCTGGTGGTCAGCGTCTGCGACAACGCCAAGGAAACCTGCCCCGTCTTTCCTCGCCCGGTGAAGCGTATCCACGTTGGTTTCCATGACCCGCATGGCGAGCCACTGGGCAGCTTCATTGCCGTTCGTGACGACATCCGCGCACGACTGGTGCCGGCTGTCCGTGAAGCCCTGGGGCTATGAGGCTGCACAATGTCCGCCCAAGCTGAAATGACCGCCAAAATCGCCGCTGGCGCGCCAATGAGCGTCTTCGAGCGCTTCCTGACTGTCTGGGTCTTCCTCTGCATCGTTACCGGCATTGCGCTTGGCCAGATGGCTCCCGGCGTATTCCAGGCCATCGGCCGGCTCGAAGTGGCGCAGGTCAATCTACCGGTGGGGCTGCTCATCTGGGTGATGATCATCCCGATGCTGGTGAAGGTCGATTTCAGCGCCTTGGCCGAGATGAAACAACACGTGCGCGGCATAGGTGTCACGCTGTTCGTCAATTGGCTGGTCAAGCCGTTCTCGATGGCTTTTCTCGGCTGGGTGTTCATCCGCAATCTGTTTGCGCCGATGTTGCCGGCCGAGCAACTGGACAGCTACATCGCCGGCCTCATCCTGCTCGCCGCCGCCCCCTGTACGGCCATGGTCTTCGTCTGGAGTCGCCTGACCAACGGGCATCCGCTGTTCACGCTATCGCAGGTCGCCATCAACGACACCATCATGGTTTTCGCCTTTGCGCCGCTGGTCGCCTTCCTGCTCGGTATTTCGTCGATTGCCGTGCCGTGGAACACCCTGCTGACCTCGGTCGTGCTTTACATCGTGATTCCGGTCGCACTGGCCCAACGCTGGCGCAAGTCGCTGCTGGCCAAGGGGCAGGCGGCGTTCGATGCCGCCATGACGAGGATTGGCCCGTGGTCCATCTCTGCTTTGCTGGCGACGCTGGTGCTGTTGTTTGCCTTTCAGGGCGCAGCCATTCTCAGGCAACCTCTGGTCATTGGCCTGCTGGCCGTACCTATCCTGATTCAGGTGTTCTTCAACTCCGCACTGGCCTATTGGTTGAACAAGACGGTCGGCGAGAAGCACAACGTCGCCTGCCCCTCGGCATTGATTGGCGCTTCCAACTTCTTCGAACTGGCGGTGGCCGCCGCCATCAGCCTGTTCGGGTTCGAGTCGGGGGCAGCATTGACGACCGTGGTCGGCGTGCTCATCGAAGTACCGGTCATGCTGCTGGTGGTGAAGGTCGTGAACGCCTCAAAGGGGTGGTACGAAACGGCGTAACAAACCCAGGCAACAGGGAGTCGAATATGAACTGGATGATGACCGCGTTTCAAGGAGGCCTCGATAGCCTGGCCTCTTATCTGGCCGCCCACGTGCTGCTTTGTTTGGTGCCTGCATTCTTCATCGCCGGCGCGTTGTCGGCACTGGTGCCGCAGCAGTCCATCATCCGCTTTCTCGGGCCGGATGCGCCCAAGTGGAAATCCTATTCCGCCGCTGCGGGTGCCGGCAGCTTGCTGGCCGTCTGCTCCTGCACCATCCAGCCGCTGTTCGCCGGCATCTACAAGAAAGGTGCCGGCCTCGGCCCGGCCATCACCTTCCTGTTCTTTGCGCCAGCCGCCAACATCCTTGCCCTGGCCTATACCGGCGTCGCACTGGGCGCTGAATTCGCCATTGCCCGCATTCTGCTGGCGCTGTCGTTTGGTATCGGCATCGGGATGATTATGGCCATCGTCTTCCGCGAAACGGATGCCGCCCGCGTTGCTGATACCCAGACCTTTGCCGCAGGTGGCGCGATTCCAGGCAAGACCCTGCTCTTTGTCGGCGCGCTGGTCGCCCTGTTGATTTCCGGCACCCTGAAACTGGATTTCCTCAAAGCAGTACTGTTCAGCGCCGAGCTTCCATGGCGCGGGGCTTCGGCCATTCAACAAACCCTCGACCAGTGGGTGCCCGTCAACGAGGCCATCGGAGCCGAAGGCCTCAGCTTGCAAGGTGCCTTGCTGATTGCCTTGCTGGCCGGTATTGGCGTTTTTGCCTGGCGCGGGCTGGGCAAGGTCGATGAAGGTTTCAATCGTTTCACACCGGTAGCCCTCGGCCTAACCATGCTGACACTGATATTCGCTGCCTTGGGCTTCAAGGCGAGCGATGCCGGTATCGCGCTGACCGTAACCGGCCGCACCCTGGCGGTGACACTGTTCTGCCTGGCGCTCATTCCGTTGGCCCGCCGCTTTGATGACTGGGATGTGCAGCAATGGCTGTGGGAAACCTGGCGCTTCGTGAAAATGATATTTCCGCTGCTGGTCGTTGGCGTCTTCCTGGTCGGCGTCATCCGGGTGTTCATCCAGCCGGAGTGGATTCGCGCGGTAGCCGGCGAGAACACCATACTGGCCAATCTGGCCGGTGTCGTGTTCGGGGTCTTCATGTATTTCCCGACGCTGGTCGAAGTCCCGATTGCCAAGATGTTCCTGTCGCTCGGCATGCATCCGGGGCCACTGATTGCCTACCTGATGGCCGACCCGGAGCTGTCGCTGCAAAGCATCCTGATTACATCGGCCATCATCGGGAAGCTGCGGGCCTGGACTTACGTCGGCCTGGTCGCCTTGTTCTCGACCGTTTCGGGATTGACCTACGGCGCCTGGATCAATGGCATGTCGTTGTGGATGCTGGTCGGGGTCATCGGCAGCTTCGTTGCCCTCATCATCGGCACCCTGCATTGGATTGAAACCCGCCGCAAGGCATAGGAGACCATCATGCTCATCAAGATATTGGGAAGTGGCTGCGCCAAGTGCAACCGTCTGGAACAACTCACCCGCGATGCCGTGGCTGAACTTGGATTGGATGCAAGCTTCGAGCATGTGAAGGAAATGGACAAAATCATGGCCTACCCCATCATGACCACACCGGCGCTGGTGGTTGATGAACAGGTCTTGGTTTCAGGAAGGATGCCGAGCAGGGATGAATTACTAGGTTGGCTGAAGCAGGGCTGATAGCCGGCAGCGGCGACTCGCCGCTGGATTTGAATTTATGTCCGGAACCCGCCCGGAAACGCCCCCAGTCAATCAATCGCTTCCGCAATATTGATTGACGATACTTCTGGAAGCCCGTCTGACGCCCCTGCTAAGCTGATTGTCATCACAGCTATGCGAGTCAATCATGGAAATTCAGAATGCGACAGAGTCCCTTCGCAGCCGCTTGATAAAGGCAGCGCTCGATTGCTTCCTCGCCGATGACTATCACAACGTCAGCACGCGGCGAATCGCGGAATCCGCTGGCGCCAACGTCTCGATGATTCGCTACTACTTCGGAAGCAAAGAAGGGCTTTACGAGGAAATGATACGTGAAAGCCTCAACCCGCTACTGGCGGTCCTCGACGGGCCGCTGTTAACCTCGACTGAAGGTTTCGCCGAGTTTCTGGGGCTGTACTACAGAACCATGTCGGCCCGGCCCGAATTTCCCAAGCTCATCCTCAAAGTGTTGGCACTCCACCACGGCCCTGGCCGACGCTTCATCCAGCAACTACTTGAACGCGGACGAACGCGCGGTGCGCGGAAAGTCGCTGAAATGAAGGCGCAAGGCCAGGTTGCCGCAGCCGTAGACCCCGATATCCTGCGTTTGGCCTTCGTCAGCCTGGCCATGACCCCAATCCTGCTCAAAGACATCTTCGAAGAACAGATGGAGCGCCCCATGGACGGGGCTTTCCTGAAAAGCCTCGCGGATTTTAACGGCCACCTGTTTTCAGCTGGCTTGGCACCAGCCGCTCAAGCTTGCGAGGGCGAAACTCAATGACACTGCAATTGAATATCGGGGCGGTGCGCCGATTCGCCCAAGCAATGAAATTCGGTTCTTGGCTTCAGTCAATGCCCAACAAGCTCGTCCCAGCCCCATTCCGACTGGTACAGATTGGCTCGGCCTACTGGCAATCGCGAGCACTTTTTGTTGCCGCACAACTGGATGTGGCCACCGCCCTGGGGAAAGCAAGCAAGGATGCATCGGCCCTTGCCAGCCAGGTCGGCGCCAATGCCGACGCGCTCGGCCGCCTGCTGCGCCTGCTCGCAGCCATCGGTGTCTTCGAGGAAACCGCACCCATGGTGTTCCGCAATAACAAACTCTCAAACTGTTTGAGCGGCGACGACCCTCACAGTGTTCGGGCCATGATCCTGATGCACCACTCCGAAACCATCAGCCGACCTTGGTTCGAACAACTGGAAGCAGGCATTCGCGGCGGGATATCGCCATTCCGACTCAGCCATGGTGAAGATTTGTTTGATTACATGGATCGGCATGCCGGATTCAACCAGCAGTTCTCCGAGGCCATGGACAGCGTTGAGGCGCTGGCAGGAGACGGTTTTGCCACCGACCTGGACTGGGGGCGTTTTGAACGCATCATTGATGTCGGTGGATCGCGCGGCAGCAAGTCACTCGCCATCCTGAAACGCCATGCCAGGCCATCCGCCCTCGTTGTAGACCGGCCCCAAGTCATTGCGGAAGCCCGGCAATACTGGGCGAATCATCATGCGGATGGGCATCGAGCGCCTTCGCTTCCAGGCAGGCGATGTTTTCGCCGATATTCCACCGGCAACCGGGCCGACGGACATTTATCTTCTCTCGGCCGTCCTGCATGGTTTTGACGACGACATGTGCATACGGGCGCTCCGAAGACTTCGCGAAGCCATCGGGGCAAGCGGCGCCCGCGTCGCGCTACTGGAGATGGTTCTACCTGAAACCGGTGCCGACATCGCCAGCGCTTCCTTCGACATGCAGATGTTCGTCGGCTGTCAAGGAAGGGAGCGAACCTTGTCCGAATGGAAGGCGATTATTCGCGCCAGTCAGTTGCTTATCGAGGAAGTCGTTCGCCTTCGGTCACTGGGCAGTATTTTAGTTTTGCGTACGGAATAACGGGAGCCCCCTTACGGGTGGCCTGTGGGCCGCCTTGCGTGGAAATTGCCCCCGCCTGGTCAAGGCGACCTCGCGTTCACCCAAGCCGTACTGCATAAGCTTCTAATTTTTTCATCGTTCGGCCACCCGCTGCTGCGTTCTAGCATGCGCCCCATGAGCGATATCAACACCCTGCGTCGCGTGCTGCGCGAAAGCCGCACCCTGGCCATTGTCGGCCTTTCCGCCGACTGGTTCCGTCCCTCCAATTTTGCGGCCAAGTACATGCAGGCCCAAGGTTACCGGATCATTCCGGTCAATCCGAAATACGATGAAATCCTCGGCGAGAAGTGTTACCCGAGCCTGTCGGCGATCCCAGAACCGGTCGATCTGGTCGACGTCTTCCGCAAGCCGGCCGACACCCCGCCGATTGCCGCCGAAGCGGCGGCAATCGGCGCCGGGACGCTGTGGCTGCAAATCGGGGTGATCAATGACGAAGCCCGGCAGATTGCCGAAAACGCCGGCCTGACGGTGGTCATGGATCGCTGCGTCAAGATCGAATATGCCCGCCTGTTCGGCGGCCTCAACTGGTTCGGGGTCAATACCCGCCTGATTTCCTCCCGCCGCCCGACCTGGCTGCCCCACTGAGAGATTCCGATGGCTGATCACAATTACGGGTTCGATACCCTTTGCCTGCACGCCGGCCAGATTCCCGATGCCGCCACCGGCAGCCGGGCCGTGCCCATCTACCAGACTTCCTCCTACGTTTTCGACAGCCCCGACCACGCTGCCAGCCTGTTCAACCTGCAGACTTTCGGCAACGTCTACTCGCGGCTGTCGAACCCGACCGTCGCGGTGCTCGAAGAACGTATCGCCGCGCTGGAGAACGGCCGCGCCGCGGTCGCCACCGGCAGCGGCATGGCGGCGCAGATGATCGCCCTGCTCAACATCTGCGAGGCCGGCGACGAAATCGTCGCGGCGCGCACGCTTTACGGTGGCACCCACACCCAGCTCGACGTCAATTTCCGCAAGCTGGGCATCAACACCCTCTTCGTCGACTCGGACGACCCGGAGAATTTCGCCCGGGCGATCACCCCGAAAACCAAGGCGCTCTATGCCGAAACGCTCGGCAACCCGTCGCTCAACGTGCTCGACATCGAGGCCGTGGCGAAGATCGCCAACCAGGCCGGCGTGCCGCTGTTCATCGACAACACCTTCGCCAGCCCCTACCTGTGCAAGCCCTTCGAATGGGGAGCGGCAATCAGCGTGCATTCGGCCACCAAGTTCATCGGCGGGCACGGCACTACCATGGGCGGCATCATTGTCGAATCCGGCAAGTTTCCGTGGGACAACGGGCGTTTCGCGACCATGACCGAAGCTTCGCCGGGCTATCACGGCGTACGTTTCTATGAAACCTTCGGCGATTTCGGTTTCACCATGAAATGCCGCATGGAAGGCCTGCGCACCTTCGGCCCCGCCCTCTCTCCGTTCAACGCCTTCCTGCTGCTGCAAGGCGTCGAGACGTTGCCCCTGCGCATGGAACGACATTGTTCGAATGCCCTGGCGGTCGCCCGCTACCTGCAGGACCACCCCAAAGTCGCCTGGGTTAACTACCCCGGTCTGGAAAGCAGCCGCTACTACGATCTGGCCAGGAAGTATCTCGCCAGGGGCGCCGGAGCGGTGCTCAGTTTCGGCATCAAGGGCGGTGCCGCCGCCGGCCAGAAATTCATCGATAGCGTCGAGTTCCTGTCCCATCTGGCCAACATCGGCGATGCCAAGACCCTGGTCATCCACCCGGCCTCCACCACCCACCGCCAGCTTTCCGAGGAACAGCAGGTGGCGGCCGGCGTGCCGCCCGACCTGATCCGCCTCTCGGTCGGCCTGGAGACGCTCGACGACATCCTGTGGGACATCGACCAGGCGCTGAGCAAGACCTGAGATCCGAAGCCATATGCAAAGCAGCCGGCGGCTGAATTGGTTATGACAAAAAAATGGTTGGCTCCATTGGGCGGCTGAACATAATGAAGGCGTACGTTGCAGTGCAGCAATCCAGCCCGGCACAGCACGACACCTTCGTTCAGCCCCTACCGGAGATCACCATGCCCATTTCCCTTCCCGCCGCTTCCGAGCAACTCGTCACTGCCCACAAGGTGGCTTACGACAATCTGCTTTCCTTGATCAACGTCTCGCTGGCCGGCGCCGAGAAGCTCGCTGCCTTGAACATCTCGGCCACCCGCAGCACCCTGTCTGAACAGGTCGACCACGCCAAGAACCTGCTTGGTGCCAAGGACCTGCAAAGCGCCTTCGCCTTGCATACCGCCGCCAGCCAACCGCAGGTCGAAAAGGCGATTGCCTATTCGCGCAGCATTTACGAGATTTCGGCCGAAACCCAGGAAGAACTGGTCAAACTGTTCGAGCAGGGCCACGCCGAACTGAACAAGTCGATCGGCTCCGCACTCGACTGGTACGCCAAATCGTCGGCCAGCTCCGACGTCGCCGTTGCCGCCGTCAAATCCGCCCTCTCCGCCTTCGAGAACGTCAACAAGGCCGC
>DAIMCQ010000118.1:0-11829 GCA_036726285.1 Azonexus sp.
GGCGGACGAACTCGATCCCCGCCGCCGTCGTCCCGCCCAGCAGGATCGCCTGCGGAGCGGCCTTGAGCATGGCATCGACAGCCGCCTCAACCTTGGTCGTATTCATCTCGTAACCAGCCTTGGCCACCAGTTCGATGCCGTGTTTGGCCGCTGCCGCCTCGGCGCCGGCCAGGACATCCTTGCCCAGCCCATCATCCTGAAAGACGATACCCAGCTTTTTCTGGCCAAGCGGCGCCAAGCGCTTGAACAAGGCATCCGCCTCGTCGCGATAACTCGCCTTGAGCACGAACACGCCCGGCGCACCAATCACTGAACTGGCGCCGGAGACCGCGCCGATCAGCGGCGTTCCGCTCCGTCCCAGGCTGCCGTCACGAACCAGCGCCTCGACATTGTTGGTGCCGACCGTCCCCAGGAAAGCCACCGGCTCGTCGCTACGCAGACTCTCCTTGACCTGGCGCACGGTTTCTTCCGGCTTCAGCAGATCGTCGCGACTGAGCAGGCGGATCTGGTTGCCGTTGATGCCCCCCTGGGCGTTGACGTGGTCGAAATAAAGCTTGGCGCCGGCGGCGATGGCCTTGCCGGTAACGGCTTGCGGGCCGCTCATCGGGGCGACCTGGACAACCACCAGATCCTTTGCCTGTGCGGGAACCGCCATGCCAAACAAACCGCAGAGCGGCAACAATGCAAACCAGAGGCGATTCATCGAGGTAGTCTTCCGAAGCAGAAATTTTGCAAACGGCGGATTTTTCAGGCAAACCGCAAGGCCCACAATTGTGGTTTTCCGTAAGCCTTGGCGCAAAATGCCAGAGTCATAGCCCACCGGGCCGCCACATCAACATGCATGCGGTATTATTTCGCCCCCGTCGCCCCCATCGCATCATGTTCAAAAAACTCCGCATCCTGATCCTGCTCTTCATTCTCGCCACCGTCGGCCTCGGCGCCTGGCGCGCCAACGCCCGCATCACCGCCTGGGACAACACGGTGCATGTCGCGATCTACCCGATTGCCGGCGACAATTCCCCGGCCAGCGCTCGCTTCATTGCCGAGCTGAACAACGAGAGCTTTGCCGAAATCGGCGAATGGCTGCAGGGCGAGAGCAACAAGTACGGCAAGACGGTACTGCAACCGGTCGCCATCCGGGTCGCGCCGCCATTGCTTGAAAAGCCGCCGATGCCCCCGCCATCGGCCAGTGCGCTCGATGCCATCTTGTGGAGCCTGAAACTGCGCTGGTGGGCCTCGCGCCACGATGCGATCACCGGCCCGCGCCCGGCCATCCGCCTGTTCGTGCTCTTTCACGACCCCGAAACAACCACTGCGGTTCCGCACTCCACGGGCCTCGACAAAGGCCAGGTCGGGATCGTCCACGCCTACGCCAGCCGCCAGCAACGCCGCCAGAACGCCGTGGTGATCGCCCACGAAATGCTGCACACCTTCGGCGCCAGCGACAAATACGACCTCGGCACGCTGCAACCGATCTATCCCCAGGGCTACGCCGAACCGCAACGCCAGCCGCGCCTGCCGCAGGTACTGGCCGAAATCATGGGCGGCCGCATCGCCATCGACGAGCACACGGCCGAAATGCCGGAGCGCTTGCAGGAGACCGTAATCGGCACGGAAACCGCCCGCGAAATCGGTTTGCTCAAGACTCGCTGACCCTGCCCAGGTAAAGCGCCAGCGCGACCACCAGCCCGACGCTGCCGGCCAGCGTCGCCACCACCGCCGGCCAGCCGCCGTGCGCCCACGGCCAGCCGACCGCGCTGCCCAGGATGCTGCCGCCGAGGTAGTAGCTCGACAGGTAGAGCGCCGAAACCAGGCCGCGTCTTTCCTTGGCCCGCCGCCCCACCCAGCCGCTGGCGATGGCGTGGGTGGCGAAATAGCCGAAGGTGAATACCGCCAGGCCAAGAATGATCAAGGCCAGCCCATTCGACAAGGTCAGCAGCAGCCCGCCGATCATCGCCAGGCTCATCATCAGGATGATGCTGCGCCGCCCCAGGCGGTCGGCCAGATGTCCGGCCCAGGCCGACGACAGGCTGCCCACCGCATACAGCAGGAAGATGGCGCCGATCGCCGCCGGCCCCAGGCTGAACGGCGCCTGGCTGAGACGGAAGCCGAGATAGTTGTAGGTACCGACGAAGCTGCCCATGATCAGGAAGGCGATCAGGAACAGCCAGGGCAAGCCGGGATCGGCGTAGATCCGCCGCACGTCGGCGATCAACAGGCGCGGCTGCAAGGAGCGCGGCACGAAATGACGGGCCGGCGGCAGCAGCCGCCACAACATGAAGGCACAGATGCCGCCGAGCAGGCCGAGCGCAGCCAGGCCGTAGCGCCAGCCGAACCACTCGGTGAGCAAGGCGGAGACCAGCCGGCCGGACATGCCGCCCAGCGCATTCGCCCCGATATAGAGGCCCATCGCCGGCCCCGCGCCTCGCTGGCGATTTCCTCGCCGAGATAGGCCATCGCCGCCGCCGGCACTGCGGCAATGCAGACGCCCAATCCGGCCCGGCACACCAGCAGCGTCAGAAAGCTCGGCGCCAGTGCCGAGAGCAGGCCGAACAACGCGGCGCCGGCCAGGCCGAAACGCATCGCCCGCTCGCGGCCGTAACGGTCGGCCAGCAAGCTGAGCGGGATCAGCAAGAAGGCCATCGCCGCGGTGCCCGCTGCCACGCTGAGACGCGCCTGGGCGGGACTGATGCCGAATTCGCCGGTCAGTTGCGGCAGCACCGGCTGCGTGCCGTAGAGCAGCGTGAAACAGGTAAAGCCGGCCAGGGCCAGCGCCAGATTGGCCCGTTGAAATGCCGCACTGCCCGCCCGCAGCCCGCTGGAAACCCCGGTTTGCCGATCACTCATCGAAAACAGCCTGATCCTTGTTCAAAACAGCGACAACAGTATGGCCGCCGGCACGATGCGGGCGCTATGGCGCAATCGTGCCGGCAGGCCGGGGGCGAAGCATGCCTGAACGATCAGTCGCTTGTAAAACCGGTTTCCTTGTAGATCGCCTCGATGATCTCCTTGCCGATGCGCGGCTCGACCTCGCGATGCACCTTGGTCATCGCCCGCTTCCATTCGCTGCGCGCCTGCGGCGTCAGGGTCAGCACCGCCATCCGGCCGCTTTTCTTCAGCGCCTCCAGGGCCGCCTCGTTGTCCTTGCGCGCCGTGTCGTTGGCGAAAACGGTGGCGTCCTTCATCGCACTGTCCAGCTCCTTGCGAATCTCCGGCGGCAGGCCGTCCCAGAACTTCTTGTTCACCACCACCGCGTAGCCGGTGTAACCGTGGTCGGTCACCGTCATGTTCTTTTCGACTTCGTAGAACTTCTGCGTCCAGATATTCGGCGTCGATTGCTCGTCGCCATCGATCACGCCGGTCTGCAGCGCACCGTAGAGTTCGGAGAAGGCCATCACCTGCGGCATGACGCCCAGCGAGCGCATCTGGGCCTCCAGCACCTTCGAGGACTGGATGCGGATCTTCATGCCCTTCAGGTCTTCCGGCTTTTTCAGCACGCGGTTGCCGGTAAATTGCTTGAAACCGCTGTCCCAGAAGGCCAGGCCGGTCAGGCCGCGCGGTTCGAGTTTCTTGAGCAGGCCGTTGCCGATCGGCCCCTGCAGCACCTTGTGCACCTCGTCGTAATTGTCGAAGATGTAAGGCAGCGCCAACGCGTCAAATTCCTTGACGCCGAGCGGGCTGAACTTGGCGGTGGATGGCGCCAGCATCTGCACGGCACCGATCTGCAAGGCCTCCAGCTCCTCCTTGTCCTTGTAGAGCTGGCTGTTGGGATAGACATCGACCCGGACCCGCCCCTTGGTACGTTCCTCGGCCAGTTTCTTGAACATTTCCGCCGCCTTGCCCTTGGGCGTATCCATGGCGACGACGTGACTGAACTTGATGACGATCGGCTCCTGCGCCAGGGCCTCGCCCAAACTGCCCAGACAGCAGGTGGCGAGCAATGCGGCAATCAGTTTGCGGGGTGTTTTCATGGTGTCTCCTCCTTGCGGATTATGGTTTTACAGCTATCAGAACAAATTCAGGCCGGGGTTGTACTGATCGCCGGGCGGGGTCGAAGCTCGGTGCGCTTGCCGGCCTGGGCGACCTGGCCGGGAACCGGGTGGCCGAGCAGTTCGGGCAGGCCGCGCGACAACGCAAGCAGCGCGTCGAGATCGACGCCGGTGGCAATGCCGCAGGCCTCCAGCATGTGCACCGTATCCTCGGTGCAGATGTTGCCGGTCGCGCCAGGCGCGTAGGGGCAACCGCCGATACCGCCGAGCGAGGCGTCGAAACTATCCACCCCGGCCCCGACGGCAGCCATCACGTTGGCCAGCCCCATGCCGCGCGTATTGTGGAAATGCACCGTAAGCGGCACGCCGGGATGAGCCGCACAAACCACCTGGCAAACCTGCCGAACCTGGGCCGGATGCGCCATGCCGGTGGTGTCGGCCAGGGTCAGGCTGTGCATGCCCAGCGCCAGGTACTCGCCGGCCGCCCAAAGAATGCGTTCGAGCGGCTGTTCGCCCTCGAAAGGGCAGCCGAAGGCCGTGGCAATCGTGCCGTTGACCTTGATGCCGCTGCCGGCGAGCAAGGCCATCACACGCCCGAATTGCTGCAGCGACTGGGCACAGGTCATGCGCATGTTGGCCAGGTTGTGGCTCTCGCCGATCGACATCACCAGGTTGATCTCGTCGGCCGAACAGGCCAGCGCCCGCTCTGCCCCCTTCTCATTGGGAACCAGGGCGACGTAGGTGACGCCCGGCTGGCGATTGATCGCTTGCATGACCTCGGCGGCATCGCGCAAATTGGGAATGGCCTTGGGCGAAACGAAGGAAGTCACTTCGATCTTGCTCAGGCCGGTTTTGGACAGCGCGTCGATCAGGCGGATCTTGTCTTCGGTCGGCACGAAAAGCGGCTCGCTCTGGAAGCCGTCGCGCACCGCAACTTCATTGATCTGAACACGGCGGGGCGAGGTCGTCTGGATCATCATCGCCCCCTCAGATGACACCGGCTGCTTTGAGCGCAGCCTGGCGTTCCGCATCGATTCCCAGACCGCCGAGCACCTCGCCGGTATGTTCGCCGAGCGCCGGCCCCAACCAGCGGGTTTGTCCCGGCGTCGCCGACAGTTTCGGGACAACACCGGGCAGATCGATCGGCGCACCGTCCGGCAAGGTATGGCGGGCAATCATCTCGCGGGCAGCATAGTGCGGGTCGGCATGGATATCGGCCGCGGTATAGATGCGGCCGCTCGGCACCGCCGCCTTTTCCAGCACGGCCAGCACCTCGTCGAGATCGTGTTGGGTCGTCCAGCCGGTAATCGCCGCATCGAGCCGGTCGTTGTGGCGGACACGCCCATCGTTGCGGGCCAGCTCGGGATCATCGGCGAGGTCGGGCCGTTCGATGGCCAGCATCAGACGGCGGAAGATGCTGTCGCTGTTGCCGGCGATGATGACGTAGCGGCCATCGCGGCAGATATAGGTATTGGACGGCGAAATGCCGGGCAGGCTGGCGCCGCTGCGCTCACGGATATGGCCGAGCGCGGCGTACTCCGGGATCAGGCTTTCCATGACGCCGAACACCGACTCATAAAGGGCGACGTCGATCAGCTGGCCCTGCCCCTGATTGGCGTTAATGTGATGCAGCGCCAGCAAGGCGCCGATGGTGCCATAGAGCGAGGCCAGCGAATCACCGATGCTGACGCCGACGCGGACCGGCGGGCGGTCCGGGTAACCGGCCAGATAACGCAGCCCGCCCATCGACTCGGCAATCGCCGCAAAACCCGGCCGATCCTTGTAGGGGCCGCTCTGCCCGTAGCCCGAGACGCGCACCATGACCAGCTTCGGATTGATTGCCGAGAGCTGTTCCCAACCCAGGCCCCAGGCCTCCAGCGTACCGGGACGAAAGTTCTCGATGACGATATCGGCATCGGCCACCAGATCGCGGACGATCTGCTGCCCCTCCTCCGACTTGAGGTTGAGGGTCACCGACTTCTTGTTGCGGCTTTGCGAGTACCACCAGTAGGACGTCCCCTGATGCAGCTTGCGCCAGGTGCGCAGTGGGTCGCCGCCTTCCGGCGATTCGATCTTAATAACTTCGGCGCCGAACTGGGCAAGCAGGCTGGCGGCATAAGGGCCGGCGATCAGCGTACCGAGTTCGATGACCTTGATGCCCTGCAGGGGTTGGGGCGTTGCGGCGCTTGGGCGCTCGTTATCGGGCATGGCGTCTCCTTGTATTGGCTGGCGATTGCGTGGGGCCATGATGGCGCGGCACGCAAGCCTTGCAAATCAACGATTCGCGACCCCGCCATCGCAAAACGCGATGGCAAAACAAGCTGCTAGGACTGGATTTATCTTGGTGTGCTGAGAGGCGTCATTTCGGCCTATCCGGTCGTTAGCTAATCGTTCTATATCTGGCGGCATTTTGCCGGAAAGCTGCCGTTCAGTATCTGATGATCCCGAACGGCAGCTTGTAGTGAGGCTAGCCATACTGAAATTCCACAATAGTGATTCACTGCACACATCACTAATGTCATAAAATTCATGCATCAAATTTTATGCCGAGTAATTGTGAACTACTTCCACCAGCTCAAAGCCCGTTTACCCTTCCCCATCATGAGGGAGCGTTGCCTTCGTCATGGTTTGCCTACCGCTCGTGGGTGGGATAAGTTACAAGACAAACTTGAGGAAGAAGTGCTTGCGGATGCTCAGCGAGCCGTTGAGATCAATAGCGTCATAGAGCAGATTTTTCGCGAAACAATCACTCTCGGTCCTCGAGGTGTTCAAGTCTTTCGGTTGCCCGAAGAACTCAGTGAGAACATTTGCACCTATCTGGCCAACTTGAGGACCGAACAAACTTCGTATTTGGCTGATTATCCTCGCCCCTTATCGGAGGCTCAGCTTCGTGATGCTCCTGCTGGGTACTTCCTATCAGACATTCAAAATAGCAATTCCGCAACGACACTTGTCTTCTGCTCTCGGCGGTTAATAGAGGAACGTGAGTCACGTTCCCGGAGCCAAATGGGAGATACGGCTATCAATAATTTTGGTTGGCAGGACTACGATGAGTTCGTTCTAATCAAGAGACGAAACATTCAGTGTTTTGAAGTGGTGCGAGTCGACAAAGAGCGGAAGCTGGTTGAGATTCGCGTGGAAATGCACGCAGGGGGAGACGTTGCGGTGGCCCTGAACGATCTGAAGTCGAAGGTGAATGTGTTCTTGGCTGCCCGGTTCGGTGTGGAGGTTCAGCTAATTAATGCTCTGAATCTGTTTCCGGCTATTCAACCGCTTTACGCTGATAGTTCAGAAGGGATCGTTGTAGAACTCGGATTTACCACTGCAACAGGCTCTGCTAAGCATGAGAAAATGCGTGCTAGTGGCGCTGACCTTAGAAACGAGACGTACCACGTGGGTGGAAAGGCCGCGATTTCTGGTGCCATTACTCCTTTCCGTGTTGCAGTGAGGTGGAATGGTGAAGGTGAGCATGCTGTGGAAGAGGTGCTGTTACCAGGCAGTATCAGGCAGCTTGGGGCTGCGACGCCATACCTAGACCACATGGAAATTACTGGAGTCGCGAGCGAGGCTAGGATGGAAGCACTGTTCGGGAAAGTTGTTTCGCACATCCCTTCTGATGCCTAAAAAATACTTGGACAAAATTGTCGAGGAATCCCAAAGAGTTTTCGGTTCGGACTCTTTGGAGTGGCAAGTTTTGTCTTATTTTTATGGGCTACTAGATAAGTTGGGGGCTAATTTTGAGGGCGTCACCCTAGGGGGGGTCGCCAGTGATCTGAATTGGTACTCGGATCGTCCTCGAAGAGTAGCAATCTCGTCGGCGTTGGATTATTTGGCTTCTAGATATCCCCCTCTGTTAGTGCGTCGCTATGAGCTTTGGGGGGAGGATAGGCAAGAGGTGCTGAATCAGCCGATTTGTACTTTGTCCGACGATGATATTCGTGAAGCATTGGAAACAAACGAGTTGATCAACCCTGTTTCTGGTAGAGCTGTTCCTAATTTTTTGGATTTGGTCTCGGTCGTTTATGTTCTTGACGAGCAGTTTCGGAAAGAATTGTCGTCGTCGGGAGGCGGCAAGTGACCACTCTTCTCGATATAGGCTCTCTCAGGGAGCAGCTGAAGTTCTATGATGACATGGGAATTCCTTTGCTGTCGGTTTTGAAACATATAAGCCCAGCGAGCTACGAAGAGTTTATCGACGCCCTGTACACCGATCTTGACGCCTTGATCGGCTCGTTAGAGGCAGATGCCAAAGATTTCGCTGAGGCGGGGGAAGATGTCCTCAATCGAGAGCTTGTTCGGCTACTGAATGCTAGGTACTACTGTGCCAGCCATGACAATGACGAGGGGGGGCATGTTGATATCCACGTTAAAGCCCCCTTGAAGGGTTTTTCATGGCTTGGAGAGGCGAAATTGGATAATGGACCTGCATACATATTGTCTGGGCTCAATCAGTTGGTAACCCGTTATGCGAGGGGGACGCCAGGTAATAACGCGGGCGGATTGCTGGTTTATTTCCAGAAGGATAGATGTTCAGATCGCTTTCAAGAATGGAGAACTGAACTTGAGCAGGATCACAAAGACTCTTTCGAAGACCTTGAGGTTGCCGATTGTTCTAGAAGGCCCGGCCTCGCTTTTGAATCAAAATTTGTCCTGAACAGAATCGGGAGTCTCGCTCCAAAGTATCAAGTTCGACATATTGCCGTTAGCTTGTTTAGGGCAGCTGTGGATGACAATACTTATGAGAAGCAGCCGAAGAGGGCAAAGCGTTCTCGGAAGAAGGGTTCCTGAGTCCATTTATATCGCACCATTGAACACCACTCTTCGACAGAGCGGTAGGTAACAGGTGCATAGCAGACCGATTTTCGTTAATGACCCAAGGTCTGCTTCGGCCGATAAGCGGCAGCGAACCAATCAGCCACGCATCAGATAAAGTCCGCGATTTCTCAGCCAATTCCAGGGGGCCTAGCTACTCCGCCTCATGAAATCGATCCACCGCCTCAATGCCCAACGGTGCTGCCGATCACCCATCAGGCTGGCGCAGGTGATCGACCAGCAGACGCGCCGCCACCGGCAAGGCGGCGTAGGAGCGAACGCACAGCTTGAGTACCCGTTCGGCCCAGGCTTCGTCGAGATCGACGCACTGGATCGCCAGCACGTCGGCGTAGCGCCCGGCCACGGCGGCCGGCAGCAGGCCGATGCCGATGCCGGACTCGACCATCAGGCACAAGGCTTCGTAGCTGGTCACCTGGATGCGCATCGACACGGTTCGTTCCAGTTCCGTCGCCGCCTTGACCAGTTGCAGGTTGATTGCGCTGCCGGTATGCAGGCCGACGTAATCGTAGGCCAGCGTGTCGCGCAGACGCACCGGCCCGCCCGCCGCCAGCGGATGTTCCCGCGGCACGATGAGGACCAGGCGGTCGGTATGGTAGGGAAAGGTTTCGACTTCTTCGCCATAGGGCACGTGGGCAAAAATGCCGACATCGGCCTGGTTCTCGAACACCGCCTTGGTCACCCGGGTGCTGATCATTTCTTCGAGATGCAGCTGGACCTGCGGGTGCTGCGCCATGAAGCCTTTCATCTCGCCGGGCAGGAACTGCGTGATCGACGACAGATTGGCCGCCACCCGGACATGGCCGCGCAGACCGGCGGCGTATTCGCCCATCTGGACGGCAATATCATCCAGGCTGTGCAGGACGTTGCGGGCCAGACTGAGCAGGGCCAAGCCCGCTGCTGTCGCCTCGACGCCCTTGTTGGTTCGTTGCAGCAAGGCTGTCTTCAACTGCCCTTCCAGATCGCTGATCCGCCGGCTGACGGCGGATGCGGCGATATGCTCGCGCTCCGCCGCCGCGGCA
This sequence comes from Azonexus sp., assembly GCA_036726285.1. Lineage (GTDB taxonomy): Bacteria > Pseudomonadota > Gammaproteobacteria > Burkholderiales > Rhodocyclaceae > Azonexus. The sequence continues at coordinate 9,842 of DAIMCQ010000118.1, forward strand.
ATCGAGCCGGTTTCGACAATGCGGACGAACAGGCGAAGGGAAACGGGATCGAGGCGCACGCCGGCTCCAGCAGAAAACTCGGGGCACACAGCATAAGGCATTTCATTCCAGCCTCAAGCCGGGGCCGGTTGCGCCGGTAGTACCGTCGCCCAGCGGCTATAATTCATGCCCCCATCGCTGTCCTGCCTCAACGTGTCCGCCAAACCCCTGCTTTCCCTCCCCGCCCTGCCCAAGCCCGGCGCCCGTATCGATCTGCCGCTGCTGGCCGGTTCGGCCGATGCCCTGGCGCTGGCCGAGATCGCCAGCCACAGCAAGGGCCGCCTGCTTGCCGTGGTCACCGCCAGCGCCGCCGACGCGCAGCGCCTGCTTGAGGAAATTCCCTGGTTTGCGCCGGAACGCAAGGTGCGCCTGCTGCCGGACTGGGAAACCCTGCCCTACGATCATTTCTCGCCGCACCAGGACCTGGTCTCCGAGCGCCTGGCCACGCTGTGGGCAGCCTTGCAGGGCGAAGTCGAAATCCTGCTGGTGCCGGCCTCGACGGCAGTCAACCGGCTGGCCCCGCCCGAATTCATGGCGGCCTACACTTTCGAGTTCAAGAAAGGCCAGAAGCTCGATGCCGAGAAATTCCGCGCCCAGGTCAGCCTGGCCGGCTACGCCCACGTCACGCAAGTCGTCACCCCTGGCGAATATTCGATCCGCGGCGGCCTGATCGACCTCTTCCCGATGGGCTCGCAACTACCCTACCGGCTCGACCTGTTCGACGACGAGATCGAAAGCATCAAGACCTTCGACGTCGACACCCAGCGCACCGTCTATCCGGTGCCGGAAGTCCGCCTGCTGCCGGCCCGCGAATTCCCGATGGACGACAAGGGCCGCACCCACTTCCGCCAGGCCTTCCGCGAAAAGTTCGAAGGCGACCCGGCCAAGTCGGGCATCTACAAGGACATCTCGACCGGCATCGCCAGTGCCGGCATCGAGTATTACCTGCCGCTGTTCTTCGACGAAACGGCGAGCATTTTCGACTACCTGCCGAAGGATGCCGTATTCGTCACCCATGGCGACGCCCCGGCTGCCATCGCCGCCTTCTGGAACGACACCCGCTCGCGCTACAACCTGCTGCAGGGCGACAAGGCACGGCCGCTGATGCCGCCGGAAGAGCTGTTCCTCACCGATGAAGCCTTCTTCACGCTGGCCAAGGGCTACGGCCGCCTGGCGCTCTCCCGCGCCAGCGGCGGCGAGGCCAGCGGCAAGCTGCCCAATGTCGCGGTCGACCGGCGCAGCGACGATCCACTCGGTGCCCTGAAGAACCATCTGGCCAGCTTTGCCGGCCGCGTGCTGCTGGTGGCCGAAACCGCCGGCCGCCGTGAAACCCTGGCTGCCATGTTCGCCGAACACGGCCTGAAGCCGGAAGCCAGCGCCGACCTGGCCGGCTTTCTCAGCGGCAAGGCGCACCTGGCGCTCGGCATCGGCCCGCTGCAGGCCGGCTTCGCGCTCGACAAACTGGCTTTCATCACCGAAACCGAGCTGTTCGCCGGCACGCCGCGCCGCACGCGGCGCGAGGCCCAGAAGAAAGCCAGCTTCGACAACTGGCTGAAGGACCTCACCGAACTCAAGGTCGGCGACCCGGTGGTCCATGAAAGCCATGGCATTGGCCGCTACCAGGGTCTGGTGCGGATGGATCTCGGCCTCGGCGAGCAGGAGTTCCTCGAACTGCATTACAGCAACGAAGCCAAGCTGTTCGTGCCTGTCGCCCAGCTGCACGTGATTTCCCGCTACTCCGGCGCCGATCCGGAAAGCGCCCCGCTGCACACCCTCGGCTCCGGCCAGTGGGAAAAGGCCAAGCGCAAGGCGGCCGAGCAGGCGCGCGACACCGCGGCCGAGCTGCTGGCGCTCTACGCGGCGCGCGCCGCCCGTCAGGGCCACGCTTTCCAGTTCAAGGAAACCGACTACGAAGCCTTCGCCGATGGTTTCGGTTTCGAGGAAACCAA
>DAIMCQ010000119.1:0-11800 GCA_036726285.1 Azonexus sp.
CTTGGGGAAGATCACGCCAGGCATGCCGGAGAGAAAAAGACGACGATGTATTTCAGCCGGATCGGCCAAAGTGCCAGCCGCCTCCTTGGCCTGATCAACGACTTGCTCGATCTGGCCAAGCTCGAAGCCGGCCGCATGGTGGTCGCACCTGAACCCATCGACATTCCTGGCTTGCTGCATCAAAGCGGCAGGGATCTCGAGTCACTGATCGCAGCGCGACACTTGAAGCTGGTCATCTCCGGCGAAGCAGACCCGCCTCGCCTGCATGGTGATCCGCGACAAATTGCCCAGGTCATTCACAACCTGCTTTCCAATGCCATCAAATTTTCACCGGACGACGGCGTGATCAACATCGATCTGACGAGCTGCGAACTCGATGGAAAACCGGCACTCGGCATGCATTTCAGCGACCGCGGCATCGGGATACCGGAGAACGAACTGGAAAGCATTTTCGACAAATTCGTCCAAAGCAGCATGACCAAGACCGGGGCTGGCGGAACCGGCCTTGGCCTAGCCATCTGCCGGGAGATTGTTCATCAACACCGTGGTAGGATTGTCGCCGAAAATGCGCCTGGTGGCGGCGCCTGCTTCACCGTCACTCTCCCACTCAACATCTGGAAGCGACCGTTGGGCCAAAATGACTGAAGCGCACGTCTTGCTCGTTGACGACGAGAGCCTGAACCTGGAAATCCTGACCGAATATTTTGCGCCGGAAAGCGGCTTTGTCCTGCATACGGCCAATAGCGGTGAAGCGGCCTGGGAAATACTCTGTGCGACAGATCAGCAATTCAATCTGGTTTTGCTCGACCGCATGATGCCCGGACTCGATGGTATTGGCTTGCTTCACCGAATCAAGGGAAACCCGCGCCTAACCGATATACCGGTCATCCTGCAAACCGCAGCCAACTCGCCCGATGAGGTTCGGGAAGGACTTGAGGCAGGTGCCTACTATTACCTGACCAAGCCCTATCGCCGCGACGCCTTGTTTGCCATCGTTCATGCCGCACTGACGGATGCGCGCAATCGGGACTCGCTACGTAAAAAGCTGCATCTGCACATTAATTCGCTGCAGTTCCTGCACCAGGGCGACTTTGCGATTCGCAGCATTGCCGAAGCGGGCCAGCTCGCATCCTTTCTGGCTCAGGCTTGCCCCAATGCCGACACGGTGGTTCTCGGCATATCCGAACTACTGATCAATGCCGTCGAGCATGGCAATCTCGGTTTGAGCTACCAGGAAAAATCTCAACTCAAGCGGGAAGATCGCTGGCAAGCCGAAATTGATCGCCTGAGCAAGCTCCCGGCGAATGCAGCCAAACAGGTCAGGGTTCATTTTTCCCGGGAAGCAGGCTGTATCAGGCTGCGTATTTCCGATGAGGGATCCGGCTTCGCCTGGCAACGCTTCCTCGAACTCTCGCCCGAACGAGCCTGTGATCCCAATGGGCGTGGTATTGCGCTGGCACGCCTGCTGAGCTTTTCCGAACTGCGCTACGAAGGTTCCGGCAATACCGTGATCGCGACCATTCCCACAGCGCCATCGGCGAGCCCTGGCACGACCTAATCAGATGAGTCAGCTAATGAACAAGATGACGGTGCTGGCAGTCGACGACAATCGCACCAATCTGCATATCCTCCAGGTTTTTCTAAAGAAGCTCGGCCATGACGTCATTCTTGCCGAGAATGGTGAAGAAGCCGTACGCCGCTTCATTGCAGACAAACCAGACTTGGTCCTGCTCGATATCATGATGCCCGTCATGGATGGTTTCGAGGCGGCCCGCCGAATCAAGGGAATGACTCATGAGCGCTGGACGCCGATCATTTTTCTCTCGGCATTGAATCGTGACGAAAACCTGGTTGAAGGGCTCGATGCCGGTGCCGACGACTACCTGACCAAACCGATCAACTTCGTCGTTCTTGAAGCCAAATTGCGCTCAGTACAACGCTCACTGGGCATGCAACAGGAAGCCATCGATTCGTTACGACGCGTCCAGGCCATCTCCGACAACGTCCTCGATGCCATCATCACGATTGACGACTACGGGTTGATCGCCTCGGTCAATCGGGCAGCGGAAAGGATCTTTGGCTGGAAGGTCGCCGAAGTTGTCGGCCAGAACGTCAATATGCTCATGCCGGAACCAGAGCAGAGTGCGCACGACAGTTATATCCAGAACTATACGGCCAGTGGCGAAGCCAGGGTAATCGGCCGCGAACGCGAAGTCATTTGCCTGCACAAGGATGGGCATCACTTTCCTGCCACGCTGGGCATCACGGAAATCAGCATCGACAACAAGCGGATGTTCATTGGCGTGCTGCGCGATATTTCGGCGCAAAAGCAGGCCGAAGCAAAACTTCGCGAAAACGCCCGCCTGCTCCAGGCCTACTACGATCAAACGCAAAGCGAACAACAGTTGGCCATGCGTTTGATGGAGAAACAGCTCCACCGCGATGGCTTGAAAGACCCGCGCCTGCACTACAAGGTAATTGCCGCGGAGAGTTTCAGCGGCGACATCGTTGCCGCAACCCGGACCAGCGACGACTGTTTCTATGCTTTGCTTGCCGATGCCACCGGCCACGGCCTCACCGCTGCGATCAGCGCACTGCCGGTTCTCGCCATTTTTTACCGACTGGCCCGCCACAACGCCCCGGTCAGGGATCTGGTGCTTGAACTCAATCAGCAGCTAAAAGAGTCGATGCCTATTGGTCGTTTCGTCGCCGCGACCCTTGTTCGTCTTGACGAGCGGACGCGCAGCGGCGAGATATGGGTTGGCGGCACCCCCGAAGCCCTCCTTTTTGATCGCTGGGGACGCGCCGGAAAGTCTTTCCCCTCTGAAAACCTGCCGCTTGGGATCGTCGACAATCACGAACTCGACTGTGCCCCAAGCGAATTTACCTGGGCCCCGGAAAGCCAGTTACTGATCTGTTCCGATGGTTTTCTTGAAGCACCCGATCGCCATGGCAACCAGTTTGGTACCGCGGGACTCACCGCTTCCGCAGCCAATACATCACCCAGCACACGTTTTGCCGCAATATCCACCGCATTGGACAGCCACAGGTCGGGTACCGTGGCTGCCGACGATATTTCACTGATGATCATCGACTGCCCTTAAACAAAGGAGACTGGCATGCGTTTTATCCGACTTACCTCCGCTTTGCTTCTCGCTTCTGCATTTTGCTCAGCACCAACTCTCGCCGACGAATCTGCAACCCTCAAGAAGATCAAGGAAACCGGCACCATCACGCTCGGTCACCGCGAATCCTCGATTCCTTTCTCCTACTACGATGACAAGCAGCAAGTCATCGGCTATTCGCACGAGCTGATGCTCAAGGCCGTCGAAGGCATCAAGAACGAACTGAAGATGTCGAAGATCGACATCAAGCTGATGCCGGTCACCTCGGCCAATCGCATCACCCTGGTCCAGAACGGCACGGTCGATATCGAGTGCGGCTCGACCACCAATAATACCGAGCGCCAGAAGCAGGTCGGCTTCTCGACCACCATCTTCGTCATCGGTACCAAGCTGATGGCCAAGAAGGATGCCGGCATCAAGGACTTTGCCGACCTCGCCGGCAAGAATGTGGTGACCACCGCCGGCACCACCTCCGAGCGTCTGCTGCGCAAGATGAACGAAGATAAGAAGATGGGCATGAGCATCATCTCCGCCAAGGATCACGGCGAAAGCTTCCTGACCCTGGAAACCGGCCGTGCCGTCGCCTTCATGATGGACGATGCGCTGCTCTACGGCGAAATCGCCAAGGCCAAGAAGGCGTCCGACTGGGTTGTGGTCGGTACCGCCCAATCCAAGGAAGCCTATGGCTGTATGCTGCGCAAGGACGACCCGGCCTTCAAGAAGGTGGTCGACACCGCGCTGACCAAGGCGATGACCTCGGGCGAAGCAGACAAGATCTACGCCAAGTGGTTCATGAACCCGATTCCGCCGAAGGGCCTGAATCTGTCGATGCCGCTGTCGGATGACATGAAGGCGCTGTACAAGGCCCCGAACGACAAGGCTTTCGAATAGCCGATGCTGACACCTGCGGTGGGTATATCCTGCTGCAGGTCTTTCGCGTCGTGGAGGCTTTCTCCAGACACGCTAAAAATCGATGCCGCTAAAATAAAAAAGGCCGGGAAAACCCGGCCTTTGAATTTGAAGTCAGTCGCTTATTCGGCGGCTTCTTCGATTTCCACAGCCTCAGCAGGCTCCGGACGATCAACCAGCTCGACGAAAGCCATCGGTGCGTTGTCGCCGACGCGGAAGCCACACTTCAGGATACGAAGGTAGCCACCCGGACGGGTTGCGTAGCGCGGGCCGATTTCGGCGAAGAGCTTGACCACGATCTCGCGGTCGCGCAGACGGTCAAAAGCCAGACGCTTGTTAGCCAGCGTCGGGGTCTTGCCCAGGGTGATCATCGGTTCAACAACGCGACGCAGTTCCTTGGCCTTCGGCAACGTGGTCTTGATGGCCTCGTGCTTGAGCAGGGAAACGGTCATGTTGCGCAGCATCGCCAAGCGATGGCTGCTGGTGCGGTTCAGTTTGCGAAGTCCATTGCGGTGACGCATGGTTAATCCTTTCTATGTTCTACAGGCGTCCCTTGACTGCCCTGCCTGAAAAAGGTCCTTAGACCTTTTCCAAGCCGGCGGGCGGCCAATTTTCCAGTTTCATGCCGAGCGTCAGACCGCGGGCAGCCAATACTTCCTTGATTTCGTTCAACGACTTGCGACCCAGATTCGGGGTCTTGAGAAGTTCATTCTCGGTACGTTGAATCAAATCGCCGATGTAGTAGATATTCTCGGCCTTGAGACAGTTCGCAGAACGAACCGTCAGTTCGAGGTCATCCACCGGACGGAGCAGGACCGGATCAACCTGGGCCGGCTTGGAAGCCTCTGCCACAGGCGCCGTACCTTCAAGATCGGCGAAAACGGAGAGCTGCTCCATCAGCACACGTGCTGCGTAGCGGATTGCCTCTTCCGGCTCGACGACGCCGTTGGTTTCAATATCGACGATCAGCTTGTCAAGGTCGGTACGTTGTTCGACGCGAGCACTTTCAACAGCATAAGCGACACGGCGAATCGGGCTGAACGAAGCATCCAGCACCAGCTTGCCGATGGTCTTTGAATCGCCCAAGTTGCGGACGTTACCCGGCACGTAACCGCGACCCTTTTCGACCTTGATCTCCATGGCCAACTTGCCGCCGGGAGAGAGATGCGCAATCACGTGCTCAGGATTGATGATTTCGACGTCATGCGGCAAATCGATATCGCCAGCACGTACGACGCCAACACCTTCCTTAGCCAAATTAAGCGTTACCACATCACGGTTATGCAGCTTGAAGACGATACCCTTGAGGTTGAGGAGGATGTCTACGACATCTTCCTGCACACCGTCAACGGTCGAATACTCATGCAACACACCATCGATGCCGACTTCCGTCGGCGCGTAACCAGGCATGGACGAAAGCAAAATGCGACGCAGTGCATTGCCAAGGGTGTGACCGTAGCCGCGTTCGAACGGCTCCATCACGACCTTGGCTTGCACGGGCGACACGCTTTGCACGTCGATAATGCGGGGTTTCAGAAGTCCACTGCTTTGCATGGGCTAAATTCCTCTGCTCAGTGCTTACTTCGAATAAAGTTCGATGACGAGACCTTCGTTCAGGGTCGACGGCAGCTCGGAACGCTGCGGCATAGCCTTGAACGTGCCTTTGCCTTCCTTGACATCCACAGCCACCCATTCCGGGAAGCCACGGGACTCGGCTGCTTCGAGAGCGGCCTTGCAACGCAGGGAAGCGCGAGCGCGGTCGGTCAGCTGAACAACGTCACCCGGCTTGACGATAAAAGACGGGATGTTGACGCGCTTGCCATTAACCAGAACGCCGTTATGGCGAACGATTTGACGTGATTCAGTGCGCGAGGCACCGAAACCCATGCGGTATGCAACGGAGTCCAGGCGGGCTTCGAGCAATTGCAGCAGGTTCTCGCCGGTTTGGCCCTTACGACGATCAGCTTCGGCAAACGTCTTGCGGAACTGACCTTCGAGAACACCATAAACGCGGCGGATTTTTTGCTTTGCACGCAGGTGGACGCCGTAGTCGGACAGGCGGGCACCAGACTTCTGACCGTGTTGGCCAGGTGCATAGGAACGACGCTCAATGGCGCACTTGTCGGTAAAGCACTTTTCGCCCTTGAGGAAAAGCTTTTCGCCTTCGCGGCGGCACTGACGGCATTTCGGATCGAGATTACGAGCCACTTGTCTTTCTCCTTAGATGCGGCGCTTTTTAGGCGGACGGCAGCCGTTATGCGGCACCGGCGTCACGTCGGAAATAGCGGTGATCTTCATGCCCAGCGCGTTGAGCGCACGGACGGAAGATTCGCGGCCAGGACCAGGTCCCTTGATGCGGACTTCAAGGTTCTTGACGCCACATTCCTGAGCGGCCTTACCGGCAGCTTCGGCAGCAACCTGAGCGGCAAACGGGGTGGACTTACGCGAGCCGCGGAAGCCGGCACCGCCGGAGGTTGCCCAGGACAGCGCGTTACCTTGGCGATCGGTAATGGTAATGATGGTGTTATTGAACGAAGCGTGAATGTGGGCAATGCCCTCAGCAACGTTCTTTTTAACCTTTTTGCGAACTTTGGTAGCAGTCTTTGCCATGTTCTGTCCCTATTACTTCTTGCCAGCGATGGCCTTGCGCGGGCCCTTACGGGTACGTGCATTGGTACGGGTGCGCTGACCACGGCAAGGCAGACCCTTGCGATGGCGCAGGCCACGGTAGCAACCGAGGTCCATCAGGCGCTTGATGTTCATTGTGACTTCGCGGCGCAGGTCACCTTCGACGGTGTACTTGCCGACTTCGTCACGCAGACGATCCATGTCCGCATCGGACAGGTCTTTCATTTTTGTGGTACGAACGATGCCGGCCGCATCACAAATCTTCTGTGCGCGGGTACGGCCGATGCCGAAAATCGCGGTCAGGGCGATTTCTGCATGCTGATGGTTCGGAATGTTTACCCCTGCAATACGGGCCATTGAATCACTCCAATATTTCGAAAATTAACGAATGCCAGACTCGCCCGGGGGTTAGCCCTGGCGCTGCTTATGACGCGGATCCTTGCAAATGACGCGAACGACACCCTTGCGACGGATTACTTTGCAATTGCGGCATACGCGCTTCACTGAAGGTTGCACTTTCATGTTTCACTCCTCGTCTGCGAGGGCTCGGAAGCAGCCGTGTTTCCTTGCCCTGCGGTTTATTGCGTAGAGAACTTTTACTTGGCCCGGAAAACGATCCGAGCCTTGGTTAAATCATATGGGGTCAACTGCACGGTTACCTTGTCGCCCGGAAGAATGCGGATGTAATGCATGCGCATTTTGCCGGAGATAAAACCGTGCACGATGTGCCCGTTTTCAAGCTTGACTTTGAAGGTTGCGTTTGGGAGGTTTTCAACGACCTCACCCAGCATCTCAATGTAATCTTCTTTAGCCATGACAACTTATTTGATCATCGGGGACCCCTTGAAGTTAGCTTTCTTCAAGAGACTTTCGTATTGGTGCGACATAACATAAGCCTGAACCTGGGACATGAAGTCCATGGTCACGACCACGATAATCAATAGCGAAGTACCGCCGAAATAGAAGGGAACGTTCCACTTCAGAATCAGGAATTCCGGCAACAGGCAAACGATGGTGATGTACGCAGCACCGATCAGGGTCAGGCGCATCAGGATCTTGTCGATATAACGTGCAGTCTGCTCGCCAGGACGAATACCTGGCACGAACGCACCGCTTTTCTTCAAATTATCGGCAGTCTCCTTCGAGTTGAAGACCAACGCGGTGTAGAAGAAGCAGAAGAAAACGATGGCTGCCGCATAGAGCATCACGTAAATCGGTTGTCCCGGCGACAGGGTGCCAGCAACATCCTTCAGCCAGCGCATCGAGTCGCCGGAACCGAACCAACCAGCAACAGTGGCGGGGAACAGAATGATCGAAGAAGCGAAAATCGGCGGGATGACGCCGGACATATTCAGCTTGAGTGGCAGATGCGAACTCTGACCACCATAAATCTTGTTGCCAACCTGGCGCTTGGCGTAATTAACCAGGATCTTGCGCTGACCGCGTTCGACGAACACCACGAATGCAGTAACGAGAACGACCAGAACGCTGATGATCAACGCGGTAAGCGGGTGCATGGCGCCGGTGCGAACCAGTTCAAGCAAGCCACCAATGGCATTCGGCAAGCCGGCGGCAATACCACCGAAAATTATGATAGAAATACCGTTACCCAAGCCTCGCTCGGTGATCTGCTCACCCAGCCACATCAGGAACATGGTTCCGGTAACCAGCGTGGTCACCGTAGTCAAGCGGAACAGGAAACCCGGATCGAGTACCAGGCCAGCCTGAGATTCGAGCGCAACGGCAATACCCAGCCCCTGGAACAGCGCCAGTGCAACGGTACCGTAGCGGGTGTATTGAGTGATCTTGCGACGCCCCGCCTCGCCCTCTTTCTTGAGAGCTTCGAGTTGCGGGCTTGCGACACTCATCAACTGCATGATGATCGACGCCGAAATGTACGGCATGATCCCCAATGCAAAAATGGTGAAACGCGACAGGGCACCACCCGAGAACATGTTGAACATGCCCAGGATACCGCCCTTCTGCGAATTGAACAGATCGGAAAGAACGTTGGGATCAATCCCGGGAACCGGGATATGCGCACCGATACGATAGACGACCAGTGCACCGACAAGGAACCACAGACGGCGTTTCAAGTCGCCGAATTTGCCGCCTTTGCCAACAGTATTGGGATTTGCTGCCAACGTTCTTACCTTTCCCGTTCTTACTCGCCGACCGAGCCGCCAGCGGCTTCGATCGCAGCCTTGGCACCCTTGGTAGCGCCAACGCCCTTGAGGACAACCTTGCGGGTAATCGCACCAGCGAGGATCACCTTGGCGGACAAGGCATCACCCGGAACGATACCGGCAGCCTGGAGCGACAGCAGATCGATTTCATCGATCGGCAGACGATCCAGATCAGTCAGACGAACTTCGTAGTTGCGAGCACGCGTCAGCGAGTTGAAACCACGCTTCGGCAGGCGGCGTTGCAAAGGCATTTGACCGCCTTCGAAACCAACCTTGTGAAAACCGCCGGAACGCGATTTCTGACCCTTGTGACCACGACCGCAAGTCTTGCCAAGGCCGGAACCAATACCGCGGCCAACACGCTTGGCAGCCTTCTTGGAACCTTCGGCGGGCTTGATGGTATTCAAACGCATGGCTTAACCCTCAACCTTAACGAGATACTGAACCTTCTGGATCATGCCGCGAACAGCCGGCGTGTCCAGCAGCTCGGAAGAGCTGTTCAGCTTGCGCAGGCCCAGGCCGCGCACAGTGGCACGGTGATCCTGCTTGGTACCGATGATGCTCTTGACGAGCGTCACTTTGATTTTCTTGTCGGCCATGACTTACCCCAAGATCTGATCAACTGAAAGGCCGCGTTTGGCAGCGATTTCAGCCGGCGTATTCACTTTCGACAGACCGTCGATGGTGGCACGCACGATGTTGTAAGGATTGGTCGAGCCGTGAGCCTTGGCAACCACGTTGGTGACACCGACCACTTCGAAGACGGCGCGCATGGCACCGCCAGCAATGATGCCGGTACCTTCAGGAGCCGGCTGAATCATCACGGTGGTAGCACCGTGGCGACCCATCACGGTGTGATGCACCGTACCGCTCTTCAGGTTCACCTTGGCCATCTTGCGACGGGCCTCTTCCATAGCTTTTTGCACGGCAACCGGCACTTCGCGGGACTTGCCCTTGCCCATGCCAATGCCGCCGTCGCCGTCGCCGACCACGGTCAGTGCAGCGAAACCGAGGATACGACCACCCTTCACCACTTTCGTGACGCGGTTGACCGCAACCATCTTCTCGCGCATGCCGTCATCGCGCTCTTCAGCTTGCTGCGGCTTCTTGTTTCTTTCAGGTTTAGCCATTTCTTAACCTCGTCCTTTCGCCGTCGGTTAGAACTTCAGGCCGGCTTCACGCGCGGCTTCCGCCAGCGCCTGAATACGACCGTGGTACTGGAGACCGGAGCGATCAAAAGCCACCTGCTCAACGCCAGCGGCTTTAGCGCGCTCGGCGATCAGCTTGCCAACGGTTGTGGCAGCGGCCTTGTTACCGCCGTTCGGGACATCCTGACGGATACCCGTTTCCAGCGTGGAAGCCGAAGCCAGAACCTTACCGCCGCAAGGCGAAATGATCTGGGCGTAAATGTGGCAGTTCGTGCGATTAACGCACAAGCGCACAGCCTTGAGCTCGGCGATTTTGGCCCGGGTTTTGCGGGCACGGCGCAGACGCGCTTGCTTCTTGTTAAACATATGCCACCCTTACTTCTTCTTGGTTTCCTTGATAACCACCACTTCGTCGGCATAACGCACGCCCTTGCCCTTATAGGGCTCCGGTTTGCGATAGGCACGGACTTCGGCGGCGACCTGGCCGACCTGCTGCTTGTCGGAACCCTTGATCAGGATTTCCGTCTGGGTCGGGCACTCAACTTTCACACCGGCCGGCATCTTGTGCACAACCGGGTGGGAGAAGCCGAGGGACAGATTCAGGGCATCACCCTGAGCCTGAGCGCGATAACCCACGCCAACCAGCTGCAGCTTCTTTTCAAAACCTTTGGAAACACCGGTAACCATGTTGTTGAGGTTGGCACGCATGGTGCCCCACATGGCGCCGCCTTCAGGGGCACCAGCAACCTTGGTCACAACGACGTTTTGCCCTTCGACGGCGACTTGAACAGCCGGATGAGCGGCAGTCTTCAGGGTACCCAGCGGGCCCTTGACGACGATCTGCTCACCCAAACTGACTTCAACGCCAGTAGGGATAACGATTGGATTCTTACCAACACGCGACATAATTTATCTCCCTTACGCCACGATGCAGAGGACTTCGCCACCGACATTGCTGGCGCGTGCCTTGCGATCAGTCATCACACCCTTCGGCGTGGAGACGATGGCGACACCCAAGCCATTCATGACGCGGGGAATATCTTCGCAGCCCTTGTAGATACGCAGACCAGGCTTGGAAACACGCTCGATGCGCTCAATGACCGGACGACCGGCATAGTACTTGAGACCAATTTCGAGGGTTGCCTTGCCGTCAGCCTGACGCACTGCGAATTCATCAACATAACCCTCGTCCTTCAGCACAGCGGCGATAGCCACCTTCAGCTTGGACGACGGCATGGAGACAGACGCCTTCTCGGCGAGCTGGGCGTTGCGGATGCGAGTCAGCATGTCCGCGATCGGATCGCTCATAGCCATTTCTGTATCTCCTCTTACCAGCTGGCCTTAACAACACCCGGAATCTCGCCATTGAAGGCCAGCTCACGGATCTTGTTACGACACAGACCGAACTTACGGAAAACACCACGCGGACGACCAGTCAGCTGGCAACGATTGCGCAGGCGCGAAGGACTGGAGTTACGCGGAAGAGCCTGGATCTTCAGCCGAGCGTCATAACGCTCCTGGTCAGAGAGGCTTTCGTCATTGATGATCGCTTCCAGGGCAGCACGCTTCTTGGCGTACTGCGCCACCAGCTTGCGGCGCTTTTCATCACGGTTGATCAGAGCAAGTTTTGCCATGATTGCCTCAATTCTTGAACGGGAACTTGAACGCGGCGAGCAGGGCTTTCGCTTCTGCATCGGTCTTCGCGGTCGTGGTGATACTGATATTCATACCCCGGAGAGCATCGATCTTGTCGTACTCGATTTCCGGAAAAATGATCTGCTCTTTGACGCCCATGTTGTAGTTG
>DAIMCQ010000120.1:0-11754 GCA_036726285.1 Azonexus sp.
GATGCCGAACTGGTTCAAGTCGAACCGCGCAAGGATTTTCCCAAGGAAATTCAGGTTGGAATGCAGTTTGAAGGTGGTGCCGAAGGTGATGAAGAGGATTTCATCATCTACCGCGTGACCGATATTGCCGACGACAAGGTGGTGCTTGACGGCAACCATCCGCTGGCCGGCATGGCGCTGGTTTTCACCTGCACGGTGACTTCGGTTCGCCCGGCCAGTCCGGAAGAACTGGAGCACGGTCATGTGCACGGTGCCGGCGATGACGAGGACGATTGCCACTAAGCTGTACGGTTTTGGGGCAGCGCCGTGCGCTGCCGCGACCAAATGAAACGGGGGCGAATCGCCCCCGTTTCATTTTTTCTACCTCAAGTTTTGGCGCGGTTCGTCCAGCGCGATGCCGCCCCCAGCTTGATCGTTAGCCGAGATCGACCGGTATGAAGATGCGCGAGTCGCCGCGTTCGATCAGGATGGCCACCTTTTTGCCTGCTTTGCTGAGCAAGGTCTTGAGTTGTTCGACCCCGGTAACGCGCTCGCCATTGACCGAGAGGATGATGTCACCCGGCTGGATGCCCGCCTTGGCGGCAGGGCCGCTGGCATTCTGCACCAGCACGCCACCGTTGACCTCGGCCTGGCGCTGTTCTTCCGGCGTCAGGGCGCGTACGGCGACGCCGAGCCGGCCTTTGGCGACTTCCGGTGTTTCGGCGCTGGCAAGCTTGGGATCGCTGAAGGTGCCGACCTTGACCTCGATATCCTTGTTGGCACCCTTGCGCCAGACTTGCAGGCGTGCCGTCTCGCCGGCCCCCATCACGGCGACGGCAGCTGGAAGTTCGCCGGAATTGACGATTTCCTTGCCGTTGATGGCGAGAATGACGTCGCCCGGCTCAAGGCCAGCCTTCTCGGCCGGACTGCCTTTTTCGACCGAGTTGACCAGTGCGCCAGCCGGTTTTTTCAGGCCGAAGGTGTCGGCCAGGGATTGGTTGATCTCCTGGATGGTCACCCCCATGCGGCCGCGCTGGGCCTTGCCAGTGGTCAGAATCTGTTTCTCGACATTCATTGCCACTTCGATCGGGATGGCGAAGGAAAGGCCCTGGTAGCCGCCGTTGCGCGAGTAGATCTGCGAGTTGATGCCGATCACTTCGCCGGCCATGTTGAATAGCGGACCACCGGAGTTGCCTGGGTTGACCGCGACGTCGGTCTGGATGAAGGGGACGTAGCTGCCATCCGGCAGTGAGCGCGATTTGGCCGAGACGATACCGGCGCTGGCACTGTTTTCGAAACCGAACGGCGAACCGATGGCGAGCACCCATTCGCCAACGCGGGTGGCAGTCGAACTGCCGATCCGTACGGTGGGCAGGTTCTTGGCTTCGATTTTCAACACGGCGACATCGCTGGTTTTGTCCAGGCCCTTGACCTTGGCCTTGAACTCGCGCTTGTCGGTGAGTTTGACCGTCACCTCGTCGGCGCCGTCGACGACGTGCGCATTGGTCAGGATGGTACCGTCGGCGGTGACGATGAAGCCCGAACCGAGGCCACGGACCGGCGCTTCGCCGCCGCGCTGCTGCGGGCCGCGGAAACGGCGGAAGAACTCATAGAACGGGTCGTTCGGGTCAAGCTGTGGGAAGTCCGCATCTGCACCGGTCTTGCGCGTGCCGGTGACGCTGATATTGACGACGGCCGGGCCGTTGCGCTCGACGATCGTTCCCATGTCAGGCAGCGCGCTGGCTGGCAAGGCGACCGCACTGGCTGCCGGGGTGGTGGTGGCTGGTACGCTACTGGTGGCGGCATTGGCTTCGCCGATCGTCTGGAGATGGCCAAGGGAATACGCGCCACCGATTGCCGAGGCAAGGCTCAGGGCGATAACCGTCAGTTTCAGTTTTTTTGCGTTCATCGAGGGTCCTCCGTTGAAGATTCACTGTGGCCGGAGAAATATAGGGGTGCTCCGGCCGGTTTCAAGCCTGTTGTCAGGGTTTCAGGGCATGCGCTCGACGGCGCCGCCGCTGCTCTTTTCGCTACTGCCCAGCGGCCGGTTAGGTGCGGTTCTTTCGGTACGGGCTTCGGTGCTGCGGTTGCCGGCATCGGCATAGGCGGTGCCGCCGAACAGGCCGCCGATGCTGCCGATCACCAGCATCGAACGCAGGATGCCGCGACGCAGGCGATGCAGCGGCGACCAGGTGCGCCGTTGCCGGCGCTCCAGGCCAAGGTGAGTACGTGAAACGAGCAGGAACTGATTGATGGTGTTGTCTTGCCAGCGGTTGGTCTTGAGCATGTTGCGTCCTCCGCGTTAGTTGCAGACAACATGTTCGCGGAGATTGGTGACAATGGCCGTGGCCTTTTTGCGACGTTTTGTATCCTTTTGTTGCAGGATGTTCAGGCCGTAGAATCAACTCGGTATTTTTCTTCCTGGTCCCTGCTGAAAACGTCTCCAACATGAAAATCTATCTCGCCGGCCCCGATGTGTTTCGTCCCGATGCGCTTGACTGGGCCGAAAACGGGCGTCGCTTGTGTGCCGCGCATGGGCACCAGGCGCTGATCCCGCTCGATGGGGTGGAAACCACCGCGGCCGGCATTTATCACGCCAATATTGCGTTGATCCGTTCGGCCGATGCGGTGTTGGCCAATCTCAATCCCTTTCGCGGTTGCGAGCCCGATTCCGGAACCTGCGTCGAGGTTGGCTTTGCGCTGGCACTCGACAAGCCGGTTATCGGCTATCTCGACCGGCCGGAAAGCTCGACCGAGCGGGTTGCCCGCCTGCAGGGCAGTACGCTGGCGGTGCAAGCAGGCCGTCCGGTGGATCGCGACGGCCTGTTTGTCGAAGATTTTGGCCTGCCGCTCAACCTGATGTTGGCCGTGCCGGTGAAACTGGTGATTGGCGGCCTGGCCGAGGCCTTGGGCGCGCTGCAGGCCGTTTCGGCCAACTGAGCCGGCTGGGGCGCGGACGGAAAACGCCGCCGCGACCCAGCCCTGCGATCAGCCTTTCGGCCAGAGAATCATCTGGGTGCAGCGAAACAACGCGATCTTCTTGCCGCTTGCCTCGTCGCTGACCACGGCGTCCCAGACCTGGGTATTGCGTCCGAGATGCTGCGCCGTGGCATGGCAGGCAATGCCGCCTTCGCGGATCGTGCCCAGGTGGTTGCTTTTCAGCTCGATGGTGGTGAAGGATTGGGCCCCTTCCGGCAGGTGGGCGATGGTGGCATAGCCGCAGGTCGTGTCGGCCAGCGCGACGATACTGGCGGCGTGCAGGAAGTCGTTGGGGGCGAAGTGCAGCTTCTTGACCGGCATGCGGCTGCGGGCTTCGCCCTGGGCGATGTCGAGCATCTCGATATCGAGGTAGCCGGGCAGGTATTCGGTGCCGCGTTCATTGAGCTGGGCAACGGCAATTTCGGGGCGTAAACGACTCATGGGCTGTCTCCTTTTATGGTTTTTTGCGATCAGGCGGCGGCGAGGGCCGGCTTGACCGGCGCTTCGCGAATCGGCAGGTTGGCGATGGCGGCAAAGATGGCCAGGGCGATATCGGCGTACCACATCCAGCCGAAATCGCCGAACTGGGTGATGGCCAGGCCGCCGAGGTAGGCACCGAGGAAACCGCCGATCTGGTGGCTGAGCAGGGTCAGGCCGAACAGTGTCGACAGGTAGCGGATGCCGAACAGCTTGCCGACGATGGCGGCGGTGGGCGGTACGGTGGCCAGCCAGGTGAAACCGAGGCCGGCGGCGAACAGATAGAAGGTCAATTCGGTGCGGGGCGCCATCAGGTAGAGCACGATCAGCACGGCACGCGAGCCGTACATCGCGGCCAGCACGTACTTGCTGCGGTACTTGGCGACGCAGGAACCGGCGTAGAGGCTGCCGAAGATATTGGCCAGGCCGATGATGGCCAGCGACCAGCTGGCGACGGCCGGCGGCAGGCCGCACAGATTGACCTCGCCCGGCAGATGGGTGACCAGGAAGGCGATGTGGAAGCCGCAGGTGAAGAAGCCGGCGTGCAGCAACAGGTAGCTCGGGTCCTTCATGGCGGTCTTGATCGCCTTGCCCAGGCCGCCTTCGTCGTGGGCGTGATGGGCCGGGCGCTCGCCGGGCTTGGCCAGTTTGCCGATCAGGGGCAGCGCGGCCAGGGTCATGATGGCCAGCGACCACATGGCGCCCATCCAGCCAATGCTGTTGATCAGCTTCTGCAGGATCGGTGCAAAGACGAACTGGCCGAAGGAACCGCCGGCATTGATGACGCCGGAGGCCGAGCCACGGGCTTCGATTGGCAGGCGCTGAGCGGCGGCACCGATCAATACCGAAAAGCTGCCGATCCCGGAACCCATCGCCGAGAGCAGGCCGAGCGAAACGATCAGGCCGAAGCCCGAATCCATGAACGGCGTGATGGCGCTGCCCAGCGACAGGATCAGCAAGCCGCCGAGCAGCACGGTGCCCGGGCCGTAGCGGTCGGCGACGGCGCCGGCGATGGGCTGGATGGCGCCCCAGGTGAATTGGCCGATGGCCAGTGCCAGGCTGATGCTGGCAATGCCCAGTCCGGTCGAAGCGCTGATCGGCGCGATGAACAGCCCGAGCGACTGGCGGGCGCCCATGGTGATGGCCAGGATGCCGGCGGCGGCGAGGGTGACGACGAGGATGTCGCGACGGTTCAGAGCTTGCAGCATGGGGCGTTCCCGCGAATATTGTTAGATGAAAGTCTCGACACTATAGTTGCCGAATTGGTTGGCAAATAGCCCATAATTCTTGTCATACCGTCAACGGATCATTGACAAATATGTGGTTGAACAGCTGGGACAGTTTCATCAAGGTGGTTGAGGCGGGCAGCATGGCGGCGGCGGCGCGGCGGCTGGATTGTACGCGGGCCCAGGTCAGCAAGCAGATCGGCGAACTGGAACGGGCCTTCGGTGTGCGGCTGTTCGAGCGCTCGACCCGTCGCCTGAGCCTGACGCCGGCCGGCGAAATCTTCCATCAGCACGCGCTGCGGGCGCTGTAAGCGGTGCAGAGTACCGAGGTGGCGGTGCGCAATCTGGGCGATGCGCCGCGCGGCGTATTGCGCATCAGTGCTTCGATCAGCTTCGGTCGCATGTACATTGCGCCGCTGTTGCCGCAGATCGTCGCCCAGTATCCGGAACTCAATTGCGAACTGGTACTGACCGACCAACTGGTTGATCTGGTCGAGGACAACATCGATCTCGCCCTGCGCCTGACCAAGGCGCCGCCGGACGACGCCGTGGCCCGCCAGCTGGTTGAACTGCGTCGCCGGGTCTGTGCTTCGCCGGCCTATCTGGCAACGCATGGCGAACCGAAAACGCCGCACGAATTGGCGCATCACCACTGCTTCACCTTCATGCTCGACCGCGATCGGCTGGATTGGCGCCTGGTCGATGCCAGCGGTGACGAGCTGCTGATCCCGGTCAGCAGCCGGTTCAACTTCAATAATATCGAGTGCGTGCTCGATGCCGTGCTGGCCGGACACGGCATGGCGATCCTGCCCACCTACATCTGCAGCAAATGGCTGGCCAGCGGCCATTTGCGGGCTGTCCTGCCGGGCTACGAGCCGGTCAGCGGCCTGGGGCGCTACCTCTATGCTTGCTATACGCCGAGCCGGGTACGGGTGCCCAAGGTCAGCGTCTTCCTCGCCGAACTGGAAAAGCTGTTCAAGCCGGTTCCCCCCTGGGACAGGGCAGAACCGGCCTGAGCCGTCTCAGTTGATCGAACCGATGAAGTTGGCCAGTTCCGGCGTCTGCGGGTTGGCAAACAGCTGTTGCGGATCGCCCGACTCGTGGATGCGGCCATGGTGCATGAAGACCAGCTTGTCGCCGACTTCGCGGGCAAAGCGCATCTCGTGGGTGACCATGATCAGCGTCATGCCTTCGGCGGCCAGGGTCTTGACCACGGCCAGCACCTCGTTGACCAGTTCCGGGTCGAGGGCCGAGGTGATCTCGTCGCAGAGCAGCACCCGCGGTTGCATGGCCAGCGCTCGGGCGATGGCGACGCGCTGCTGCTGGCCGCCGGAAAGCTGGTCCGGGTAGGCGTCGAACTTTTCGAGCAGGCCGACCTTGAGCAGCATGGTGCGGGCGATATCTTCGGCTTCCTTCTCGCCGATCTTCTTGACCACCTGGGTGGCCAGCATCACGTTACGGCCGACACTGAGATGCGGGAAGAGATTGAACTGCTGGAAGATCATCCCGACCTTCTGGCGCAAGGCCCGCAGGTCGGTGTCGCGCGGATGCAGGTGCTCGCCGTCGACCTCGATCTCGCCTTGCTCGAAGGTTTCGAGGCCGTTGATGGTGCGTAGCAGGGTGCTCTTGCCTGAGCCACTGCGCCCGATCAGGGCGATCACCTGGCCTTCTTCGATGTCGAGGTCGATGCCCTTGAGCACGTGGTTGCTGCCGAAATGCTTGTGCAGGCCGTTAATGCGCACGAGAGCCATGGATGTTCCTTTCGAGATAACGGGAATAAGCGGAAAGCGGGTAACACAGGGCGAAGTAGCCGAGCGCCACGCAGCCGAACACCATGAAGGGCTGGAAGGTGGCATTGGCCAGCATCGAGCCGGTCTTGGTCAGTTCGACGAAGCCGATGATCGAGGTCACCGCGGTGCCCTTGACCACCTGCACCGAGAAGCCGACGGTTGGCGCGATGGCGATGCGCATGGCCTGCGGCAGGATGACGTGACGCATCTGCTCGAAGTGGGTCAGGGCCAGGCTGGCCGAGGCTTCCCACTGGCCCTTGGGGACCGACTCGACGCAGCCGCGCCAGATCTCGCCGAGGTAGGCGCTGGTGAACAAGGTCAGGCCGAGGGCGGCGGCGATCCAGGGGGAAATTTCCAGGCCGAGCAGGCTGCTGCCGAAGAAGATGATGAACAACTGCATCAACAGCGGCGTACCCTGGAAGACTTCGATATAGCCCTTGGCCAGAAAGCGAGGAATCGAATGCTTGGCGATGCGGGCAAAGAGCAGCGCAAGGCCGGCGATGCCGCCGAGCACGAAGGCGGTGAGTGACAGGCCGATGGTCCACAGCGCCCCGTCGAGCAGGTTGCGGACGATGTCCCAGGTCGAGATATCGTTCATTTCTTCCTCCGGGCGATCAGTCGCTGGCCGGCCTGCACCATTGCCTGGCGCACCGCGATGGCGAGCAGGAAGTACATGGCGGTGACGACAAAGTAGGTTTCGAAGGCGCGGAAGTTGCGCGACTGGATGAAGTTGGCGGCAAAGGTCAGTTCCTCGGCGGCGATCTGCGAGCAGACCGAGGAACCGAGCATGACGATCACCACCTGGCTGCAGATCGAGGGCCAGACCTTGAGCAGCGCCGGCGGCAGCACGACGTGACGGAAGACCTGGGCGCGGGTCATGGCCAGCGATTCGGCGGCTTCGATCTGGCCGCGCGGCGTTGCCTCGATGCCGGAGCGGATGATTTCCGTCGAGTAGGCGCCGAGGTTGATCACCATGGCCAGGATGGCGGCTTGCCATTCGTTGAGTTGCAGGCCAAGGGCCGGAAGCCCGAAGAAGATGAAAAAGAGCTGGACCAGGAAGGGAGTATTGCGGATCAACTCGACATAGACCGCGAAGATCCGGTCGAAGGGGCTCAGTTTCCAGGCGCGCGAGACGGCGCCGAGAATGCCGATGCCCAGCCCGAAGACGGTGCCGACGGCAGTCAGCGCCAGGGTCTTGACGGTGCCGGCAAGCAGGGCGTCGCTGTAGTCCAGGACGCTGGCGAAATCGAAGGTATAAGCCATGCGGCGGTCTCCGGTGCCGCACCCGCAGGCGCGGCACCCATGGGGTGATTAAAGGTCGGCGGGGAGCGGGGCTTGCAGCCAGCGTTGCGAAACCTGGTTCAGCTCGCCGTTCTTCTTCAGTTTGCCGACGACTTCGTTCACCTTGGCGAGCAGGGCGGCCTCGCCCTTGTTCACGCCGACGTAGCAAGGCGAGTTCTTGATCAGGAACTTGGTGTCGAGGCGGCGGATCTTGGTGCGTTCATTGACGGCAGCGGCAACGACGTTGCCGGTGGCGACCAGTTGTACCTGGCCGGAGAGATAGGCCGAGATGGTCGAGTTGTTGTCTTCGAAGCGCTTGATGGTGGCGTTGGCCGGCGCGATCTTGCTGTATTCCAGATCCTCGACCGAGCCGCGGGTGACGCCGACAGTCTTGCCGGCGGTATCGGCGGCCGTCTTGATGGCGATGTCGCTCGGCCCGAAGATGCCGTTGAAGAACGGCGCGTAGGCGACCGAGAAGTCGATGACCTTTTCGCGATCCGGGTTCTTGCCCAGACTGGAGATCACCAGATCGGCCTTGCCGGTGGTCAGGTAGGGAATGCGATTGGTGCTGCTGACCGGGATGATCTCGACCTTGAGCTTGAGTTCGCGGCCGATCAGGTTGGCGACGTCAATATCGTAGCCGCGCGGCTTCAGATCGGGGCCGACCGTACCGAAAGGCGGAAAGTCCTGCGGTACGGCGATGCGGATGGTGCCGGCCTTTTCGGCATTGGCCAGGGCGTCGGCGTGGGCGTGCAGGCTCAGACCGGCGGTGCCGAGCAGGGCAGTGGCGATCAGGCTGCGGAGGAAATTGCGTTTGTTCATGGAGAAACTCCCGGAGTGGATGTGGTGAATCAAGGCAGGGTGAAAGAGAGACCAATGCGTCCGGCAGCAGCGAGCAGGTGCTGCTGCATGGCCCGGCGCGCCGCCTCGGCGTCGCCGGCGAGGACGGCGTTGAGGATGGCCAGGTGTTCGTCGACCGGTTGCCAGATGTGGCTGCGGTCGGCAAAGGGCAGGCGCAGGCTGTAGGCCAGTTGCGCCTTGTGTTGTTCGGTAGCGGCGAGCAGCGCGGCATTGCCGGAGAGTTCGGCCAGCAGCAGGTGAAAGCGCAGGTCGGCTTCGGCCGCCATGACGAGGTCGCTGGCGCCAAGTGCCGACTGCATCTCGGCCATACTCTGGCGCAGCGGTGCCAGATCGCATTGGGCGCGGCGCTGCGCAGCCAGGCTGGCATTGGCCGGCTCGATGACGTAACGCAGTTGGTAGATCACCGCCGGCGGCATGGCACTCGGGCCGCTCGGCAGGTCGGCCGGCGACGGGCGGCTGCCGCTGGTGACGAAAACGCCCTTGCCGGGATGGGCGCGCAGCAGGCCGAGGGCTTCGAGCATCGAGATGGCTTCGCGCAGCGAGGCGCGGCTGATGCCGAGGTGGTCGGCCAGTTCCCGCTGCGGCGGCAAAGTCGCGCCGGGCAGGTAATCCCCGGCCAGAATCTGGCGCTGCAGGGTTTGGGCGGCAATGTTGGAAACGCTAGGCATGGTTTTAACAGTTCAGACCGGTCAGACCAGTGATGAACTACCTACAGCAAGCGCTGTGCCAAGCTTCAAAAAGCGGCGGAGCTTATTTCAACTATATGAATTTACATATAAATGCATGTTGTCGGCCGATTTTGCCCGGACCCGATGGATGCCCCGAAATTGTGAGTTAAAACTTGAGAGACACCTGATTGGTGCATTTTCGTGCCTCCCTCACCGGTAAGGTCATCGCCCGGTTTTCGTGTCGGTAAGGGAAATGGCGCTCGCTGCCAAGGCCCGCGTTGGCAATATCAGGCTGGCCCAGGCGTGCCGGTCGGGACTTTGGCCATCAACTGCTTCAATGCCTCGAGCAACTGTTGCTGCAGGCTGTCGAGTTCGTCCAGGCGTTGCAGTGCTTGCTGATTCCGGCCTTGTTGATGCAATTGCAACAGGACGCTGCCCAGTACATGTACCTGCTCGTGCAAACGACGGATGACCTGGAATGCGCTATTCGTGCCGTGACGCGCCTGGCCGTCGCCATCCAGCCACAGCCCGAAGCGGCACTCGCGCGGGCTTTGGGGCGGTGGATCGCGTCGTTCGCCGCGCAGGAAGTGGCTCATCGCCTTGACCCAGGCCCGGTGTTCGACGCTGACGAACAAAACCTGCAGGTCTTCGCGGCTAACTGTCGGGCAATCCTGCCAGGCGGCCGGCGGACGCCAGTTGGCAGCCCAGGCGGGAAGTTCGGCAACCGGCATCGGACGGGCGATACCGTAGCCCTGGGCGCATTCGCAGCCGAGTTGCAGCAGCATTTCGCCATGTTCGACCGCCTCGACGCCTTCGGCGATGACATGCCGGCGGAAGGCCGTGGCCAGACCGATGACGCCGTCGAGGATGGCGAGATCGTCCGGGTCGTGCAGCATGCCGCGGACGAAACTCTGGTCGATCTTGAGTTGGGTGACCGGCAGGCGCTTGAGATAGGTCAGCGACGAGTAGCCGGTGCCGAAGTCGTCGAGCGCGAACTTGATGCCGATCTCGCGGCAGGCTTCGATGACTTGCGAGATGCGCGCCAGGTCTTCCAGGGCGCTGGTTTCGAGCACTTCAAGTTCGAGCTTGTCGGGTGCGACGTTGGGGTGGGCTGCCAGCAGCGTGGTCAGGCGTTCGACGAAATCGGCTTGCTGCAATTGTCGGGCGCCGACATTGACGCTGACCGGGATGTCCAGTCCGGCGGCTTGCCAGGTTTGCATCTGGGTGAGTGCCGTGTCGATGACCCATTCGCCGAGATCGACGGCCAGTGGGTGCTCTTCGATGACCGGCAGGAAGACGTCGGGGAGCAACAGGCCTTTCTCCGGGTGCTGCCAGCGGATCAAGGCTTCGGCGCCGATCAGCCGGCCGCTCCGCATGTTGACCTTGGGTTGGTAATGCAGCACGAATTCTTCGTCGAGCAGGGCGCGGCGCAGGCGCTTCTGGCTTTCGTGATGGCCGCGCACGCTGCGGTCGAGCTCGGCATCGAAAACATGGTAGCGGTTCTTGCCGGCCACCTTGGCCTGGTACATCGCCTGGTCGGACTGGCGCAGCAACTGGTCGGCGTCCACGTCTTCGGTCTGGGGATAGAAGGTGACGCCGATACTGGCCGAAACCTGCAACAGCAGGTCGCCGACCTGCACCGGCTGGGCGGCGGCCGCCAACAGCCGGCTGAGCATCGGCACGCTGCCGGAAGCGTCGTTGAGATCGAGCAGGACAGCAACGAACTCGTCACCGCCCAGTCGGGCCAGCGTGTCGCCTTCGCGCAGGGCCTGGCGCATCCGCGTCGAGAGCGCCACCAGCAGTTGGTCGCCGGCCTTGTGGCCGTGCTGGTCGTTGATCCCCTTGAAACCGTCGAGGTCGAGGTAGGCGACGGCCAGCGTCTTGTTCTGGCGTTGGGCATGCGACATCGCCTGGTGCAGGCGGTCGGCCAGTAGCACCCGGTTGGGGAGCAGGGTCAGGGCGTCGTAGTGGGCGATGCGTTCGAGTTGGCGCTCGTGTTCCTTGAGCGGGGTGATGTCCGAAAACAGCGCGACATACTGGTTGGGGTTGCCCAAGGCATCGCGAACGGTACTGATCGTCTGCATCACGGCATACAGTTCGCCGTTCTTGTGGCGGTTCCAGACTTCGCCGTACCAGTAGCCGACATCGCGCAGGCTCTGCCACATTTCGGTGTAGTAGGATTTTTCCTGGCGACCCGAATTCAGGATGCGCGGATTGAGGCCGAGGACTTCTTCCCGCTGGTAGCCGGTGATGCGGCCGAATGCCTCGTTGGCATCGATGATCGTGCCGTCGGCCGAGGTGATCAGGATGCCTTCGCGGGCGTGGGTGAAGACGCTGGCGGCGAGATGCAGCTTCTGTTCGGCCTCCTTGCGGGCGCTGATGTCTTCCTTGGTGCCGACGTAATGGAGTAGAACGCCTTCATCGTTGAAGACCGGGGAGATCGAGGCGTGCTCCCAGAACAGCGTGCCGTCCTTGCGCCGGTTGTGGAACTCG
>DAIMCQ010000121.1:0-11639 GCA_036726285.1 Azonexus sp.
CAGGCCTTTTTTGAGACGGACGCACTGTCCATCCTTGAGATCAATGGCGGGAATAATCAGCATGGGATATCAGGAAAAAGGAAACTCGACAAATCCCGGTCAGGGACGCCATTCAACAAAATTCTTCAGCAGTTGCAAACCGTCGCGAGCGCTTTTCTCGGGGTGAAACTGAACCGCGAAGATATTATCCCGGCCCACCGCACAGGTAAAGGGCACGCCATACGCCGTAGTCGCCTTGACCAGCGAGGCTTCGGCAGGCTGCACGCAATAGCTATGCACGAAATAGAAACGGGCTGCATCGGCGATATTCGCCCACAATGCGTGCGCCTTCTGATCGACCTCGTTCCAGCCCATATGCGGCACTTTGAGGCGCAAGCCGTCAGCGCCGATCATTTTCTCTTCCGGAAAACGCTTCACATCGCCGGCAAAGACACCAAGACCGGGGACATTGCCCTCTTCGCTGTGCTCAAAAAGCATCTGCAGACCAATGCAAATCCCGAGAAACGGCTTGTCCTTGGCGGCAGCCAGCACGGCCGGACGCAAACCACGCGCATCAAGTTCGCGCATGCAATCAGGCATCGCCCCCTGCCCCGGGAACACCACCCGCTCAGCGGCAGCGACCACGGCCGGGTCGGCCGTAACGACAACCTGATTATCCCCGGCCACATGTTCCAGCGCTTTTGATACCGAACGCAGGTTGCCCATGCCGTAATCAATCACGGCAATCGTCTTGCCCGCCGCCATTACAGCGAGCCCTTCGTCGACGGCATGGCACCGGCCATCCGCGGATCGGCCGTCACGGCCATGCGCAGCGCACGGCCAAATGCCTTGAAAATGGTTTCAGCCTGATGATGGGAATTCTTGCCCCGCAGATTGTCGATATGCAGGGTCATGCCGGCATGATTGACCAGGCCGTGGAAAAATTCGCTGATCAGGTCGACATCGAACTGACCAATCGTCGCCCGGGTATATTCGACGTTGTATTCGAGACCGGGACGACCGGAAAGATCGATCACCACCCGCGATAGGGCTTCGTCGAGCGGTACATAACTGTGGCCGTAACGGGTCAGTCCCTTCTTGTCGCCCCATGCCTTGGCCAGGGCCTGCCCAAAAGTGATGCCGATATCCTCGACGGTGTGATGTGCATCGATATGCAGATCGCCGTTAGCCTGAACCTCGATATCGATCAGGCCATGACGGGCGATCTGATCGAGCATGTGATCGAGAAAGGGGACGCCGGTGGCAAACTTGCCCTGACCGGAACCATCGAGATCGAGGCGCACGGTAATCTGCGTCTCCAGCGTGTTGCGAGTAATTTCGGCTTGCCGCATGGGTGAAGGCTGCAAAAGGCTTTTGATCGGAGGGCCATGATACCATTTCAGCCTACTTTTACGCCTTCCGTGAATACTCATGAGTCGCTTCTGGAGCCAGGTCGTCCGTGACCTTACCCCCTACGTGCCGGGCGAACAGCCCAAGATCACCAACCTGATCAAGCTCAACACCAACGAGAACCCCTACCCGCCGTCACCGCGGGTCTTGGCGGCCATCCAGGGCGAGCTTGGCAACGATGCAGCCCGGCTGCGCCTCTACCCCGACCCCAACGCCGACCTGCTCAAGAACGCCGTCGCCAAGCGGCATGACATCACCCCCCAGCAGGTTTTCGTCGGCAACGGCTCGGACGAAGTGCTGGCCCATGTCTTCATGGCGCTGCTCAAGCACGACGCCCCGATCCTTTTCCCAGATATCACCTATAGCTTCTACCCGGTTTACTGCGGCCTCTACAACGTTGCCCACCAAACCATTCCGCTCGACGAAGACTTCTCGATCAAGCCGAAGGATTATTGCGGCCGCCCCAATGGCGGCATCATTTTCCCCAACCCGAATGCGCCAACCGGTCGCCTACTGCCGCTGACTGCCATCGAACAAATCCTGCAAGGCAATCCGGACTCAGTCGTTGTGGTGGACGAGGCCTACGTCGACTTTGGCGGCGAAACGGCAATTAGCCTGGTAAATCGCTACGACAACCTGCTGGTCATCCACACGCTGTCGAAGTCGCGCTCACTGGCCGGCTTGCGCGTCGGCTTCGCTGTCGGCCACCCGACCCTGATCGAAGCCCTGGAGCGGGTCAAGAACAGCTTCAACTCCTATCCATTGGATCGCCTGGCCATTATTGGCGCCGTCGCAGCCATCGAGGACGAAGCGCATTTCGCAGAAAGCTGCCGCGCCGTCATTGCCAGTCGGGAAACCCTGATCGATAACCTGAGCAATCTCGGCTTCGAGGTTTTGCCCTCTGCCGCCAACTTCATCTTCGCCCGCCACCCGAAGCGCGACGCAAGCGAATTGGCAAAACACCTACGCGAACGCAATATTATCGTTCGGCACTTCAAATTACCGCGCATCGATCAATTTTTACGCATTACCGTCGGCACGGACGCGGAATGCGCCAAGCTTGTCCTCGCACTGCGCGACATTCTGGCGTAAACAACAATCCCGCCAAGCGGCGGGACGAATCAAAAGCGAAGGCTGAGAACAGCCTTCGCGACGCGATTGAACGCTCAGGACTGTTGCTTGCGCGAACGCCAACCAATCAATCCCATTAAAGCTGCGCCAAACATCAAGACCGTAGCAGGTTCGGACACCTTGCCGGTATTCGGCGGGGTCGTCGAATAGGCA
Source organism: Azonexus sp. (assembly GCA_036726285.1). Classification (GTDB taxonomy): domain Bacteria; phylum Pseudomonadota; class Gammaproteobacteria; order Burkholderiales; family Rhodocyclaceae; genus Azonexus. The sequence continues at coordinate 2,674 of DAIMCQ010000121.1, forward strand.
ACCGAATAGAACTTGACGTAATCATCACCACCATCAAGATCGATTCGCGTCCCTTTGTTGCCCGAATTAACCGTACCAAACACGCTGTTGTAAGCCATGACCAACCAGTAACTGGATGAGACTCCCGCCGCGTTTACCGCCTGAGCCGCATTGACCACCACATCTGCGTAGTTGCCAACCAAAACCCAACCTTTGGCAATCAAACCGGTAACAGGACCGCCATAGGTCGTTGTCGGAGCAATTGGCGTTCCCGACCCAGCCCAAGCAAGCACCGTGATATCCGAATCCCCTGACTTGTAACCGATATTCACGGCCTCAAGCTTGGTATTGGCACCAAAATTGATCAACAGGGATTCTTTGTTACCGACATTGTCCGTCGCGTGCGCAGGCACGCCAGTATCTGCGGAATTGCTCGATATGCCATAACCGCCACCGGAATACCATTTCAGCTGCGGCACACAATTGGATGCGGTATTGCTGTCCGAACAACCATTGCTCAGATTTTCACCCAGCGCAACCAAAGCACCGGAAGCGCCAGTATCGGTATAACCGGTCACGGTCAATGCCCCATTGGATGCATTGTTAAGGATGGTCGTAGTCGTTGCGATGCTACTACCGGCCCAAGCCAGCAATGCAACACCCAAGACTGCCATCGATGTAGAAACTCTAGTTTTCATCATTGACCCCACATGAAATTGCAATTGTTAGCACCAGCTAAGCAATATGCGAGCCACAATTAATTGTGCAAATAAAACAAGGTGTTATAAAACACAACCAGCACCCACACCAGACAATGCAAAAAATCCCGACACTTTCACTTCCCGATTTCGGCCAACAACTTCCTGGCTTCCGTCACCCCTTCAAATGGAACATCGCCCTTCAGCGCAAACTGAAGCTCTTCTTTGGCTTCCGCCGAACGGCCGCTCTTGGCCAGGGCCATGGCAAGGTGATAGCGAATCTCACGACTTTCCGGGTCGCGCAACCTGGCATCACGCAACAACCCCAGCCCCCGCTCAAGTTGCCCCTGGGCAACCAGCACCGAACCCAAGGTATCAATCACCGCCGAATCACGCCCGGAGATTTGGTAAGCCTTTTCCGCAAAAGACAACGCCGTCTTATCGCCTTGGCGCAGCAAAACCTGCGCCTGATTGTTCAAAACCTGCACATCGTCGGGCTTCATGGCCAGCAATCGATCATAGATACGCCGGGCGCCGGCAAAGTCGCTCGAAGTCAAATAGGCATCGCCCAGTACGCGCATGACAAGAAGATCGTTTGGATGCGATTTCAACCAATCCTCCAGACCGCGCAGCCCCTGCTGCCGCCCTCCGGCTAGTTCACTGGCGCGGTAATACTGCAGAATCACCCCCTCGGCCCCCTTCTTGCCAAGCAATGCGCGATAACTCGCCGCAGCTGCCGAATACTGACCGCGCGCCAATTGCAGGTCTCCCATCAGGCGCGCAGCAACGACTGAACTTCCGGCTTGCTGGGCCAAGCTTTTGATTTTCACTTCCGCCTTGTCAAAATCCCGCTGAGCAATATCGATCTCGGCAAGCATGATCTGCGCACTTGCGTTCCCGGGAGCACCATTCAAAGCCTTCTCGAGACTGTAGCGAGCCCCTTGTTCATTCCCTGCGGCACGCTGCAGTCCGGCAATTGAAACCTGCATATCTGCATCAAAATTGGCTAGGCGCGCCATGTCCCCCAGGGTTTTACGTGCATCCTGTTTCGCCCCCATTGCCAGTTGAACTTTTGCCAATGCCCCCAGCGCGCCAATACTCCCGCCGTCCTTGACTTGAATATCCTTGGCGACGTTCAGGGCCTTATCGAAACTGCGCTGCTGGAGGAAAATCTCGATCAGTGGCAAGCCCCCCCTTACCGCGCCTTGCGGAAAGGAGCGCGCCTTTTCGAGCCACCGGATGGCCTCCGCCTCATTGCCGAGAGTCGTTTCAAGATTGGCCAGTTCAACCATCGCATCGGTATTATTGGGCGAGGCTTGGAGCAAGGCCGCCAAACGCCCCCGTGCCGATGCATTTTTACCCAAGCCGACCTCTATCCGTACCAGATTGAGCGTCGCCGGAACATGCCCGGGCTCGAGTTGGAGAACGCGCTGATAGGCCTGGCCCGCGCCGGCCAAATCGCCCGACGCCCCTCTGATACCGCCAAGCAGGTTCATGACCACCGCATCATCCGGTCGAGCCTTGGCAAGAGACTCCGCAACCGACATGGCTTTGGCCGCCTGCCCCTTACGCAAAAGCAAGGTTGCCAAGGCAACCCCCGCCCTGACCTGCGAGGGATCCTTGGCAAAAGCGCGTTGCAATTGCTCCAACCCCGCATCAGTACGCCCATCACCCAATAAGCTCAAACCCAGATCTGCCCGAACATCGGCAACATCACCAGAGAGCTTCAGCGACTCCTCCAGCAAAAGGCTGGCCTGCGCATAGCGCCGCTCGGTCATGTACGCAGCGGCGAGCAAGGAGAGCAGGCGGGGGTCGGAAGCGTAGCGCGTCTTGTACGGCTCCAGCAGGCTCATGACCTTGGCGCTCTGTCCACGCTGCAGATAGATACTGGCCAGCAATTTGGCCGCACCAATCTCACCCGGATAGCGCCGCAAATAGTTAACCAGGTACGCCTCCGCCTTTTCCAGATTACCCAGCCCATGAAGAGCCAAAGGCAGCAAGAGCATCATCTGCTTGTTCGCGGCCAGCACTGAAGCGGGAACCGGGCTCAAAAGGTCGACAACCTTCTTGAGCGATGCGCGCGCCTTGGCTTCGTCACCGCCCCTAGAGGCCAAAACAGCCTGGAGATAATTACCCCGCGGCTCGGTAGGGGAAATGCGCAGAACTTCTTCCACCTCGGTCACGGCCTCGCTTGAGCGACCAAGATCGAGTAGCAGTCCGATTCGGGCCACACGCGCATCGAGATTACGCGGGAACAGCGCGATCAGCCTGTCGTAAACTGATAACGCGCCCTTGGCATCGCCTTTGAGATGAAGAATCGACGCCTTCAGTTCAATGACGGCGACCTCATCAGGACCAAGAAGCCATGCCTCTTCCGAAAACCTGGTCGCATCGGCCAAACGCCCTTGCCGGAGCATGAGCCCGCCTTGCGCCGCACGCACGGTAGCCGAACGCGGATCAAGCGAGCGAGCCTCCTCCAACGCCCCTTCTGCCTGAGCCAAACTTCCTTTCTCGGCATAAGCTTTGGCTCGCAGCAAAAGCACGTCTCGCCGCAAGCCCCCTGCAAGCCCGGTCGTACCCAGCTTCGAGATCAGCGCATCGAACTTGCCTTGCATGAGATAGGCCTGGCCGAGAAAAAGAACAACCTCGCCACGATCAACACCTTGGCTGAGCGCCTCGTCAAACGCCACCTCGGCCCCGATCGGATCGCCTTCTACGAGCAAGGCTTTGCCGAGCAATACCTGGGCAGCAAGCATGGTCCTGTCTTGCTGGATCGCATTCTTGAGCTGGATGACCGCCCCGGGCATATCTTTCACTTCGAAGCGTTTCAGCGCATCTTCGTAGTAGCGGGCTGCTTTGGGGTTATTTGCCCAAGCCCCCCCCGAGAAGACCGCCGACAAGGCAAATAGAGCCACCAATTGGAAAAATGCGCACATATTCATTGCCTGATAAGCCTGATCGACAAAAGTCTAGAGGCTTATCCATTTACTTCATGTGAGAAAAATAACGCTACCCCGATATTGGTTCGGAATAATTTGCCGCGGCCACGCAATCCGCCACACACCGCGGCCGGGTCAGAGCAAACCGCAGGCTCCGAGCGACGCTCCGGCGGCAATGAGCCACAACGGGTGCCATTTCGTGCGCAAGTTAACCACCACAACCGTCAGGACAAGCAACCACGCCGACAGCCCCAATCTGGCGGCCTGCGTAATCAGTGCCGCACCGGAAAAGATCAAGCCCACCGCCAAGGGGGCCACGGCCAGGCTGATCGCCTTTTGCCAACGCCGCCCGGAAAAAGCCTCCCACCGGTCAATCAACAGGTAAATCAGAACACTCATCGGCAAGCACATCGCCAAGGTTGTCGCCAACGCCCCCTCCAGGCCGGCGACCTCCCAGCCGATCAAGGCAACAACCAGAACATTGGGGCCCGGTGCCGCTTGGGCAATCGCGTAGAGATGGGTAAAGGTCTGATCATCCAGCCAATGATGATGCTCGACGACGACACGATGCATCTCCGGAAGGAGCGCGGTCGCCCCGCCAAAAGCAACCAGCGACAACAAGACGAATTCGAGGAACAACTCGATGACCAGGCTCATTTTCGCCCCAACCGCCAGTAGGCCAAGCCCCCCGCCAGCACCAACCCAACCACCATGACGATCGGCATCGGCCAGCGCAGCCAGGCAATCGCCGCCACCGTCAATACCGAGAAAGGCAGGAATAGCAACTTGTCCCTGAGCGCAGCTCCCATCCGCCAGGCCATGGCAAAAAGCAGGCCGCACCCGGCAGCGGCAACGCCGCGCAGCATGCCCTGGACCAGCGGCAAACTGCCGAAATGGTCATAGAGCATGGCCAGCAGGAGAACAATCAGGAACGGCCCGGCCAGCATGCCAAGTGGCGCAACGATGGCGCCGGCTACGCCCTGATAGCGCTTGCCGACCACCACGGAGAGATTCACGACGTTGGGGCCGGGCAAAAACTGACACAGGCCGAGTTGGGTATTGAACTCCTCAGCGGTCATCCAGCCGCGCTCTTCGACCAGCATGCGCCGGGCAAAGGGCAGCACACCGCCGAAACCGGACAGTCCCACCGAGGAAAAGCCGAGAAACAACGCCATCAAATCCGGCCCGACCGGCTTCGGCGTTGTTTCCAAGATCAGGACTCCAGGCGGAATTCGGCCGACTTGGCGTGAGCCGGCAGGCCTTCGCCATGCGCCAGCGTCGAGGCGATTCGGCCCAGGGTTTGCGCCCCGGCCTTCGACACCTTGATCAAGCTGGTCCGCTTCTGGAAATCGTAGACACCGAGCGGCGAGGAGAAACGGGCGCTCCCCGAAGTCGGCAGCACATGATTCGGCCCGGCGCAGTAATCGCCCAGCGACTCCGAAGTGTAGTGACCGATGAAGATGGCGCCGGCATGGTGGATCCTGGGCACCCAGGGATCGGGATCGGCCAGCGACAGCTCAAGGTGTTCCGGCGCGACGCGGTTGGCAATGGCAACCGCCTCTTCCATATCGCGAACCAGAATGAAGGCGCCACGATTGGTCAGCGAAGTTTCGATCACTTCCCGCCGCGGCATGGTCGGCAGGAGCTTCTCGATACTGGCCTGTACGCGCTCGATGAAAACCGCGTCGGTACAGATCAGGATGGACTGGGCCAGTTCGTCATGCTCGGCCTGCGAGAACAGGTCCATCGCCACCCAGTCCGGGTCGCCCGAACCATCCGACACGACGAGAATCTCGGACGGACCGGCGACCATGTCGATGCCGACGATGCCGAAAACCCGGCGCTTGGCGCAGGCCACATAGGCATTGCCCGGGCCGACGATCTTGTCGACCTGCGGAATGGTCTGCGTACCATAAGCCAGCGCGCCAACCGCCTGCGCACCGCCGATGGTGAATACCCGGTCCACACCGGCCAGACAGGCCGCGGCCAGCACCAGGGCGTTATGCTCACCCCCCGGCGTAGGCACCACCATGATCAATTCCTTGACGCCGGCCACCTTGGCCGGAATCGCGTTCATCAAGACCGACGAGGGATAGGCCGCCTTGCCACCCGGCACATACAGGCCGACGCGATCCAGCGGCGTGATCATCTGGCCAAGCAGCGTGCCGTCCGCCTCGGTATAGGACCAGCCTTCCAGGCGCTGCTTTTCGTGGTAAATCCGCACCCGATCGGCTGCCGCCTCAAGCGCCTGGCGCTGCTCGGCCGGCAAGCCGTCGAGCGCCTTCTGCATCTGGGCCTTGGACAATTCGAGATCGGCCATGCCGGTTGCCGACAGGCGATCGAACTTGTTCGAATACTCGACCACTGCAGCATCGCCACGTGCCTTGACGTCAGCCAGGATGCCGATCACCGTCCGTTCGATACCATCGTCCTGCGCCGCTTCGAAAGCGAGCAGCGCATCCATCCGGAGTTTGAAATCCGCATCGGCCGTAGCCAGTCGTTTGATCGCGACCATCGTGATTACTTCTCCACCGCCTGGGCAAAGGCGTCAATTATCGGTTGCAGTGTTTCGCGCTTGACCTTGAGCGAGGCCTGATTGACCACCAGACGGCTCGAAATATCCGTGATGTGCTCGACTGCCAGCAACTTGTTGGCCTTCAATGTGCCGCCGGTCGATACCAGATCGACGATGGCATCGGCCAAACCGGCCAACGGGGCCAGCTCCATCGAGCCGTAAAGTTTGATCAGATCGACGTGAACGCCCTTGCTGGCAAAGTGCTCCCGTGCCGTCTTGATGTACTTGGAAGCCACTTTGAGGCGAGCCCCCTGGCGCACGGCATTTTCGTAATCGAAACCTTCCGGCACGGCGACCATCATCCGGCACTTGGCGATTTTCAGATCCAGCGGCGCATAAAGTCCTTCGCCACCATGCTCGATCAGCACATCCTTGCCGGCCACGCCGAGGTCGGCGGCACCGTACTGCACGTAGGTCGGAACGTCGGTTGCCCGGACGATGACGACGCGCACTTCGGGACGATTCGTCTCGATGATGAGCTTGCGCGAGGTTTCCGGGTTTTCGGTCGGAACGATCCCGGCGGCAGCCAGCAGCGGCAGGGTTTCGTCAAAAATGCGTCCCTTGGACAGGGCAATGGTGATGGTCGTCACGGAGACTCTTGCTAAAAAGGCGAAAGCGCCATTTTAGCAGAGCCGGCGAGCAGACTCGCGGCCAGCGGGGAAACGATCCCGCTGGCCGCCCCGGAAATCAAAGATAACCGAGGTGGCGAGGCAACCACAGCGCCAGATCGGGAATGAAGGTCACCAGGAACATCGTGCCGGCCATCGCTGCCACCATCCACAACACCCAGGGCACCGTCGACTCCATCGACACGCCGGCCATCCGGCAGGTCACCATCAGATTCACCCCGAGCGGCGGATGGAACTGCCCCAGGGCCATGTTCATCGTGATGATGACGCCGAACCACACCAGATCCCAGTTGAAGTGCATGGCAATCGGCACCAGCAACGGCAGGAAGATGAAATAGATCGAAATGGCATCCAGGAACATGCCAGCAATCAGCAACAGCAACTGAATACTCAGCAGCATCGGGATTTCCGACAGACCGGTTCCCAGCAAGGCAGCCGCCAGATGATCAAAAGTCCCCAAGGTATTGCTCGCCCAGGCAAAAACGCTGGCCAGCGCGACAACGGTCAGGATCACCGAAGAAATCTCGGCCGACTCGACCAGCACCTGGTAGATATCCTTCCAGGTCAAGGTCCGATAGATCACCATGCCGACGATGACGCCGTAGAACACCGCCACCACGGCGGCTTCGGTCGGCGTGAAGAAGCCGCTCCGCATGCCACCGAGAATGATCACCGGTGCCAGCAAACCCCAGCCGGCCTCCTTCAGGCTCTGCCAGAAGGGCGGACGCGGTTCGGCCGGCTGCGCCTCGAAGTTGTTCTTGACCGACAACCACCAGGCCACCAGGATCAAGGTCAAGCCGGACAGGATGCCGGGAATCATGCCGGCGGCGAACAATGCCGGCACCGATGCCTGCGGCACCAGCAAGCTGTAGATCACGAAGGCGATCGAGGGGGGAATCAGGATGTCCGTCGACCCAGCCGCGGCAATGACGCCAGCCGTGAACGACCGCGGATAGCCAGCCTTGAGCATCGAAGGCAGCATGACGGCACCCACCGCCGCCGAATCGGCCGGCCCGGAACCGGAGATGCCGCCAAGGATCATCGCCACCAGAATGGCGACAATCGCCAGGCTGCCGCGCCGCTGGCCAACCATGGCCGAGGCAAAGCGAACAATCGTCGCCGCCACCCCGGCCTTCTCGAAGATCAGGCCGGCAATGACGAAGACCGGAATCGCCATCAACGGATACTTGGCGATGCCGGTGTAGACGTTGGTCGGCAGGGACAGCATGCCCAGACCCGATGCCGCAACCACGATGGTTCCCGCCAGGCCCATGGCAACAGCCAGCGGAACGCCGCTCAGCATCAGGAAAACAAAAATACCGAAGAGCAGCCAATCCATCATTTGCCCCCCCGCCAAAGAACCGCCAGCAAGCGCAGCACGATGACCAGACTCAAGACCGGCAACCAGACCGTATAGATCCATTGCGGCACACCGAGCGATGGCGAGGTCACTTCAAAATCGAAGTCATCCCAGGCCATCGAAACGCCATACCAGGCCAGCAAGGAGAACATCACCAACGAGCAGGCTGCGGCGAAACGGCGCGCCAGCGCCCCCCAGGCCGGCTTGCGGTCGACGAAGAAGGTAATGGCGATGTGATGATTGGTGGCAAAGGCGTGCGAAGCACCGATCAGCGTCATCACCACCAACAAGGCCACCGAAATTTCCTCGGTGAAGGCAAAGGAAATATCGGTGAAATAGCGCACCAGCACGTTTGCCATCGTCAGCAGACAGAGTATGCCCATCGACGCAGCCATCAGGAAACGCTCGACACTGGCGAGCGTCAGCTTGCTGCCGGAAGTGGCAGCACCGTGATTTTCAGACATCGGTGACTCAGCGCTTGGCGATGGCGGCTTCGGCCTTCTTGACCAGATCGATGCCGATCGACTTCGACCACTTCTCGTATACCGGACGCGTCGCCTGAACGAAAGCAGCCCGCTGTTCGGCCGTCGGATTGGTCACCGTGACACCCGATGCCTCAATCTGCTTGAGCACCGTCGTATCGTTGCCGGCAATACCCTTGCGAGCCTTTTCGACATTCTCGCGACCGGCCTGCAAGGCAGCCTGACGGACCGCCTCACGATCGGCCGGCGTCCAGCTGGCCCAGACCTGTTTGTTGACAACGAAGATCAAGGGATCGGCAACGTA
>DAIMCQ010000122.1:0-11633 GCA_036726285.1 Azonexus sp.
CAGCCTGTGGCCGTCGGCGGCGGCGCTGCGGCCTCCTCGGTCGAACTGTTCTAGGAGCCGGGCGTGGAGAACATCAACCCATCTCAGGTAAAGACCGCCAGCCTGGTGCTCGAAGGCACGCTTTCGATCTATAACGCGGCCGAAAGCATGGCGCAGATGATCGGCGCACTGGCTTCCGCCGATGCCGTGGACATCGATTTGTCCGGGATCGAAGACCTCGATACCGCAGGTCTGCAACTGCTGCTTTTGTTGAAGCGCGAAGGAGCGCGTAGCGGCAAGCCGGTACGCCTTGTCGGCCATAGCCCGGCGGTGCGTTCGGTGATCGATTTCTGCGGTCTGGCCAGTTACTTTGGCGATCCAATGGTGATCGCGGCAGGGGAGGCGACATGGACGAACTGACCGGTGTTTTCATCCAGGAAGGGCGGGAACAGTTGCAGGCGATGGAAGATGGACTGCTGACTCTGGAGCAGGTGCCGGACGATCACGACAACATCAACGGCATTTTCCGCGCCGCGCATACCATCAAGGGCGCTTCAGGGGTCATCGAGTGCCGCTACATCGAGAGTTTCATGCACAAGGTCGAGAACGTCCTCGACCGCCTGCGTAACCACGAAATCGCCGTAACCGGCGAATTGGCCGGCCTTCTGCTGCGCTGTTGCGATCAGCTCGGGCGTTTGATGGATGTCTTGGAAAGTGGCGGCAGCGGCCCCGATGCCGAGACCGAAGCGGCTGGTGCCGTTCTGCAGGAAGAACTGGTTGCGTATACCGGAGCCACCGCCGGTCCGGAAAAAGGGGCAGTCGTCGAAGCCGAGCAGGAAGTCGAGATTTCCGGTGGCGGCGTGGTCATTACCGATAGTTGGCACATTTCGGTGCGCTTCGGGCGCGATGTCTTGCGCGGCGGCATGGATCCGCTGTCCTTTTTGCGCTACCTGGCTTCGCTGGGCGAGATCATCGCCCTCGAAACCGTGCCGGACGCCTTGCCGGCCGCCGCCGAGATGGATCCGGAGTCCTGTTACCTGGGGTTTGAAATCCGCCTCCAGACACGGGCCGCCAAGGCCGATATCGAGCGTGTCTTCGATTTTTGCCGGGACGAATGCGAATTGCGCATTCTTCCTCCAAACAGCAAGCTCGGCGAATATCTGAAACTGATCAAGGAGCTTCCCGAGGACGATCTGCGCCTCGGTGAAATTCTCGTGCGCTGCGGCGCGCTGACCCAGCATGAGCTTGACGATGGCCTGGCTGCCCAGCACCCGGAAGGCGGCGCCGACACCGGTGGTGCAGCCGAGCATGCGCCGTTGGGTGACATCCTGGTCGATCACCAGGTCATCCAGCGGGCGGTAGTTGAAGCGGCTGCGATCAAACAGACCCAGGTCAGTGACAAGAAGGCGGTTGAAGCCCGCTTGATCCGCGTTCAGGCCGACAAGCTCGACCAGTTGATCGATCTGGTCGGCGAACTGGTGATTGCCGGTGCCTCGGCCAATCTGTTGGCGACGCGCAGTGGGCGGAGCGATCTGGTCGAATCGACGTCGCTTCTATCCCGGCTCGTCGAAAATATCCGCGATGCCGCGCTGCAACTGCGCATGGTGCAGATTGGCGATACCTTCAATCGTTTCCACCGCGTGGTGCGCGATGTTTCGAAAGAGCTGGGCAAGGAAATCGACCTGGTGATCAGCGGTGCCGAGACCGAACTTGACAAGACCGTGGTCGAGAAAATCGGTGATCCGCTGATGCATCTGGTGCGCAATGCCATGGACCACGGCATCGAGCCCGCCAATTTACGCCAGGCGAACGGCAAGCCGCGGCGCGGCACCGTCGAACTGAACGCCTTCCATGATTCGGGCAGCATCGTCATCGAGGTGATCGATAACGGCGGCGGGCTGCCGCGGGACAAGATTCTCAACAAGGCCGTCGAGCGTGGCCTGGTGCCCGCCGGGCAAAGCCTGAGCGACCAGGATATCCTCAACTTGATCTGGGAGCCGGGCTTCTCTACCGCCGAGCAGGTTACCAACCTTTCCGGGCGCGGCGTCGGCATGGATGTCGTGCGGCGCAATATCCAGAGCCTGCGCGGCAATTGCGATGTCAGCAGTATCGAAGGCGAAGGGACGACCTTCTCCATCCGCCTGCCGCTGACGTTGGCCATCATCGACGGATTCCTGGTCGGGGTCGGCAAGTCGACCTACGTCATTCCGCTCGACATGGTGGTCGAGTGCATCGAGTTCGAGAAATGCGCTGCCGAACGCGACTTTCTCAATCTGCGCGGTGAAGTGCTGCCTTTTGTCCGGCTTCGCGAGATGTTCGAGATCGAAGGCGATCCGGGCAGCCGTGAAAACATCGTCGTCGTCCAATACGGCGGGCAGAAGGCGGGGATCGTGGTGGACCAGTTGCAGGGTGAATTCCAGACCGTGATCAAGCCTTTGTCGAACATTTTCAGACACCTGCGCGGTATCGGCGGTTCGACCATCCTCGGCAGCGGCGAGGTTGCCCTGATTCTCGACGTACAGACCCTGATTCACCGAAACGCCTCGGCCGAAGCGCGCGAGTTGCATCTCAACCGCCCCGACATGATCGAATTCAAAGCCTAATCAAGGAGCATCCCATGTTGAACAACCTCAAAGTAGGAACCAAGTTGGCGATTGGTTTTGCCGTCACGCTGGTCCTGTTGATTGTCGTTTCCCTGGTTTCGTTGTCGCGCATCAGCGAGATGACGGTCGCGACCAGCAGCATTACCGACGATCGGATGCCGAAGATCGAAATGTCGAACGAGACGATCGAAAACCTGCTTATCGTCGCCCGTGCCGTTCGCAGCATCATCATGTCGAACGACAAGGCTTTCGAGAAGTCGCAGCTGGATCAGATTGCCGAATTGCGCAAGCGCAATAGCGAATTGTTCGAGAAGACACGCTCGATGCTCAATACGCCGAAAGGGCGCGAGCTATTCGAGAAGTTGACCGAAGCACGCAGCAAGTTCGGTACGGTACTCGATACCATTTTGCCGTTGGCCAATACCTCGTCGCCGACCTACAACGCCGAGAAGGCGACCCAGTATCTGTTTGGCGAATACAACACGGTCTCCAACATCTATCTCGAACAGCTTAAGAATTACGCCAAGTATCAAAAGGAAATGGCACTCCAGGCCGGGGCGAGTGCGGCAGAAACGGCCAGTCTGGCGCGTTCGCTGGTCATCGTGCTGGCCGTTGCGGCGGCCCTGCTCACCGCGGTGATGGCTTTCCTGATCACGCGCAGCATTACCGGGCCGGTTGGCAACGTGGCCGATGCCGCCAGGAAAATGGCGGTCGGCGACTTTGCCTTCAATTTGACGAGTGAGGCGAAGGACGAGATCGGCGAGGTGGTGCGTGCCGTTGCTTCGGTTCAGAAAGCCGTACAGACCATGACCGAGGATGCCATCATGCTCAGCCAGGCGGCTGTCGAGGGCAAGCTGGCGACGCGTGCCGAGGCCGGCAAGCACCAGGGCGATTTCCAGAAGATCGTTGCCGGGGTGAACAACACGCTCGATGCCGTGATCGGGCCGCTCAACGTTGCCGCCGGCTATGTCGACCGGATCTCGAAGGGCGATATTCCGGCCAAGATCACCGACTCGTACAACGGCGATTTCAACGCCATCAAGAACAACCTGAACACCTGCATCGATGCCATCGGCAAGCTGGTTGCCGATGCCAACCTGCTGTCCGCGGCGGCCGTTGCCGGCAAGCTCGAAATCCGGGCCGATGCCAGCCAGCATCAGGGTGACTTCCGCAAGATCGTGCAGGGCGTCAACGACACGCTCGACGCCGTGGTCTCGCCAATCCAGGACGTGCAGCGCGTCATGGGCGCCATGGAGCAGGGCGACATGACGCAAACCATTACCAAGGCCTATCAGGGTGATTTCGCCACCCTCAAGGACGCCATCAACAACACCATCGCCAAGCTGTCCGACACCATCGCCCAGATCATTACCGCCGCCGATGCGCTGTCCGATGCTTCCGGGCAGGTCTCGGCCACCGCCCAGTCGCTCAGCCAGGCATCGTCCGAGCAGGCGGCTTCGGTGGAAGAGACCACGGCCAGCCTGGAGCAGATGACCGCCTCGGTCTCGCAGAACACCGAAAACGCCAAGGTCACCGATACCATGGCCACCAAATCGGCCCGGGAAGCCGGCGAAGGTGGCGAAGCCGTGGGCAAAACGGTGGAAGCGATGACTTCGATTGCGGCCAAGATCGGCATCATCGACGACATCGCCTACCAGACCAATCTGTTGGCGCTCAATGCCGCCATCGAAGCAGCCCGTGCCGGCGAGCACGGCAAGGGCTTCGCCGTGGTCGCGGCCGAAGTGCGCAAGCTGGCCGAGCGCAGCCAGGTGGCGGCGCAGGAAATCGGCGAACTGGCCGGTTCCAGCGTCAAGATGGCGGAGCGGGCGGGTAGTCTGCTCGATGAAATGGTGCCCAGTATCCAGAAGACGTCTGACCTGGTGCAGGAAATCGCCTCGGCCAGCCAGGAACAATCGACCGGCGTCGCCCAGATCAACAATGCGATGGGGCAGTTGAACAAGGCCACCCAGCAGAACGCCTCGGCCTCGGAAGAACTCGCCGCCACCGCCGAGGAACTGGGCGGCCAGGCCGGCCAACTGCAGCAATTGATGGGCTTCTTCTCGGTCAAGGGGAGCGGTTTGTCGCGTGCCCAGTCTTTCCCGGCTTCCGGCCCGCGCCTGGCAACGGCACGGCCGGCCTATCTGAGCGCGGTCGGTCGCTCCCCCGTATTGGCGGTGGATGAAGCCGATTTCGAGAAGTTCTGAACTGGAGATCCGCCATGGGACCTGTCGTCCAAAAAACGGGGCGGCCCCGCGATAACCAGCTTGCCGAGCTGGGCGACGCAGCCCCGAAGCAATACCTGACCTTTATGCTGGGCGGCGAGATGTTTGCCGTCGTCATCCTCAACGTCAAGGAAATCATCGAGTTCGGGGCGTTGACCGAGATCCCGATGATGCCAAGCTTTATCCGCGGCGTGATCAACCTGCGTGGCGCCGTGGTGCCGGTCATCGACCTGTCTTGTCGTTTTGGCGGCAAGACGACTCAGGTGGCGCGCCGAACCTGCATCATCATCATCGAGATGCGCGATGGCGAGCAGAAGCAGGATGTGGGCGTGATGGTCGATGCAGTTTCCGAGGTGCTGGAAATTGCCGATGCCGAGATCGAGCCGCCGCCAGCCTTTGGGGCCCGGATTCGTACCGACTTCATCGCCGGCATGGGTAAGGTCAATGGCCGGTTTGTCATCCTTCTCGATGTCAATCGTGTCCTGTCGATCGAGGAAATTTCGCAGTTGGCTGGCTTCGGCCAGCTCGAAGGCGAGGGCGCAGCAGCTTGAGGGGCTGCTCCGGCACGGCGTTTGGGGTGCCGGGCGGCGGTTACAATCCGCCGCCCGAGACACAGCGGGGACTGAAACGTTAATTCGTATTTCGTGTATTTCGTATGAAATAGCGTTTTTGTGACTTGAGTATTGGCTCACGGTCTGCCGAGGCGACCAGGGCAGATTTTTCGCGAGCGGTAAACGACATGAATAGTGACGATGTAGTGGCGCCACCATCCGAGAATGCCCTCTGGCTGACGCTGCAAAGCTGGTTGATGAGTTGGGGGCTGCTGCTGCTTGCCGCCCTGTTACTGCTTCCCGGCGGGTTTTCCTTCGGGCTTGACTGGGTGCCCCTGCATACGGTGCTCGAAGTGATTACCGTAGTGGTCTCGGGAATGCTCTTCATGGTCGGGCGCAATGCGCTCATTCTCAACAAGTCGCGGGCCGGTGCCTACGTCGCCAGCCTGTTCTTGCTGGTTGCCATATTCGATACCGGGCATCTGCTGTCGTTTCCGGGTATGCCCGATTGGCTGACGGCGAGCGAGTCGGCAAAGTCGATCGGGTTCTGGCTGGCGGCGCGTTTCGTTGCGGCAATCGGCTTGTTGCTCTGCGTCTCCCTTGACTGGTCGCGTCCCGGTGGTGACAGTATCCGTCGCGGCTCCTTGGTCGCGGTCGTGGTCGTCGGCGCCCTGGTCGTCCCGGGGATTTTTTGGCTGGTCGCGGCCTACCCGCGCTTGTTCTGGGCCAATCCCGGCTTGACGACGGTCAAGGTCGGCGCCGAGTTCGTCATTATTGGCGTGATGTGCGCCGCCCTGGTTCAGGAAATCCGGCGTCGGGCCTTGAGCGTGCCCTACCGACGCCAGGGGATGCTGTTCGCGCTGCTGACCCTGATTGCCGCAGAGTTTTGCTTTGTCGGTTACGAGAGAGACAACGATAGCTTCTTGCTGCTCGGACATATCTACAAGGCGATCGGTTATCTGCTGCTTTATCGCACCCTGCTGTGGGGCATGGTTCGAGAGCCTTACCGGCGTCTGGTTGAGGCTGAAGCGATCGCGGCGCGCAAGGGCGAGGAAATGCAGGCCATTTTTCTTTCCGTCCCCGACGGCGTGATTCTGGTTGGCGAGGACGGCAATATTCTCAAGGCGAATCCCCGCTTCACCCAGCTGACGGGCTATGAAGAACAAGCCGTTGTCGGACGCGCCATCGATATCCTGATTCCCGAGCGCTATCGTTCGGCGCATCGCGAATCCATCCGCAGTTTCATGGATGCCCCGGAAACCCGCAGCATGGGCGTCGGGAGGCTGTTGTACGCCCGCCGGCGGGACGGCAGCGAGTTTCCGGTCGATGTTTCTCTCAGTCCGGTCAGCCTCGACGGCAAGCGTTGCGTCATCGCCACCTTGCGCGATGTCAGCGAGCGTACCGCCATGCACCAGCGACTGGTCGAGAGCCAGGCGAGAATTCGTGGTTTTCTCGACAATTCGGTCGATTGGGTATGGGAGATCGACTGTACCGGGACCTTGACCTATTCCAGCCAGCGCGTTCTTGAATTGCTTGGCTATACCCCGGAGGAGGCGGTGGGACGCAGCCTCCTGTCATTCATGACCGAGAGCGATGCGGCCCAGCTTGGGGTGCAGTTAAGGGAAATCATCGTTTGCCGTGGACCGATGTTGCATCTTGAGCATCGCAACCGGACCCGGCATGGCGAAATCCGCTTGATGGAAACCGATGCGCGGCCCTTTTTTGCTGCCGACGGGCGCTTTCTCGGCTATCGCGGCATTACCCGCGATGTGACGCAGCAGCGCGAGTTGCAGAAAGCGCTGCAGAAGAGCGAACGGGTATTCCGCCATGCTTTCGAGGATTTTCCCGCTGGGATGGTCTTCGTCGACTGCAGCGGCATCATTGAGCGTTGCAATGCCTTTTTCTCGAAACTGCTCGGTTATGAACCCGGCGAGCTGGATGGAACGGGCTTTTCGCAATTGCTGCCGGTCGACATGCGGTGGACGGTATCGCGCAGCATCCTCAAACTGTGCGAGGGACGGGCTCCGGTGCACTCTGCCGAGTTGTTGATGTTGCGCAAGAACGGCCAGTTGCAATGGGTTCGCCTGACGGCGGCGATGATCGAAGCCTCGGTCGATGGGATGGGGCCGATCCTGTTGATGATCAGCGACATCTCCGCCGAGAAGGAGGCCGCCAGTCATAACGACCGGCTGCTGGCGATCGTCGAGCGCATGGCCGATACCGTTGCGGTGGCGGATCGTAACGGCAAATGCCTGTATCTGAATCCTTACGGGCGGGAAATGCTCGGCATCGGCCGCGAGGAAAGCCTGCACGATGTTTCGCTCGAGGATTTCTATCCTTCGGCAACCGCCCAGCTGATCAGCAATCGAGCCTTGCCGCTGGCCCAGAAACATGGTGCCTGGGCCGGCGAAACGGTCTGGCGCAGCCGTGCCGGCGAGGAAATCGCTTCTTGGCAATCAATCATGGTGCATCACGACCCGGCCGGTGCGATCGAATACTGGACGACGATTGCACGCGATATCCGCGAGCGCAAGCAGATGGAACAACAACTGTCGCAACAGGCGACGCACGATGCGCTGACCGGACTGCCCAATCGTCTGCTGATGCGCGACCGCCTGCAACAGGCGATTGCCTCGGCCAAGCGCGACAGCAAGCTGATGGCGGTGATATTTGTCGATCTCGATAATTTCAAACGGATCAACGATACCCTGGGCCATAACTATGGCGACCTCGTCCTGGTCGAATCGGCCAGCCGCCTGCGCGACTCGCTGCGCAGCGCCGATACGCTGGCGCGGCAGGGGGGGGACGAATTCATCGTTCTGCTGCCGGGATTGAATACGATGAGCGACGTGGTCGGGATCGTCGAAAAAATGGCCTCGACGCTGAGCCTGGCGATCATCGTCGATGAGCGCGAGATTTACGTGACGGCCAGTTTCGGGATCAGTATTTTCCCCTTCGATCACGACGATGTCGATGAACTGCTGCGCAAGGCCGATGTCGCGATGTACCGCGCCAAGGAACAGGGGCGCAATGGCTACCAGTTCTACACCTCGGACATGGATGAGCGCTTCAACGAAGATTTGTCGATGGAAGTCGATTTGCGCCATGCCCTCGAAAACGACGAACTATTCCTGCACTACCAGCCCAAGGTCGCACTCGCGTCGCGCCAGGTCGTCGGCTTCGAAGCCCTGGTCCGTTGGCGGCATCCGGGGCGCGGCGTGGTGTCGCCTGGTGAATTCATCCCGATTGCCGAACGCAGCATGCTGATCGCCCATCTCGGCGAATGGGTACTGCGCGAAGCATGCCGGCAGATCGGCCGGTGGCGCGACGCGGGCGCGCCGACCTTGCCGGTGGCGATCAATATCTCGGCCCAGCAGTTCGAGTACATGGACATGGCGCGCCTGATCCGGCTGGTACTCGACGAATTCCAACTCGATGGCGCAATGCTCGAGGTGGAGATTACCGAAGGGGTGCTGATGCGCGATCCGCTGGCGACAACGCGGGCCCTGGCCGAGATCAAGGGGCTTGGCGTCAATATTGCGGTTGACGACTTCGGGACCGGGTATTCCTCGCTGGGTTATCTCAAGCAGTTCCCGGTCGATGTGCTCAAGATCGATCGTTCTTTCGTCAATGAAATCCATACCAATGAGGATGACGCGGCGATCGTGCGGGCTATTGTGTCGATGGCTCACAACCTGGGCATTCATGTCGTGGCCGAGGGGGTCGAGACCGGGGAGCAGCTGCGTTTCCTCGACGATTGCTCTTGTGATTTTGTGCAGGGCTATTTGTTCGGCAAGCCGGTCTTGCCGGAAGAGGCGGTGCGCCACGGTGTCTGTGCGCTTCCGCTGATCCAGGATTGATGGGCGATAAACGATGAAAACGGCTCTATTTTCCCTTGCTTTGCGTCAGCGCAGCATCATGTTCATGACGGTGGCGATGACCGTGCTGGGGCTTGGCGCAGCGGGACTGGTGCTGGCCGCCAAGAAAGGGGTCATCGTCATTTCACCCTGGCTGGCATTCATGGCCGAGGCCTTTCTTTTCCTGATTTTCCTGTTCGAGGTCTGGGGGCTTTACCGCATCATTCCGCTGCTGCGCCGCATGCATGCCGAGCGTCTCGGGTTGATGGCCATGATGGAGCAGGCGCCGGTGGCGATCGTGACGGCTTCGGAAAAGGGAATCATCACCTCGTTCAACCGGCAGGCCGAATACATGTTCGGTTTATCTGAAAGCGGGGTGCTTGGGCGTCGCCTGGAGAGCTTGTTCGACGACGATGCGGTAACCCGTCTACTGCATCATCCCTATCCCGGTCTGGACATCCGTCTCAACTCGCGGTTGTTTCACCAGGATGGACGAGTTTGCCCGGTGACGGTCGCCTTCCGCGGCCAAGCCCAGACGTGGCCGATTCGTCTGGTGGCGGTTATCGAAGACCGTAGCGAGCAGGCGCTGTGCCATGAAAAGCTGGCCGGTTGGGAGCATGTATTCATGAATGCCTCGTGGGGGATCGGCATTGGCGATGTTACCGGCTCTGCCTTGCACAACATGAATCCCGCCTTTGCCCGCATGCATGGTTATGAACCCAGCGAATTGCTCGGCCAGCCCTTGATCGAAGTGGTTGCGCCGTTATCGCGACAGAGCCTGGCCGATCATGTCGAACTGGCGCATCGCCTGGGGCGTCAAAATTTCGAATCCATGCATCGCCGCAAGGATGGCTCGGAATTTCCGGTCGGCGTCGAACTGGTGATGGTGGCCGACCCTTCAGGCAAGTTGCGGCAACTGGTCTTGAACGTTCACGACTTGTCGCAACGTGTCGAAATCGAGCGGCGCTTGAGCGAAAGCGAAGAAATGCGTCGCCTGGTGCTCGATACCCAGCGCGATTTCATCGTTCGCTGGCAGCCGGACGGAACGATCCTCTATGCCAACCGGGCCTATGCCGAGCTCTTTGCCCTGAGCGCCGAGGAGGTCATCGGTCAGAACTGGGATACTTTGCTGCGGATGCGCGAGGAACTGCACGAGCAGGCGTCGGAGATCGAGGTCTTCATGGCCGAACTGAGACGGAACCCGCGTCGGGTGGAACGCGTTGGTCCGGTCATCCACCCGCTGGCCGGAAAAATCTGGGTGTTGTGGACCGTTTTGCCGATCTACAGCGAAAACTGCAGCCTGGAAGGGTTTCAGGTCTCCGGCCACGATATCACCGCCCGCAAAGCGGCCGAGGATGCGTTGCTGGAGAGCGAGAGCTGGTTCCGCGCGGTTTTCGACTCGATGTTCCATTACGCCGCCGTGCTCGATCTGGAGGGACGGATCAGTGCGGTTAACCAGAAGCGGGCGGAGTTTGTCGGTCGGACTGCGGCTGAACTGGTCGGCCAGTTGATCTGGGAAATCGGTTCGGTGAATGGTCTGCCCGATAGCGTGGCCCGGGTGCGCGCCGGCGTTGCCGAGGCGGCAGCCGGCAAGCGGGTGCGCATGGAAATCGACGTTGTCTCCGGATTGGGTGAGATCAAGGTATTTGATGCATCGATCCGGCCTATCGTCGACCGGAGTGGGCGGATTCGGCATCTCGTCCTGGAGTCGCTCGACATTACCCGCTATCGCGAGCAAGAGCGCTTGATCGAGGAACGCGACGCCCGTTTCCACGGGGTGGCTGAAAGCATGCCCGGCATCGCCTTCGAATTTGTTCGCGAGCACGAGAGTCTGTGGGCGACCTATGTCAACAAGGCGGCAATCAGCTTGTGTCAGTTGCCTGCCGATGCGTTCGAGTCGGGATGCCGGACGTTTCTGGATTGCGTTCATCCGGAACATCGTTCGTCGCTGATGGCGGCGGTGGTGGCGAGCGAGCGGACCGACAACGAACTGCAGTGGGTCGGGCGCCTGAATCGCGAGGAAACCGTCTGGCTCAGCCTGCGCGCCATTCCGCGACGGATTGACGGGCAGGTGATCTGGAGTGGCGTCGGGCTGAATATCACTGAAATGAAGGAAAAGGAATTCGAGATCGAAAAATCTCGTAAGGCCTTGCGCGAACTGTCGGCGCATTATGAAATGGTCCGTGAAGACGAACGCAAGCGGATGGCCCGCGAGGTGCACGATGAACTTGGGCAGAATCTGACGGCGCTGCGCATGGGACTATCGGTCATGCGGCAACGTGCCGAGAACGAGTCGCTTGCTGCCGAAGCGGGGCGCCTGAAGGATCTGGTCGATAATTCGATCTCGGTGGTGCGCGGTATTGCCACCACCCTGCGGCCGGCGGCGCTTGATCTCGGTATTGCGGCGGCACTTAACTGGCT
>DAIMCQ010000123.1:0-11556 GCA_036726285.1 Azonexus sp.
CACTGTTCCAAAGGGAGCGGTAGATTCGATTCATGGCGGGGTTCCTTACCGTGGAAGGGGGCTGGCGGGAGCGCTTGGGGAGGTGGCGTCGGGGCTGGCTGCCGGGGCAGCGGCAATGACGTGGGCACGGCTGCCCTGGCGATCTTTCCAGAAGGAAAGGTCTTCGTATTTGCGGAAAATGTCCGGCGGCAGAATGGTCCGGCGGAGCGCTGGCGCGACCTTGGGCCGGATGCGGTGCAGGCCGGCAACGCCGAGGGCTTCGTCGAAATCCGGGCTGTCGTAATCGAGATGCTCGAAATCGTGGGCGAAGGGGGTTTCGCCGAGAAAGTCGTAGATCAGGGGTATGACTTTGTCCGGCGCGTTGGCTAGCAGGTCGTAATCGACCACCAGCAGCGAGCCGGCTTGTTCGCCGTAGAAGGCTTCCTTGAGGGCGGTCCAGCCATAACCCACCAGCCGGTCGCCCTGGGCCAGGGTTTCGGTGCGGCTGGTGACGGTATTGCGCTCGGCATCGTTGTTGAATAGCCGCGTGTTTTCATAGGGGTTGGCGCGATACAGGCGTTCGATGCTGTCCATGATCCAGGCCACATTGCGCACGCAGGCGATGACCTTCGCGTCGGGGAAGAGGTCAAGAAGGGTCGGCAGACGGGCGCACCACAGGCGGTTGGTATCGAAAATGACCGATTTGTCCGCCTGGTCGGCGTAATAGCTGTCGAACAGTCCGCGCAGCAGTTGCCGGCGTTGTGAATGACTGACCTGCGGCGCAATTTCGCTGCCGGCGCTGAACTGGTTGAGCATGCCGAGCATCAGGCTGCCCACCGGGCTGGTCATGCCGGCCTGGAAACGGGGGTTCTGGCGCAGGATGGCGGCCAGCAGCGTGCTGCCGGAACGGGGCAAGCCGGAGATGAAGTGGAAGCGCGTCGGGGAAATGGCGGACATCGGAAGCTCCGTATCAGGTGTTGCAATGAAGGGGCGCGGGCGCCGCGAGCAGCATCTCGACCGCCTGTTCAACGGTGATGTCGTTGGTGTCGATGATGACATCCGGGGCAGGCGGTGCCTCGTAGGGGGAGCGAATGCCGGTAAGTTCAAAGCCGGCATCGGCCCTGGCGCGGGCGTACAGGCCCTTGGGGTCGCGCTGTTGGCAAATGGCCAGGGGGGTGGCGATATACGCTTCGATGAAGCAGCGTTCACCAATGATGGCGCGCGCCTTGTCTCGTCCGGCCCGGGTTGGCGAGATCAATGCCGCGACGGCATAGACACCGGCATCGTTGAGCAGCCGGGCAACTTCGGCGACCCGCCGCATGTTTTCGGCGCGGTCGGCGGCGCTGAAGCCCAGATCGCTGCACAAGCCCTGGCGCAGGTGGTCGCCATCGAGAACGCAAGCCTGGAGGCCATGTTGCCCAAGCCTGTTGGCCAAAGCGCGTGCCAGCGTGGTCTTGCCGGCGCCGGACAGGCCGGTCAGCCACCAGGTTTTTGGGCAAAGCGGGGTGGCCATGTTGGGGAAAAGTGGCGTGATCATGTTTGTGCCTAGTTTCCCGCCGGCGGTGTCATCAGTACCTTGCCGCTCATGCCGGCAATGAGTTCGTTGAACTTGCCGTCGATGACGGCGGAGAGCTTGACCGACTGGCTGACCGGGTCGACCTTGGCGCCGATGCGCTGGACCTTGGCCGGGTAAGTCTTGCCGGTTTCGTCGATCGCCACCTGGAAGCCCTGGTTGGGCTTGAGCCAGGCCAGCCATTTGCTGGGGACGATGAACTCGAGTTCAAGGGACGAATCATCGAGAATGTCGAGCAGGGCCTGACCGGGTTGGACATATTGCTGCTCGCGCACACGCTGCTCGGCAATGCGCCCGGCAAATGGCGCGGTAAGGTTGCATTTGCCAAGGACGGCGCCATTGGCGGCAACTTCGGCGCGGGCTTTTTGCACCTCGGCCTCCGAAATATCCAGTTCCACCTTGCCGACCGAGTTGAGTTCGGCCAGGCGGCGGTTTGCCTGCCAGCTCTTTTCGGCCGCCGACAAGGCCGCCCTGGCCTTGTTCACCTGGGCCTGTTGCAGCGAACAGTCGAATTGCACGAGAACTTGTCCCTGTTTGAAGGCGCTGCCTTCGGGAATGGGCAAACGGCTGATCTTGGCGCCGATTTCGGCAGCCAGCGTGGTGTAGCGGCGCGGTGCCAACTGGGCGCGGATTTCCCGTTTTTCCAGTGCGTTGGCGGCCGGCCTGGCGGGAGCTGCGCTCGCGCTTGGGGCCAGCGGCTCGCCGGCGCCGGCCGGCAACGCGGTGAGCAGACAAAGGGCAGAAAGGGCTGTGCGCCACATTGCGGTTTATTCCTTGCCGTCAGGCGTGGTCGTGGTCGGCGGAACTGGAAGTTCGCCGTTTTCCCAGGCTTTTAGCGATTTGGCGACGGCCGCGGTGAGCGCCGCCAGCGACATCTGGTCGCTGCCTTCGATCGCCGGTTCGAGGCCGAGCGTGGCTTGCAGGCGGGAGGCGGCGGCCTGGACATTGGAGAGCGCTTGGTAGCGGCGTAGTGCGGAGAGGATGGCCGCGGTCTGTTGCGATACCCGTTCGAGCTTGGTTTGTCGTTCGGCCTTTTCCTGGTTGATGATGTGCTGGGCCAGTCGGTTATCGACTTCGGAGATGGCATCGGAACGCTCGAATTGATGCGTCGCGTTGGCGTATTGCTGGCGGGCCAGGTGCAACTGGGTGAGCACGGCCATCTGGGCTGCCATTCTGCGCTGGTCGGCCAGCGCAACACCTGCGTCGGCCAGGCGCATCTGGGCCGGGGCGGAGAGCAGGCCGAGCAGGTTGAAGGAGATCTGGGCGCCGGCTTCATTCCACGACTGGTTGATCAGGAAGCGATCGTCGCTGGTCTTGTGCGAATAATTGAAGGACAGGCCGGGGAAGAGCTTGAGCAGGGCGCGCCGGGTTTCCTGGCGGGCGATGCGGGCGTTGTACATGCTCGCACGCAGATCGGGGTTGAGCAGCAGGGCCTGTTCCTCCATGCGCTCAAGGGAGGCGTCGGACCAGGCCGTGTTGAGTGTGCTCGACGGTTCGACGACCTGGATCATGCGTGCCTGGCTCAGCGGCAGGCTGGTCAGGGCGGCCAGTTCGATGCGGGCTGTCGACAATTCCTGCTGGATGATTTCGAGCAGGCGGATGTTTTCCAGCAACTGGCGCTGATAGCGCAGCGGTTCGACTGGCGTGCGCAGTTTTTCCTTTTCTGCCTTGCGGGCGTCGCCCAGCGCTTCTTCTGCCTCCTGGATGGCGGCGCGCAGGTTGTTGCCGAGCTTTTCGGCGGCGACAACCCGCCAGTAGGCGGTACGGACATCCTGAAGCAGCGTGTGGGTGGCCTTGCGGCGATTCTCGGCGGCAATCAGGACGCGGTCGGCATTCTGTTTGGCGGCGAAATAGCTCTGGCCGAAATCGAGCAGGCTCCACGAAAAGCCGAGGTCGGTGGTCAGGGCGTCGCGGCTCGACGAAATATACGGATGGCTGAGCGAGGGCTGGCCGGTGACCGAGTCTTCGCTGCGCGTAATGAGGTCGTTGTCGCGATTGCGATAGCCGGCCGAGGCCACCAGTTTGGGCAGCATGTCGAATTTGCCGACCTCGAGATTGCCTTGGGCAACGGCTTCTTCCATGGCCTTGAAGCGGCGCTCGGCATTGTATTTGATGGCGCGGGCAATGGCTTCTTCAAGGGGCAGCTGCGCGCCGAGCGGTTCGACATCCTGGCGCAGCGCCTGTTTGTCGGCGCGCACGATGGCGCTGATTTCGGCGGGTTGCAGCGCTTCGGGTTTGAATGACGCACAACCGCCAAGCGTCAGCACGGCGGAGAGAGGAAAAATCAGGTGAGAATTTCGAATCCGGAAACGCATGAATCCCCCAAAGTTCTGTAGATAAGGTTTGGTCAGCGATATGTCGCGCGTCGTTGCCCTTGATCAGGCCATCACTGCGTGCGCGAGGTCGTACTAACAAAGTCTTTATGCTAGCCAGGCATCGTAAGATCACCGTAAGAGGCCCGGAGCGTCTTGCCGTGGGCCGCTTTGGCTGATCTCCCGAAAGCGCGGCCGAGCCGGTATGATGCGGTTTCCCGGTCGGCCGCCGTGGCTGCCGCTGCGGCTGTCCACATCACAAAAAGGAAACCATGTTTGAGCTGCCTCCCGCCCTTGGGCTGCGCTTGTTGGGGCGTCCCCGGATAAGTTTTGCTGGCGAGGAAATAACCCGGCACATCAAATATCGCAAAGGCATCGCGTTGCTCGGTTATCTGGCAGCCAATGCCGGTCTCTGGCAATCGCGCGACAGCCTGGCCGACTTCTTCTGGCCGAGGCTCGGCTTGTCCGCCGCCAAAACCAATTTGCGCCAGGTCCTGAACAACCTGTGTTCGGTGGTCAATGGTTTTGCTGGAAGCGAAATTCTGCAAAGAGACAAGAAGGCCGTCCGCCTGGTCTTCAATTCGGCGCTGCACCTCGATACCGCCTTGCTGTCCGATAGCGTTCTCGAACGAATCGTGGCTGATGCGCCAGGTTCGCGTCATTGGCGCCAGAGCGAGATTGAGCCGTCGATCCAGGACTGGGGCGCCAAATTCCTCGAAGGCGTCGAATTTGTCGATATGCCGGAGTTCGGTGCGTGGCTGGAGGCAGTACGCAATACTTTCGGCAAGCGGGTGATGCTGCTGCTCGAGCACATCTGTCGCGCCCAGTGTGACGAAGGACGGCTCGAGGCGGCGGTCAGGACAGCTCGTCTGATGGTTGACTTCAACCCGCTGGAAGAACATTTCAGCCTGATGCTGATGACGCTGCTCGCCGAATCCGGCGACGGTCCCGGCGCCCTGGAGGTCTTCGCTACCCTGCAGCAGCGCCTCGAAAGCGAGTTGGGCCTGCCGCCGGGCGAGCGGTTGACGGCCTTGCGCGACAATATTGCGCAGGGCATCACGACGCGTTTTTCGCTGATCAACCTGTCCGAAGCGGCAATCTACGAACAACGCTGGCTGGTGGCGATGCATTGCGACTTTGCGCAGCGTCAGGGCGAAGTCGATTTTGACGGGGCATTGCTCGAGCATGTTGCGAGCGTGGTACAGCAACGGGGCGGCCGGGTCGTGTCGGTGGTCGGGCGGGGCGTGCTGATTATTTTCGGCCTCGACGAAGGTGGCGAACGTTCCGCCGAGCGGGCGCTGATTGCGGCGCGCCACATCCTTGATGGCGGGGCCGGGGCGAGCGCGCTACGTATTGGTATCTGTGCCGGTCAGGTCCTCTACAAGGCGGCGGCAAACATGCCGCATTTACTCGGGGAGGCACCCGATCTGGCCCGTTTTGTCAGTTTTTCGTCGGCGCCGGGGAAGGTCCGGGTGGCGGAGTCTATCGTTCAGCAGGCCGGGACTTCATTCCGGTTCGCCGCTCTCGGCGAGCAAGCATTTCCCGGTCTGGACGGGCTGCACAAGCTTTTCGAATTGACCGATGCCCGGCCGCTGTCGGTCGTGTCGCTGCCCTATCCGGATCTGCCGGCAACCCCGTTTGTCGGGCGCCGTGCCGAGTTGCTCGGCTTGCAGATCTTGTGGCAGGAAGCCAGCGCCGGCCGTTCGCGCATTGCCGTATTGCGCGCTCCGGCCGGATTCGGCAAGACGCGGCTGGTCAACGAGTTTGCCCATGATGTGTTGGCGGCGGGCGGCAAGCTCCTGCGTATCGCTTGCCAACTCGAACTGGCGCACCAGCCGCTGGCTGTGCTGCTGCGCGGCCTGCATCTGGAGCCTTCGGGCGCGGCGACCGCTGTCCCGTCAGCGGCGCGGGGCAGTGGCCTGCAAGCCCGTTTTCCCGGTCTTGATCGGGAAAGTATTGAAGCGCTTGAGATGCTTGCCGGTGTGGAAACATGGCAGCAGCCGGATGCGCTGATTTCGAAAAGTGCCGTGTTTTCCGCGCTTATCCGGGTCATCGAGCAGACCATCGGAGCGGGGCCTGCGCTGCTCGTGGTTGACGACTTGCACTGGGCGGATCTGGCGACGCGCGAGTTGCTGGGTATTTTTGCGCGCGGACTCAAGCAGCAAGCGCTGTTGCTCGTCATTACCTCGCGCCCGGAGACGGTATTCGATTGTCCGGCCAGTCTGAGCCAGGCGATTGAACTGGCGCCGCTGGACGAACCCGAATCGTTGAGCCTGATCGAAGCCTGTGACAACGAGCGTGGCGTGACGCCAGACGAGCGTCGGCGTATCGCCCAGGTGGCGGGCGGCATTCCGTTGTTTATCGAACACCTGCTCAGGGGCTGGCACGAAGGGGAGCACCATTTGCTGCCGCTCAACGAATTGCTGCAGGGCGAACTGGATCGTCTCGGTACGGCCCGGCGTGTCTTGCGGGCCGCTGCCGTACTGGGCGGCAGTTTCCGGCGTCAGGATCTTCTCGACCTGTTGCCGGAAAACAATGTCGCGGCAGCCTTGTCGCGGGCCATGGCGCAAGGCCTGGTCAAGGCGCTTGCGGCGGGAACGTTTTGCTTTCAGCACGACCTGATTCGAGAGGCGGCGTACAACAGCATCCAGCCTGCGCGCCGGCAAGCCTTGCACGAACAGGCAGCACGCCTGCTGGAGCGCCAGCCAGGCCGGCCGGCCGAGGAAATTGCCCATCACTACTCGGCGGCTGGCTGCTGTCTGGAAGCGGCGCAATGGTGGGGTAGGGCGGGGGCTTCGGCCATGGAACGGGAATTCGCCGCCGATGCCGTGGTCTGTTTCGAGAAGGCGCTTGCCATGTTGGCCTTGCTTGGCGAGGCGGCCGATCCTGTCTTCGTTTGCGCCATCCAGCTTCAGTTGGGGCACGCCGCCCAGGTTTGCCAGGGCTTCGGCTCGCCTTTGGGACATCGCCTGTTCAGCGAAGTGGCGCAGAAAGTCGAGTCGGCGGCCTGGTCCGTTGTCGATCATCACTCCAGCTTGTTTGCCGCACTGAGCGGCAAGTACATGGGCGGCAGTTCGCAGGGGGAGGTCGAGGGCTTGTTGATCGCCCGGCGCCTCGAGCGCATGGCGCAGAGCGATACGGAACGCCTGATGGCCTGTTTTGCGCTCGGCAATTCGCTGTTCTGGCGCGGCGAATTGCTTGAGGCAAAGTATTGGCAGCAGGAAGGTATCGCCCTCGCGGCCCAACTGCCGGCGGGAGAACGAATTCGCTACTGCGTCGATGATGCGGCGGTGACCTGTCGGGCCTTCCTCGCCTGGAACCTGTGGTTTCTCGGCGACGAAGCAGCGGCCTGCGCCATGGTCAGCGAAGGTGTCGCGCTGGCCCGCCGGGGACGGCGGACGCATGCCCTGTGCTTTGCCCTGAGCATGGGCGTTGCCATGCACTGGTGTCGCGGGGCGCTCGACGAAGTGGTCGAACTGGCCAGCGAAGCCCTCGAACTCGCCCGGCGCTACGGTTTTGCCTTGTGGGCCGGCGTCAATCAGCTCTTTCTGCTGTGGGCGCAGGCGAAGAGCGGTGCCCTGGCCGATACCGGCGCCTTGTTTGGTGCGGCAGCCCAGATGCAGCAGGCGTACCAGGCTGGTATCACGACCTCGCGCTGGATCGCGGCCGATGCCCTGATGGTTCAGTGTGAGTGGGGTGAAGCCGAAAGCCTGATCGACCTGACCATTGCCGAGGCCGACTTCAACGAAGATTTGTACTGCCTGCCCGATCTGCTGTGGCGCAAGGGCGAGTGTATTTCCCGGCGTGCCTCAGCCGACCAAGCTGCACCTTATTTTGTCCGTGCCAGTAAACTGGCACAGGTGCAGCAGGCAAAGGGATTGTTGGCACGTTTCAAGTTGCAAGGCTCGCCGATATGTTTGCCCGAGACCGTGGATACGCTCTGACTGTTCTGCCCTTTTTCCTTGCGGTGATTGATGCGTCACTGCACATTCCTGCCCGGTGGTGTTGAACGCGTTGCGGTGAGAACGGCTTTATTGCATGAGTTAGATGGGGGTAAAGATAGGTGCCACCGTGCCGACGCCGACGCCCTTCAGCTTGATGTCCGTGCGCTCGGCGTACATGCGCAAGGTTATCGAGGTGTAGGCGCCAAGGGCGCTCAGCAGGAAATCGAAGGGCGCCGGCCCGACATCGTCGCCAACGATACTGAACGGTTCGTCGGCAATCGGGCGATGTTCGCCGACGGCGATCGACTGCTGCTATCTTCTCAGGCCATTCTCCGCCACAACCACAGTTCCCGCCATGATTGCCCCGTCAACGAAATGCCGCGGATCATACCGCCTTCGGCTTGGAGTGAATGTCATTTAGCGCACGTTCCTGGGGGGCTGATTGCTGTTAAACGGGTGGAAAAGTTAAATTACTCTGACCCCTATAATTAGAAAACCGGAAAGTTGATCCATCTATTGCTTGCTTTTGTTTATAAGTGACTAAATCAATCTGGTTGCTGTAATCGGCAAAATGGAAAGCTAAATCACTCTGATCCATATAGTTATTAAGGCGGAAAATTGAGCCTAGCCAATTTTGATTTATTTTGGTAGGTCTAGTGAATAACTAGATTGCTCTATAATTAATTTTCGGCTAGTTAATTCGACCATAATTATTTCCGGCTAAATCGGTCAGGTTGAAAGATCCAGGCGTGCCCGCGATGGCGGTCCGAATAATTCGATTTGCACCGCTTCGTCTTCCTGAGCCTGATTTTGTCCAGGTTGCAGCAACTGCCGTTGTTGGAAACATTGTTGATGCACCAAGAAAACCGGGTAAAGTTAGGGGCGCTACCGGTGTTGTTGCCCCGAGAATGCCTCCCGGTGGAGGGTTAGGAGTTGAGGTTATTTGCTTATTAAGGAGTTGTTGATATACGCCTCCGGGTAGGGCTCGTTCAACGTTGCAATCTAAAGTTGCTTGTGGGGCAGTGTGACTACAGGCACTATTTACTTGAACTCTATACCGGACGGTATTTGCGTTTGTATAAAGTTCCGTTTTTACAAAATCTTCAACTTGTGTTCTATGTTGAACATTTGCTTGTTGAGTGACTGGAAATAGGTTTTCTGGAAGGCCGAGCCCACCTAAATTGTCGTTTAATAGATGGCCCTTGATTATACTGGATCCGGGGTACAGGCTTCGCAGTGCGCGGCTTAATATTTTAAGGCTTCCTCCTGGCCCCGAGCCTTTTCTTGGATCTGCTGGATCTAGTAAAGCAGTCATGACGTGCCCAACGTTGGTGGTTATTGGCATGCCGGCAGCGTTGTTGAACGTATAAGGTTGCGTCGTATAATTAATGATGGTTGCCATTTGAATCGGTATCCATTTATTTGTGCTATTAAGTACAGGGGGCAGACCACGAATTTTTTGCAACTGAGCCGTTCCCTGCGCACTCAACGCCTTCCCCCCCATCAAATCCGCCTCCCCCTCCAGCCCAGCATCATCATTCACCGCCACGCCGCCCTTCATCTGCATCGTCGGCCTCACTCGTCCCTGCGCCTGCTGCACTACATGCCAGGCTTCATGCGGTAAATGCTTTTCCTGGCCCGGCCCGACGTGAATATCTGTGCCTTGTGCATAGGCATAAGCATTCAACTGCGCCGGTTTTGACGAGTTGTAGTGCACCCGCACGTTATCCATGCTCATCCCCGACAGCGATTCGATACCGGATTTGAGATTGTCCGGCAGCCCCGTCTCATTCTTGTGCGGCGCGGCTTTGGCTTGAAGCTGGGCGGCTGGTTCGGGGGCGCCGATGGTTTTCATCTGCACCTCGTCTTCCTCTGCCGCAGCCCGTTGTGCCGTGGCGAACTTGCCCTGTAGGGGTTCTTCGTCGTCCATCTCCTCGCGCTGGGTGATGGCGAATTTGCCTTGCAGCGGTTCTTCCTCTTCCACGGCCTGTCGTTGCGCCGTCGCCGTTTGCGCCATGCCGAGCCGCCGCGTTGTTTCAACGCCGGGGCTGGCGTTGGCCATGGCCTGGAGGGTGCGCAACTGGGTGGCTCTTGGGCTGGAATCGGCCAGGCCGGCCAGCCGGTTCTGGCTGGCGGCAGCCGGGCGTTGGTCGGCGAACTGGTTGGTGGCGTTGACGCCTTGGGCTTCGGCGCGGTTGGCGTGGCTGTCTTCTCGGTTGGCGTGGGTTTGCATGGCGGGCTCCCTCGGTGGGGTTCGGTGGCTGGGCGGATTGGTGGTCTGGGGCTAGGTCAGGGGATTTCCTGCTTGCGCTGCCAGTAATCCCAGATGGCGTAGAGGATGATGGCGAGCAGGACGAGGTAGAGCGGCTGGTTGCCGTCGGCCATTTTCGACCAGCTTGGGTCGCAGGAAAGCAGGGCCATGAAGAGCAGGAAGAGCGGGATGACGGTGCCGCCGAGGATGGGGATGAAGTGCTGGCGGAAGCCGGCGCGGCATTCGCAGCAGCGGGCGAGGGCGGTCAGCATGACGAGCGTGGCGACCAGGAAAATATCCAGCGCCAGGCGGAAGAGCCAGCGATTGGGGCAGACGATGCCGCAGATGGCATTGGTTTGCCGGTTGTTCTCCGGGTAGTACTCCTTTTTGATGATGGGCGCTTCGGGCAGCAGTGCTCGTGTTGCCGCCTCGGCGGCCGGGGCGGGCAGGGGCCAGAAGCCGATGCCGGCGAAGTTGTCGCCCATGTAGATAATGTCGTCGTCGAGGGGGGCTTTGCCGTCGGGAACGATGATCGGGATCATCATGCGTAGGAGATTGCGCTGGTCGGCGCCGTGGAGTTTGCTTTCGACTTCGTTGCGCAGGCGTTTCTTGGTGTCGGTGTAGGGTTCTTCCAGCAGGACAAGGAGGTAGATGCTGCCGGCCTCCTTGTCGTCGGTCGGTGCCAGGTCTTTCAGCCGCTCATAGGTGAAAGCGCCTTGGCCGAGAGCGCTGTGAGGCACCATCAGGTTGACGGTTTTCTTGCTGCCGGCCAGCGTGTTGCGCAGCTTGTCGAGGAAATCGTGGAACTCCCTGGCGTAGTCTTCGTCTGCCGGGTAGTGCTCGAAGAACAGGGTGACGCCATCGGCCATGCTCGCATGATGGCGATCGAGCGAAATATAGGGCTTCAGGCGGGAAAGCGTATCGACCGGCGGGGTGCCGAGCAGCTTGGCGATGTCGGCGCTCAGCTTGGCGAAGGCGGCGCTGCGTTCGGCCGGTGACTGGTCGGCCCAGGTAGACCAGTCGTGGCGAGAGACGACGTAGTCAACCTTGGTTTCGTATGTCCGCACGGTGGTGAAGGCTTGGCCGAAGTATTCCGGCGCATCGCCGCCCGGCTGTTGCAGGCTGCCATCGTTGTCGAAGCTCAGCGCGTAGTAGCCGAGTCGGCTGAGGCTGGCGAAATCGACGCTCTGCGTCTGACCAGCCTGCCAGAAGGGGTAGAAGCCGTAGACCTGATGTCGCATTGTGTTGGGCAGACATTTGCAGTCGGCCACCGGCGAGAGCATGGGCTTTTTGGCCGGGTCGAACGGATGCTGCTTGCGCGCCAGGTCGGCGATGAATTCCTGATAGCTGGCGAAGCGGGCAATTTCGGAGGTTTCCAGGGCTTTGATCTGCTTGTCGAGCTCGCTTTCCGTGGCGTAGGTCTTGCCTTTCAGCGGATTGAAGATATTCGCCAGTTCGTCGGAAAACCGTTTTTTCTTCAGGGTGGCGAAAAGGTTG
>DAIMCQ010000124.1:0-11514 GCA_036726285.1 Azonexus sp.
GCCGCCGCCGACGGCCACAGGCTGGCTCAAGGCCCGCTGGTGATGTTCGCGCTGCGAATCCATGACGTATCCACCGTAAATCCGCTCGATATGATCCGCCAGCGGCCGGGGTTCGAAACCGGGATCGTCCGCCCGGACCAGGCGATCGGTCAGATGCGTGACGTGCTCGCTGAGATGGGTCAAGGTGGCCACCACTTGCTCGATCTGTTGCCGGGTCATGTCCTGGAACTGGACGCTGGCCATCGCCGCCATGAACATGTCCTTGATTTCGTGACTGGTCTGTCCGATGGTCTGGGCAACCCTGGCCTGCGACTCGATCAAGGCACCATATTTGCCATTCAGTTCGTCGAGTTGCCCGGCAAAGCGTTGCAACGTCGCACGCTCTTCGTCGATATTCTTCTGCGACAGTTTTTCGCCAAACTGATGATGGATTGCATCGACAACCCCCAGGATCCCCTGATTGATCTGATTCACCGCCTTTTCCGTCTCACCCGACAACTTGCGCACCTCGTCGGCGACGACGGCAAATCCGCGCCCGGCCTCACCGGCCCGCGCCGCCTCGATAGCGGCATTGAGCGCCAGCAGATTGGTCTGGCTGGCAATGGCACGAATCAGTTTGACCAGGGCGCTCAAAGCCTCGGCCTCGCTGGCAACTTGCGCCACCCGGGTCTGATCGCGTGACGATTCGTCCATCCGGAAACTGATGTATTGGTGCATGGCCTGGATCAGCGCCCGATTGCTGTCGATCTCCGCCGCCGAGTCGGCACTCAGACGGTCGGAATCGTCGATTGAACAGGCGATCAGCTGATCCAACTGACAGACCTTGTCGTCAATCGCCGTCAAGCGCTCGATAATCGAGACAGCGGCACTTTCCGTCTGTTCGACGACCGAACCCAGCTGGCTGCGCAAGGCATCGTGCATTTGCCCGACCTGGCTGATTTCCGAAGCGACCCACTGACCGGATGCCTGAAAGCGACGCGAAACCTCCTGCTCCTCGTTGCGCAAGGCGTGCGCACCGAGAAACAGATCGCTGAACAAGGTTCGCGAAAACACGCTTTGCGCCAAGCCGGCACCGACCACCAGCGCAATGGCGCCCACGGCCTCTCCCCAACGGTGGGGAATCCCCATCTGGGCGAACAAGGCATGCGCCAGATCGCTGAACACGGCGACGACAAGGCCGGCGGCCAGGGCGGTAAACAGACTGAGCGCTACCGAACGTTTGAAAAGGCGCGTACTTTCCATGACGATCAGCGCAGCACGAGCTTGATGGTGTCGAGCAACTGCGTTGCATCCGCCGGCTTGACCAGCCAGCCTGAAGCACCGGCCGCCTTGGCCTCCTGGCGGCGGGCTTGTTGCGACTCGGTGGTCAGGAAAAGAATAGGCATGAACTTGTAGGCGGGCAATTTGCGCACTTCCTTGATGAACTCGATGCCATTCATGCCGGGCATGTTGAGATCCGTGATCAGCAAATCGACCTTGCTTCCCCCCTTGAATTTGCCTAATCCCGCTTCCGCGTTGGCGGCCTTCTCGACGGCATACCCGGCCCTGGCGAGAATATTCGAAATGGACAGCAGAATCGTGGCGGAATCATCAACCAGACAAATGGTTTTCATTGAATTCTCCCTGAAAGGAAAGAAATCCGGCATATCAAACGAACCGGAAGAGCGCTGATTTATTAATGGCTTGATGACAAGATCGCCATCAATCAAAAATTACCACAGCATGTTTTTATTGTATTCAGGGGGAAAAATCCAGCTATCAGGAGAACCGGATTTATTGTCAGCCTATCCTGCAATTCGTGTCAGGGAAATCTGACACCGTCGTTGATCGACCCAAGCGGCCCGTCACCGTTGCCGAGCCTGACTGCGCAATGCGCCACAAAGGCCGGCGCACTCCCCGGCCACTGCGAGGAGCGAGGCCGTTAAGCCGAAAAATTCAGCGCCAGGGCATCAATCATTTCATGCAGCGCGGCGCGTAGGTGCTTTTCACTGCATCCCATCAACACGCCATCCTCAAGCGCGTCGAGGGCCAGCTGCTGCAGTTCGCGAAAATTTTCGTTCAAGACCTTGATCTTTTCGGTACAGGAAATCGGACTGCCATCGACTGCTTCCCAAACGGGAAGTGCGGAATCTTGCGGATTGGTTAAAGCCATGCTTGAAATTTTGCGTGATGATCGGGCTGGCAAGTTTCCCACCCTGTCGCACCGGATGCAATTGGATCAATCACGTCGTGGCAGCAATACGGCTCGGCTGGCAGTCGCAACGGCACGAATATCGAAACGCTATTCTGTGTCGAACGAAAACAGCATGACCTGTACCTACACAACGGATACCAGAATGAAACAATGCATCAATCAACAATCTACTCCGAGCATGGTCAATGAACGCCGCAACTCTCCCCCTCCCACCGCCTGAAGAAACGGCTGAAACAACCCGGCGCGTTCCCGGAAACAAAGGCATCTGGGTCGGCATCACCTGCGAATTCGTCGAATTCCTCGTTTTGTTCGTAGTCTATTTCGTCGCCCGGGCACATTTCCCGGAAGCGTTCGAACAAGGCGCCGACCGTCTTTCGCGAGTGGCCGGCACCATCATCACCTTGCTGATGATCAGCAGCAGCTTCTGTATCGCCTGCTCGGTCACCACCATGCGTCGCGGACAGCGTCGTCAATCGCTCTACTGGTTGCTCGGCGGCCTGCTGCTGGCCTTGGGTTATCCCTTGGCCAAATATCTTGAAATCAGCTGGAATCTTGCCCACGGCATCAATGGCGAATCAGGCATCTTCTTCACGGTTTACTACTACCTGACTTTCAACCACCTGGTCCATGCCACCTGGGGCATTCTCGGCATTCTCTGGGTGCTCGCCCGCCATCTGGCCGGCGGTTATTCGGCCGAAGATCACGCCGGCCTCGAAGCCCTGGCCAGCTATTGGCACGCCACCGATATCATCTGGCTGGTGATTTTTCCCTTCTTCTACGTCCTGGCCTGATCATGCACCACGCTATCTCCACTTCGCTCAAGCCCTTGTTCGCTGCCTGGCTGGCACTGGTTGTTCTGACGCTGATCAGCCTTGGCTTGGGTCACTGGTTTCACGGTGCCCGCTGGCTGCCGCTCATGGTGGCCGCCATCATCTGGATCAAGGGTCACCTGATCGCCCGTCACTTCATCGAGTCGCATCTGGCCCATCCCTTCATCGCCCGCGTCCTGTCCGGCTTCATCGCCTTCACCCCGTTGGCCTTGCTGCTGATCGCCTTCTTTGGCCGGGATTTTGCGCGCTGGGCCAGCCTGTGATCCGGCTTGCCGCTCAGGCCGCCCCGGCTGGTGCCGTTGCCATCGCCTGAACCAGCCGGCCAAGCGAGACCAGCGCGTCAGCCCGCCCGGGGGGTTGCGGATGGCCGAAATTGAGGCGAATGCAATGACCATAGGCTCGCTGGGCAGAAAAGATCGGCCCGGGTGCGATGCTGATACCCCGCCTCAGGGCCTGCCGATGCAATTGCAACGCATCGACCCGCAAGGGCAACTCAAGCCAGAGGAAATAGCCGCCAAGCGGGCGGAACAGCCGGGTCGCCGGGGGGAAATGGCGAATGACGGTTTCGATCATTGCCTCGGCCTGCCCCGCCAGATTCCGCCTCAACTGTCTAAGATGCTTGTCGTAAGCGCCGTTACGCAGGTAGTTGGCCAACGCGATCTGTACCGGCACCGTTGTTGCCAGGCTGGTGGATAGTTTCAGACGCTGGATCTTTTCGGCAAATCGACCGGCCGCCACCCAACCAAGGCGATATCCGGGCGCCAGGCATTTCGAAAACGACGACACATGCATGACCAGACCGGAGTCGTCTCCGACCTTGCTGCACAAAGGCGCCTGCGGTCCGAAATATAGTTCGCCATAGACATCGTCTTCGATCAAAGGCACTGCATGGCGACGCAACAACCCAAGCAAGGCTTGCCGACGGGCGTCGGGCATCAGGCAAGCCGTTGGATTGGAAAAACTGAGCATGAAGAGGCAAGCCTTGACCGGGTGCTGATGCAAAACAGTCTCCAGCGCAGCGAGATCGATCCCTTGCTGCGGATCGCTTGCCACTTCGATCACATTCAAGCCAAGCCGTTCGGCAGCCTGCAACCCGGCATAGAAGGTCGGCGACTCGATGACGATCAAGTCGCCGGGGCGGGTAACAGCCTGCAAGCAAAGATTCAAACCTTCCATCGCCCCCGAGGTGATGACGATTTCCTGCGGCGAAACATCCGCGCCTTGCGCCCGATAACGCAGCGCCAATTGGCGCCGCAGCGCCTCGTTGCCGGGCGGCAGATCGCTGACCGTCGCATAGGGATCTAGCTGGCGGGCCGCAGTCGCGAGACAACGCCCGAGCTTGTCGAGCGGGAACAAAAACGGACTTGGGAAGCTTGAGCCGAACGGTACGACGGCGGGATCCTTGACGCTCTCCAGAATCTGAAAAATGAAGTCGCTAACCTGCAAGGCGGTTGTCTCAGGGCCTGGATGCCGTTTTTCTGGCTCCGCCAGGTTCTGCCCCAGGCGACTGCGGACGAAATAACCCGACTTGGGTCGCGCTTCAATCAGCCCCCGGCTTTCGAGCTGGTAATAGGCCTGGGTGACGGTCACCGGACTCACCCGGTGGCTGGCGCAAGCCTGACGAACGGAAGGCAGCCGGTCGCCGGCACGGAACACGCCCTCGACAATCATTTTTTCGGTTTGCGCGGCAAGGTCCTGATATCGGCTCATGCCGCCGATCTTAGTGGGGCCGGAATCAATGATGCTTAAGCTGAATCAGATTCCGGAAAATTTTCCGCCAAACCGTCCTTCAACGACCATCCCAATGCCCGACATCGATCGAAAAATCGCGAATCCACGAGGAACGTCGATCGATATGCGAACGCCGATCAATCATTACCAACCCTTCGTTGGTAATAAACGGAGGCGGTGCCACATGGCGGCTTGAACGGCGATCCGCGCCGCGCGGGAATGAGTATTTGTGCTGCGGATAATCGGGATGAGCTTTTTCCGACATGGCAATCTCCTCGTCAAGCATCAACACGTGGACATTGATTATGCCATATGGTTCAACCCTGCGCGGCGACTCCGGAAACCGGTAGAATCCTGCCCCGCCGAGTACCGACCTGCGATACTGGGCGCATTGAACAGACCTCACCGTAAAGCACATGTCAGACTATTCCGCCTCATCCATCCGCGTCCTGAAAGATCTTGAACCCGTCAAGGAACGCCCGGGCATGTACACCCGGACGACCTGCCCGACCCACATCGTGCAGGAAGTCATCGACAATTCCGCGGATGAGGCGCTGGCCGGCTACGCCAAGAAGATCGCTGTCTGCATCCGTGCCGATGGCAGCATCGAGGTCAGCGACAACGGCCGCGGCATTCCGGTCGAAATCCATCCGGAAGAAGGCAAGCCGGCGGTGGAACTGGTGTTCTGCAAACTGCACGCCGGCGGCAAGTTCAACAAGAAGGAATCGGGCAACGCCTACCGCTTCTCGGGCGGTCTGCATGGCGTCGGCGTCTCGGTGACCAATGCACTGTCTACCCGGCTGGAGGTCGAAATCAAGCGCAGCGGCGGCGTGCACCGCATCGCTTTCGGCGACGGCTTCGTCACCGAACCGCTGACCCGCATCGGCGATTGCGGTCAGCGCAACACCGGCACCACGGTGCGCATCCAGCCCGACCCCAAGTATTTCGATTCGCCCAAGGTCAATCTCGGCCAACTGGAGCACTTGCTGCGCTCCAAGGCGGTACTGATGCCCAACGTCACCGTCGAACTGGAAATCGAAGGCCAGGACAAGAAGGTCTGGTGCTACCAGAACGGCATGGCCGACTATCTCAACGAAATGATGGTCGGCACGCCGGTGGCGCCCATCTTCGTCGGCGAGAAATATGTCGAAACAGCCAACGGTTTCGCCGTCGGCGAAGGTGCCACCTGGGCGCTGGCCTGGTTCGAGGAAGGCGGCGGCAAGCCCGAGTCCTACGTTAACCTGATTCCGACCCTCGACGGCGGCACCCATGAAGCCGGCCTCAAGGCTGGCGTCTTCGAGGCGATCAAGACCTTTGCCGAACACCACGCCATCCTGCCGGCCAAGGTCAAACTGGCGCAGGAAGACGTCTGCGGCCGCATGACCTACCTGCTCTCCGCCAAGGTGCTGGACCCGCAATTCCAGGGTCAGACCAAGGAAAAACTGACCAGCCGCGATGCCTACAAGCTGGTTTCGCAGATGGTGCGCGACCCGTTCGAACTGTGGCTGAACAGCCATGCCGACTTCGGCAAGAAAATCGCTGAACTGGCCGTCAAGGCGGCGCAGAACCGCATGAAATCGACCCAGAAGGTCGAAAAGAAGAAGTCCTCCGGTATCGCCACCCTGCCCGGCAAGCTGACCGATTGCGAATCCGACGACATCAGCCGCAACGAAGTTTTCCTGGTCGAGGGCGACTCGGCCGGCGGCTCGGCCAAACAGGGCCGCGACAAGGAAACCCAGGCCGTCCTGCCACTGCGCGGCAAGGTGCTCAACACCTGGGAGGTCGAGCGCGACCAGTTGTTCAAGAACAACGAAGTGCACGACATCTCGGTCGCCATCGGCGTCGACCCGCACGGCATCGAGCAGATCGACAGCATCGACGTGACCGGCCTGCGCTATGGCCGCATCATCGTCATGTCCGATGCCGACGTCGATGGCTCGCACATTCAGGTCCTGCTGTTCACCCTTTTCCTCAAGCACTTCCCGGCCCTGATCGAGCGCGGCCACATCTACGTCGCCCAACCGCCGCTCTTCCGCGTCGATGTCGAGGCACGTGGTCATACCCGCAAGGTGTATTGTCTGGACGAAGCGGAAAAGGAACAAACCCTGCAGAAGCTGCGCGATGAAGGCGTTTCGGAAAACAAGATTACCGTCTCCCGCTTCAAGGGTCTCGGCGAAATGAACCCCGACCAGCTCTGGGAAACCACGCTCTGCCCGGATACCCGTCGCCTGGTGCCGTTCAGCGCGCCGCGCGAGGTCATCAAGGAAATGGCCAGCACCTTCACGCTGCTCATGGGCAAGGGCGAAGCCGCCGGCCGTCGCGCCTGGATGGAGAAAGATGGCGGCTTGGTCGAGGCGGATGTCTGAAGCAGTTGACCGCTAGCGTTTCAAAAGCCGCTGATACCCACTCGCCGCATTGCCTTTGCCGGTGTTCCACCAGGAAGCCGGCAGGCAACACCTCACCCCAGCCCCCGCTCTCACCAATCGGGCCAATGAAAGCCCGAACCCGATGAAAACCCCGAAAAGACTGACCACGCTTGTTGAAGAAGGCCTTGTTGACGAGGTGCTCGGGCAGTTGATGAGCGGCAAGGAAGCGACCGTCTATATCGTCCGTTGCGGCGAACACATCCGTTGCGCCAAGGTTTATAAGGATGTCCAGCAACGCAGCTTTCGCAAGGCGGCCTCCTATCAGGAAGGGCGCAAGGTCAAGAACAGCCGCCAGGCGCGCGCCATGGAAAAAGGCAGCCGCTATGGGCGCCAGATGCAGGAAGAAGTCTGGCAGAACGCCGAGGTCGATGCGCTATATCGGCTGGCCAATGCCGGGGTGCGGGTGCCGCAGCCGCATATTTGCTTTGAAGGCGTCCTGCTGATGGATCTGGTGACCGATGCCGAGGGGCAGGTCGCACCACGGCTCAACGATGTGGCGCTCAGCGAAGCCGTCGCGCTGGCCTATCACGCCATGCTGGTCGGCCAGGTGGTGCGCATGCTGTGCGCCGGTATCATTCACGGCGACCTGTCGGAATACAACATCCTCGTCGCCGAGGATGGCCCGGTGATCATCGACCTGCCGCAGGCCATCGACGCTGCCGCCAACAGCATGGCCGCCGAGATGCTGGAGCGCGACGTGGCCAACCTGCGCAGCTATTTCAGCACCTACGCCCCGTCGCTGAAAGACAGCCAATACGGCAAGGAAATCTGGGGCCTCTACGAAAGCGGCCGGCTCCGCCCGGATAGTCCGCTGACCGGCCAGGTGGTGCTCGACGAACACCTGGCCGATGTCGACGCCGTGCTGCAACAGGTCGAATTGGCCATCAAGGAAGATGAAATTCGCCGCATGTGCCGGTAAGCTGTCGGACTTGCCCCGCCTGCCTGCCCAAACACCGCCATGCACCTTCTCGATCACGTTTCGATTGCCGTTACCGATCTGGCTGCAGCCCGCCCTTTCTACGATGCCGTGATGGCCGCGCTCGGCGCCGACAAGGTGTACGACCGCCCGGAAGCCTTGGGCTATGGCGCGCGTTGCAATGCCAATGCGGATGACCACAGCTGCCTGGCCGTTTACGCCTCGCCCGGCGCCAGCGGCGACCCCAAGCGCCACTGGTGTTTCAAGGCGGCAAACCGGGCCCAGGTCGAAGCCTTCCATGCTGCCGGCCTGGCCCATGGCGGGCATGACGACGGGGCGCCGGGCCTGCGGCCGCATTATCACGCCCATTATTTCGGCGCCTTCCTGCTCGACCCATCGGGCAACCGTATCGAAGCGGTGTGTCACCGCGCCGAATGAACGCTGTATCAGACTCCTTAGCCATGAACACCCATTTATTGAAAAATCGCGCCCGCCGCCTGTTGTTGCTCTCCGCCCTGACCTTGCTGGCCGGCTGCGTCACCCAGCCGGCCCAACCCGGCCCCGACCACCTCCCGTCCGCCACGGGCAAACCCAAGATCGGCCTGGCATTGGGTGGCGGCGCGGCACGCGGCTTTGCCCATATCGGCGTGATCAAGATGCTGGAGTCGCAAGGCATCGTTCCCGACTACGTGGTCGGGACCAGTGCCGGCGCCGTGGTCGGCTCGCTGTACGCGGCCGGCAACGATGCTTTCGCGATGCAGAAAATCGCCCAGCAACTCGACGAGAAGATCTTTGCCGACTGGACGCTGGGCGGCCGCGGCTTTCTCAAGGGCGAAGCGCTGCAGGACTTCATCAACCAGCACCTCAACAGGCGTCCGCTGGAAAAGCTGAACAAACCGTTTGCCGCCGTCGCCACCGACCTCAACAGCGGTGAGCGGGTCGTCTTCCGCACCGGCGATACCGGCTTGGCCGTCCGTGCCTCGGCCGCCGTACCCGGTGTGTTCCAACCGACACAATTCCGCGGCAAAACCTATGTCGATGGCGGCCTGACCAGCCCGATTCCGGTTCAGGCAGCACGCGACATGGGGGCGGATTTCGTCATCGCCGTCGATATCTCGGCCCTACCCGAGGGCCAGCCAGTCGACAGCATGACCGCGATCATCTGGCAAACCACCACCATCATGGGCAAGGCAATCGGCGGCAACGAACTGAAGGGCGCCGATGTCGTCATCCGGCCGCGCCTGCCTTACGTCAAGTCCTGGGATTTCACGGCCCGCCACGATGCCATGCTGGAAGGCGAGCGCGCCGCGCTGGCTGCCTTGCCGGCCATTCGTCAGAAACTCGGGCGCTAGACATGAACACTGGCAGCGCGCTGCGCGTTCTCTCGCTGATTCCGCCGATGACGCAGCTGAATACGCCCTACCCCTCTACCGCCTACCTGACCGGTTTCCTGCGTTCGCGGGGCATCGCCGCGACCCAGGACGACATTGCGCTCAAGCTCGTCCTCGAATTGTTCTCGCCGGGCGGCCTGCGCGCCATGCGAGACAAGCTCGAGGCCATTCCAGCCCGCAAACGCTCACCGACGCTGCACTGTTTTGCCGAACAGTTCGAACGCTATCTCGCCACCGTCACGCCGGTGGTCGCTTTCCTGCAAGGACGCGACCCATCAGTCGGCCACCGCATCTGCGGCCGCAATTTCCTGCCGGAAGGGCCGCGTTTCGCCGCCCTCGACAATTATGTCGACGATGAAGGCGGCGACCCGCTGGCCTGGGCCTTCGGCTCGCTCGGCGTGCAGGACCGGGCCCGCCACCTGGCGACGCTGTATCTTGACGACTTGGCCGATGTCCTGCGCGATGCCGTCGATAGCCGCTTCGAATTCGTCCGCTACGCCGAGTCGCTGGCGCGCAGCCAACCCACCTTCGAACCGCTGGCCCGCGCCCTCGCCGCGCCGCCGACGCTGGTCGACACGACGCTGCAGCAGCTGACGCTGGCCGCCATCGAACGCGACAAGCCGCAAGTCGTCCTGATCTCGGTGCCCTTCCCCGGCTCGGTCTATGCCGCCTTCCGCATCGCCCAGAGCATCAAGGCGCACGCTCCCGAAATCGTCACTGTGCTCGGCGGCGGCTGGGTCAATACCGAACTGCGCGAACTCAAGGAAAGCCGGGTTTTCGATTATTTCGACCATATCACCCTCGACGACGGCGAACGCCCCATCCTGGCCCTGCTCGAATACCTGGAAGGCCAGCGTCCGCGGCTCAACCTGGTGCGCTGCTATGCCCGCGTGGAAGGCAAGGTCCGCTATTTCAACAGCAGCGAACCGGACATTCCCTTCGCCGAAGTCGGCACGCCGACCTGGGATGGCCTGCCGATCGACCGCTACCTGTCGCTGCTCGACATGCTCAACCCGATGCACCGGCTGTGGTCGGACGGGCGCTGGAACAAACTCACCGTCGCCCACGGCTGCTATTGGAAGAAATGCAGCTTTTGCGACGTCAGTCTCGATTACATCGGCCGCTACGATGGCGCCCCGGCCGCGCTGCTGGTCGACCGCATCGAACGGATCATCGATGAAACCGGCCACAGCGGCTTTCATTTCGTCGATGAAGCCGCTCCGCCCAAGGCGCTCAAGGCGCTGGCCGACGAGCTGAAAAAGCGTAACCGGGCGATTTCATGGTGGGGCAACATCCGCTTCGAGAAGTCCTTCACCCCGGAGCTCTGCAACCAGCTGGCCGACAGCGGCTGCATCGCCGTTTCGGGCGGCCTGGAGGTCGCCTCCGACCGCCTGCTCAAGCTGATGAGAAAAGGCGTCTCGGTCGACCAGGTCGCCCGCGTCACCCGTGCCTTCAGCGAATCCGGCATTCTGGTCCATGCCTACCTGATGTACGGCTTCCCGACCCAGACAGTCCAGGACACGGTCGATGCGCTGGAATATGTCCGGCAACTGTTTGCCGAAGGCTGCATCCAGTCCGGCTTCTTCCACCGCTTTGCCTGCACCGTGCATTCACCGGTCGGCCTCAACCCGGCCGAATACGGCATCAAGCTCAAAGCCTTGCCGCCGATCAGTTTCGCCACCAACGACGTTGAATTCATCGACCCCACCGGCGTCGATCACAACAGCCTCGGCCAGGCCCTGAACAAGGCGCTCTACAACTACATGCACGGCATCGGCCTGGATGAGGATGTGCGCGCCTGGTTCAACGAGCGGGTACCCAAACCGCGCGTCGGCCGCCATTTCATTGCCAAGGCACTCAGCTCGCCCTATTGAACGACCGGCGGCCGTTCTGGCCTGGCTAGCCAGCCGAACCTCCGAGCCGCCATGCAGCGGCTCGGGCCATCGATTCTGGCGAATTGCCGGTGCGCACGGCCGCCCTATGATAAATTCGCCGCCGACTTGATTCAGGATGTAGATGCAAGACC
>DAIMCQ010000125.1:0-11369 GCA_036726285.1 Azonexus sp.
GACGATGGGCAGGTTGGGATAGGCTTCCAGCGCGGCCAGGATCTGGTGACGCAGGAAGGCTTCGCCGGCGTATTTGCGGGCGCCG
Organism: Azonexus sp.; assembly: GCA_036726285.1. GTDB lineage: Bacteria > Pseudomonadota > Gammaproteobacteria > Burkholderiales > Rhodocyclaceae > Azonexus. The sequence continues at coordinate 86 of DAIMCQ010000125.1, forward strand.
GCCGAGGCCTGCATGATCACCGGGGCGTCGATCTGGCTGGCGGCTTCGCAGATGGCCCAGACCTGTTCCATGTTATTGACGTTGAAAGCGGGCAGACCGTAGCCGTTTTCGGCGGCATGGTCGAGCAGTTGGCGCATGGAGACGAGCGGCATGGGAACTCCTGTTCGGTAACGTGTTTAGCTAATTACGCTATTTTAAAGGATTTGATGCTCGCCGACCCGGACGATCTTGAGCGTGTTGGTGCCGCCGATCGAGCCGATCGGCTCGCCGATGGTCAGCGCGATCAGGTCGCCCTTGGCGACCACGCCGCGGTCGATCAGCAACTGCTCGGCTTCGGCCAGCAGCAGGTCGCGGTCGGTGTGCTGCTGCTTCATCGGCAGCGGGCAGACGCCGCGGTAGAGCACCATGCGGCCGACCGATTCGGCATCAGGGGTCAGCGCGTAGATCGGCACGCCGCAGTTCATCCGGCTCATCCACAGGGCGGTCGAGCCCGATTGGGTCAGCGCGGCGATGGCCTTGACCTTGAGATGGTGGGCCGTCCAGATCGCCGCCATGGCGATCGACTGGTCGATGCGGGTGAACACGCGGTCGAGGAATTCGCGGTCGAGCGTCACTTCGGCCGAGCGTTCGGCTTCGACGCAGATGCGCGCCATCGACTCGACGGTTTCCACCGGGTACTTGCCGGCCGCCGTTTCGGCCGACAGCATCACCGCATCGGTGCCGTCGAGCACGGCATTGGCGACGTCGGAGACTTCGGCGCGGGTCGGTACCGGCGAGGTGATCATCGACTCCATCATCTGCGTCGCGGTGATGGTCAGCTTGTTCTTGTCGCGCGCCATGCGGATCATCTTTTTCTGCAAGGCGGGGACGGCCGCATCGCCGACTTCGACGGCGAGGTCGCCGCGGGCAACCATCACGCCATCCGAGGCATCGAGGATTTCAGCCAGGTTTTCGACGGCTTCGACGCGCTCGATCTTGGCGATCAGCACGGCGGAACTGCCGGCGGCGCGCAACAGCTGGCGCGCCATGTACATATCGGCGGCGCTTTTCGGGAAGGAGACGGCAACGAAATCGACGCCGATCTGGGCCGCCGTCTTGATGTCGTCCATGTCCTTGGCGGTCAGCGCCGGCGCGGTCAGGCCGCCGCCCTGGCGGTTGATCCCCTTGTTGTTGGAGAGATCGCCGCCGACGATGACGCGGGTATGGATTTCCTGGCCGCGCACGCCGGTCACTTCGAGTTTCAGGCGGCCGTCGTCGAGGAGCAGGATGTCGCCATTGACCACGTCCTTGGGCAGGTCCTTGTAGTCGAGGCCGACCCGCTCCTGATTGCCGAGCGGGCACTGGGCGTCGAGGATGAAGGCATCGCCGATGACCAGCGTGATCTTGCCGTTCTCGAACTTGCCGACGCGAATCTTCGGTCCCTGCAGGTCGCCGAGGATGCCGACGGTGCGGCCGAATTTGGCGGCGGCGGCGCGGATGCCGTCGGCGCGGGCCTTGTGGTCATCGGCCGTGCCGTGCGAGAAATTCATCCGGACGACGTCGACGCCGGCTTGCACCATGCGTTCGAGGACTTCCGGCGTGGAGGAAGCAGGGCCCAGCGTGGCAACGATCTTGGTATGGCGCGTCATTTTTCCCTCGGTGTGAGTTTTGTTGCGTTGTTCCGGTTGAACGCGGGGTGGCCGGCAGGCGATGGTCTCGAACTGCTAGAGCCAACCTCGCGCGATAAATTCGTCGATGTGATACAGCCTGTTGTCGAGCGCATTCGCCTGGATCGCCTTGATGATGCTGGCTACCCCCGCGGCATAAGGCGTGCTGCCGACGACCCGGGTTTCAATGAGCAGGCGGGTCGAGTCGTCGCCGATCTCGATGCGGTGATAGGCGTGGCGTTCGAGATTTTCCGGGGCAATGCCCAGTTCTTCTTGCTGCACTTGCGGGTCGCGAATGGAGACGATCTCCGTCGGCGCGACACCGAGCGACTGGGCGATGCTGACGGCGGTGCCCGGTACCGAGGTCTTGGTGGACTGGTGCGACTCGAAAATCTTCACCGGATGCTTGCGAAACAAGGCGCCGCTGCCGGCGATCATGTTCATCGCCTTGAGCATCAGGATGTTGGTATTCGGGCACAGCACCAGCGGAAAGCTTGTGGCACGGCTTTCCAGGGCGCTGCCGGTGGCCAGTTCCATGAGGACCGAGGTGCTTGCCTCGCAATGGCGGACGACGTCCTCAAGCGCGCGCCCCGATCCGGTATGGATCACGATCGCGGGTTGATGATGTGAGGCCGGGGGCCAGGCGCCGACTCGCAGCAAGCCAAGATGCGGCAATTCGGCGAGCAGTTCGCTCCCAAGTTTGCCGCTGCCGACAATGATGATTTCAGGATCGTTCATGGACATGGTGTGAGACGGACGACGGGTTTCCCGCCATCCGGCAGTTTCCGTCTCAGTGCTTGGCCCGTTCTTCCAGCACCGCAATCGCCGGCAGGGTCTTGCCTTCGAGGAATTCGAGGAAGGCGCCGCCGCCGGTCGAGATATAACCGACGTCTTCGGCGATATGGAACTTGGCGATGGCAGCCAGCGTGTCGCCGCCGCCGGCGATCGAGAAGGCTTCGGAGTGGGCGATGGCGGAGGCCAGCATCTTGGTGCCGCCGGCGAACTGGGGCAGTTCGAAGACGCCGACCGGGCCGTTCCAGACGATGGTGCCGGCGTTGGCGATGATTTGCGACAGGGTGGCGGCGGTCTTCGGGCCGACGTCGAGGATGCGGTCGTGGGTATGCACGTCGTCGACCGAGATCTTGTTGGCGCGGGCCAGGGCCGAGACTTCATCGGCGACGACGACGTCCACCGGCAGCGGCACTTCGGCGCCGCGCTCTTTCATGATGTCCATGATGGCGTGGGCTTCCTTGACCAGGTCGGCTTCGGCCAGCGAGTCGCCGATGCGCTTGCCGGAGGCGAGCAGGAAGGTGTTGGCAATGCCGCCGCCGACGATCAGCTGGTCGACCTTGCTGGCCAGCGACTTGAGGATGGTCAGCTTGGAGGAAACCTTGGAGCCGCCGACGATGGCGACCAGCGGCCGCTTCGGTTCGTGCAGGGCCTTGCCGAGGGCGTCGATTTCGGCGCCCATCAGGATGCCGGCGCAGGCGATCGGCGCGAAACGGGCGATGCCGTGGGTGGTGGCTTCGGCGCGGTGGGCGGTGCCGAAAGCGTCATTGACGTAGATGTCGCAGAGCTGTGCCATCTTCTTGGCGAGGTCTTCGTTGTCCTTCTTCTCGCCCTTGTTCACCCGGCAGTTTTCAAGCAGCACCACTTCGCCCGGTTTGACTTCGAAGCCGCCATCGACCCAGTCCTGGATCAGGCGTACCGAGGTGTGCAGCATCTGGCCGAGGCGTACGGCCACCGGCATCAGGCTGTCTTCATGGTTGAGCTCGCCTTCGGTCGGGCGACCGAGGTGGGAGGTGACCATGACCGCCGCGCCTTTTTCCAGGCAGTATTTGATCGACGGCAGCGAAGCGCGGATGCGGGTGTCTTCGGTGATGTTGCCGGCCTCGTCCTGCGGGACGTTGAGGTCGGCGCGAATGAAGACGCGTTTGCCGGAAACATCGAGGTCGGTGAGCTTGATGACGTTCATGGTTTCTCTCTCCAGATCAAAATTAAGCGTGCTTTGGCGGCCATTGCCGCGACCAGTGGTCGGCGACTTCGAGCATGCGGTTGGCGAAGCCCCATTCGTTGTCGAACCAGACGAAGAGGTTGACCAGGTGGGTGCCGGCAGTCCGGGTCTGGCTGCCGTCGACGATGGCCGAATGCGGGTCGTGATTGAAATCGATCGAGGCGTGCGCCGCCTCGGAATAGGCGATCAGCCCGGACAGCCGGCCACGACTGGCCTCGGCCAGCAGCGCATTGATGCTGTGTGCGGAGACCGGGCGCTGGGTGCTGATGGTCAGGTCGATGGCCGAGACATTCAGTGTCGGGACGCGGATCGCCTTGGCCTGGACGCGGCCGTTCAGTTGCGGCAGCAGGCGCTCGACGCCGCGGGCCAGCCCGGTCGATATCGGAATGATCGACTGCATGGCGGAGCGGGTGCGGCGCAGGTCGTCGTGGTGGTAGCCGTCGATCAGCGGCTGGTCGTTCATCACCGAATGCAGGGTGGTCAGCAGGGCTTGCTCGATGCCGACCTCGCGATCCAGCAATTCGAGTACCGGGACGATGGCGTTGGTCGTGCAGGAGGCGGCGGAAACCAGGCGTTCGTCGCCGCGCAGGCTGTGCTGGTTGATGCCGGCAACGATGGTCGCATCGACATCGTCGCCGCTGGTGCCGGGGTGGGAGAGCAGCAGGCGCGGACAGCCGGCGGCAAGGAAGCGGCTCAGTTCGGGGCGGCGGCCGTAGATCCCCGAGCACTCGATCAGCAGGTCGAGGCGATGGGCCGCCCAGTCGACTTCCTCCGGCGTCCGGGCATGGCTGACCTGGATACCCTTGCCGCCAACCAGCAGCTTGCCATCGACTGCTTCGACCAGGCCGGGAAAGCGGCCATGGGTCGAGTCGTAACGGGTCAGATAGGCCATGTTTTCCAGGTTGGCCGGTTCGTTGATGGCCACGACCTGGAGATTGTGCTTGACCGGCGATTCGAGCAGCGCCCGCAGAAAACAGCGGCCGATCCGGCCGTAGCCGTTGATGGCGAGACGAAGAGGGCGAGGGGTGCCGGGCACGCGGGCCAATCCGAAGTGATCGAAGCCGGAGATTTTACAAGGTTGTGCGCGTAAATCCGAGCGCTGTTGTGGCAAATCGGCATCGTCGGCCGGCAATATCTGCCGTAATCCAGGCCGCTATTTCGCCGATTCAGGCCGATTGGTCAGGCGATGCTCGGTTTTATGCTGGTGCGTTAATTGCTTTTTCCTTGTCTTTGTCGAGGAGCGAATCATGCAGATTGTCAATGAACTGTCCGGCGTCGCGCCGACGTCCCGCCTTCGCTCGGCTGAACAGGCAGAGGTGGAGGCGGAGAAGTTTTCCGCGGCCCTGAAACGAGCGGCGGCGGCTGCCGGACAGGGTGAAGAAAGCAAGGCCGAGAAGGCGGCGAGTCAGAAACAGCAGGAAAAAAGCGAAAAGATCGAGGCGGCGCGCCAGGCCATGCTGACCGAGTTGCACGATTACCTGAAAAAAAGCCCGGCCGAACATATCCGCGATGCCGTCCTGAAGGAACTGGGGCTAAGTGAAGAGAGCCTGGCGGCGATGCCGCCCGAACAGCGAATGGCGCTGGAAGCGGAAATCAACGAGCGCATCCGCGAGAAGCTGCTGGGGCGAAAACCGGAACCGGGGCAGGAGGCGGCGGCAAAGCAAACGGTCGAGGCGGCGGCGGAAGAAAAGGGGGGCGCCGTTGCCGATGCGCTGCGGATGGCTTTGGCCGGGACGCGCCAGGAGATGATCAAGGCGACCTGATTGGGGCCGGTGGCAAGGGATGGCCGCGCCTTTCGTGGGCGGCGCGGGGCGAAAAAAAGGGGTCTTGCGACCCCTTTTTCAACGTTGCATTAAATTACTTGACGGCCATCCAGGCGCGGGCGGCGTCGAGCATGCGGCAGGAGTAGCCCCACTCGTTGTCGTACCAGGCCAGGACCTTGACCAGCACGGAACCGTCTTCGCCCTTGATGACGCGGGTCTGGGTGGCGTCGAAGGTCGAGGAAACGGTGGTGTGGTTGAAGTCGGACGACACCAGCGGCTCGTTGTTGACGTCGAGGATGCCCTTCAGCGGGCCGTTGGCGGCGGCAGTCATCAAGGCGTTGATTTCTTCCTTGGTGGTGGCGCGCTCGGCGGTGAAGGTCAGGTCGACCAGCGAGACGTTGATGGTCGGGACGCGCAGCGCGAAACCGTCGACCTTGCCGACCAGTTGCGGCAGCACCAGGCCGACGGCCTTGGCGGCGCCGGTCTTGGTCGGGATGATGTTGGCGGCGGCGGCACGGGCGCGGCGCAGGTCCTTGTGGCGGACGTCCACGGTGACCTGGTCGTTGGTGTAGGCGTGGATGGTGGTCATCAGGCCTTGCTTGATGCCGATGCTGTCGGACAGGATCTTGGCGACCGGAGCCAGGCAGTTGGTGGTGCACGAGGCGTTGGAAACGACCGTCATGCCGGCCTTGAGGGCGCCTTCGTTGACGCCGACGACGATGGTGGTGTCGACATCGTCACCGCCCGGGGCGGAGATCAGCACGCGCTGGGCGCCCTGGTCGAGCAGGGCCTGGGCCTTGGCCTTGGTGGTGTAGGCGCCGGTGCATTCGAGCAGCACGTCGACGCCGTGGTCGGCCCAATTGACGCCCTTCGGATCCTTGGTCGAGTAGAAGGCGATCTTCTTGCCATCGATGATGATGCAGTTTTCGCCTTCGGTTTCGACGCTGGTGCGGAAACGGCCGTGCGTGGTGTCGTATTTCAGCAGGTGGGCGTTGGTGGTCAGGTCGCCGGAGGCGTTGATGGCGACCACCTCGAATTCGTTCTGCAGACCCTGTTCGTAAATTGCCCGCAGGGTGCAGCGACCGATACGACCAAAACCGTTGATAGCAACTTTGATAGCCATGGGCTTCCTCTCTCGTTTAATTTTAGAAATCAGGACAAAAGTTCTTTCGCCGTCTTGACTACGTTGGCGACGCTGAAACCGAATAGTTCGAAGAGCTGGCCAGCCGGAGCGGATTCGCCGAAACGGTCGATGCCGATCACGGCGCCGTGCAGGCCGACGTATTTGCGCCAGAAATCGGGGTGCGCCGCTTCGATGGCGATGCGCTTGCGGCAGGCACCGAGGACGGAAGCCTTGTATTCGGCGCTCTGGCGGTCGAAGACGTTGGTGCAGGGCATCGAGACAACGCGGGCCGGGATGCCTTCGCCGGCCAGTGCGGCCTGGGCGTCGAGCGCCAGCTTGATTTCGGAGCCGGTGGCGATCAGCGTGATCTGGGCTTCGCCATCCGATTCGGACAGCACGTAACCGCCCTTGGCGATATCGGCATCGGCGATCTTCTGCGTCACGGTCGGCAGGTTCTGGCGCGACAGGGCAAGCAGGCTGGGGCCGTCGGCGCGGTCGATGGCCGAAGTCCAGGCAATGGCCGTTTCAGTGGCGTCGGCCGGGCGCCAGACATCGAGGTTGGGGATGATGCGCAGACTGGGGATGTGCTCGACCGGCTGATGGGTCGGGCCGTCTTCGCCGAGGCCGATTGAGTCATGGGTGTAGACCATGATCTGGCGCTGTTTCATCAGCGCCGCCATGCGGATGGCGTTGCGGGCGTAGTCGGAGAAGACCAGGAAGGTCGCGGTGTAGGGAATCAGGCCGCCGTGCAGCGCGAGGCCGTTGGCGATGGCCGTCATGCCGAATTCGCGCACGCCGTAGTAGCAGTAGTTGCCGCCTTCGGTACGGGTGACGCCCTTGCTGCCCTTGACGAAGGTCAGGTTGGAGCCGGCCAGGTCAGCCGAGCCGCCGAAGATTTCCGGCACGGCCGGGACCAGGGCGGCGATGGCGTTCTGCGAAGCCTTGCGGGTCGCGATGTTTTCGGCCTTGTCGCGGCAGGCGGCAAGGTAGGCTGCCTTGGTGGCTTCCCACGAGGCGGGCAGCTGGCGCTGGATGACACGCCGTTCGAACTCGGCGGCTTCGGCCGGGAAGGCGGCACGGTAGGCGGCAAAGCGGCTGTTCCAGTTTTCTTCGAAGATGGCACCACGCGGCTTGCCGTTCCAGGCAGCGTAAACGTCGGCCGGGATTTCGAAGGGCGGGTGATGCCAGCCGATGTATTCGCGGGCGGCGGCGATTTCGTCGTTGCCGAGCGGTGCGCCGTGGCAGTCGTGGCTGCCCTGCTTGTTGGGCGAACCCATGCCGATGGTGGTCTTGCAGCAGATCAGGCTGGGCTTGTCGGTGACCGCCTTGGCGGCGAGCAGGGCGCGCTCGATGGCGTCCGAGTCGTGGCCGTCGATGTTCGGGATGACGTGCCAGCCGTAGGCTTCAAAGCGGGCCGGGGTGTTGTCGGTGAACCAGCCTTCGACATGGCCGTCGATGGAGATGCCGTTGTCGTCCCAGAAGGCGATCAGCTTGCCCAGGCCCAGCGTGCCGGCGAGCGAGCAGGCTTCGTGCGAAACGCCTTCCATCAGGCAGCCGTCGCCGAGGAAGGCGTAGGTGTGGTGATTGACGATCTCGTGGCCGGGCTTGTTGAATTCGGCAGCCAGCACCTTTTCGGCCAGCGCGAAGCCGACCGCATTGGTGATGCCCTGGCCGAGTGGGCCGGTGGTCGTTTCGACGCCGGCGGTGTAACCGAACTCGGGGTGGCCCGGGGTCTTGGCGTGCAATTGACGGAAATTCTTCAGGTCGTCGATCGACAGGTCGTAACCGGTGAGGTGCAGCAGGGCATAGACCAGCATCGAGCCGTGGCCGTTGGACATCACGAAACGGTCGCGGTCGGGCCAGTGCGGGTTGGCCGGGTTGTGGCGCAATTGACGGCGCCAGAGCACTTCCGCAATTTCCGCCATGCCCATCGGGGCGCCCGGGTGGCCGGAGTTGGCCTTTTGCACGGCATCCATGGCCAGGGCGCGGATAGCGCCGGTCAGGGGAGAAAACTTGGGGGGATTGCTGACGCTCATGATCCGGAAATCCAGCCTGCTGAAAAGGTGAAATTATCCGGGAAAAGGCCTTCTTTGGGTAGGGCGAAGTTGCGATCCGGCAGGCAAGATGCCTGCCGGATAGGGTGGTTTACATCTTCGGATCGTAGTTGATCATCATCAACACGCCGCGGCCGCCACCCCAGCTGCCGCCGGTGTAGGAGACGCTGCCCTGGCCGTGATAGACGACTTCGTAGCGGTAACGGTCGGTGCCGTAATAGAAGGGGATGAAGGCTTTGCCGGTCGGCATGGTACGCACGTCGTTGCTGGTGCCGCCGAGAATGCGCTCAACTTCCGGCTGTTCCATGCCGATCTGCAATTTGGCCCATTTGCTGTTGGCCGGAGGCGTGCCGTACACCTCGCCTTCGAAGGTGCCGTCCCGTGACTTGACGACGCACGGGTTGCAGGTCTTGCCGCTGGCCGGGCTTTCCTTGGCTGGCGGCGATGTTTCGGCCTTGCTGCTGGCTGCTGCTTTCGGCTTGGCCGGTTCGCAATCGACGGCGGGGGCTTCTTCGACCTTTTTGCTGCCCTTTTTGGACGTTGCCTTCTTTTTGGCGGTCGGTTCGGGCGGGCATTCCGGCTTGGCTTTGGCCGGCGGCGGGGCCGGCTCGGCCGCCTTGCTGGCGGCGGGGTGCGGAGTGTCTTCCTTCTTCGCTTCGTTGCTGACGCAGCCGGCAGCGATTGCGGCGGCAACGAGCAGGGCAAGGGTACGCGGGTGCATGGGCAAGCTTCCTATGGTTGGGTCGATCGAATTTACATCAAATCAGGCAGCGTGGTAGCCGGTGACGCGCTCGACTTCGTTTTTCGAGCCGAGAATGACCGGGACGCGCTGGTGCAGCTTACCCGGCACGATGTCGAGAATGCGTTGATAGCCGGTGGTGGCGGCGCCGCCGGCTTGTTCGACGAGGAGGGCCATCGGGTTGGCTTCGTACATCAGGCGCAGCTTGCCGCCCTGAGCGCGGACCTTGCTGTCCATCGGGTACATGAAGATGCCGCCGCGCGTCATGATGCGATGCACGTCGGCCACCATCGAGGCCACCCAGCGCATGTTGTAATCCTTGCCGAGTGGACCTTCCTTGCCGGCCACCATTTCGTCGACGTAGCGCTTGACCGGGGCTTCCCAGAAGCGCTGGTTCGACATGTTGATGGCGAATTCCTTGGTGTCGGCCGGGATCTGCACGTTGTCCTGGGTCAGGATGAAGCAGCCCTGTTCGCGGTCGAGCGTGAACACGGCGACGCCGTTGCCGACGGTGAGGACGAGCAGCGTGGTCGGTCCATAGACGGCATAGCCAGCGGCAACCTGCGCGGTGCCCGGCTGCAGGAAGGCAGCTTCGGCGGCGGCCGGGGTGGACAGGTCGGCGCCTTCCGGGCACTTCAGGACCGAGAAGATGGTGCCGATCGAAACGTTGACGTCGATGTTGGAGGAGCCGTCGAGCGGGTCGAAAGTGAGCAGGTATTCGCCCTTGGGGAAGCGATGCGGCACCAGGTGCGGCAGGTCCATCTCCTCGGAGGCCATGGCGGCGAGGTGGCCGCCCCATTCGTTGGCGTCGAGCAGGATGTCGTTGGAGAGGACGTCGAGCTTCTTCTGCGCTTCGCCTTGCACGTTGTCGCTGCCGGCTTCGCCGAGTACGCCGCCCAGGCCGCCCTTGCCGATGGCGATGGAAATGGCCTGGCAGGCGCGGGATACGACCTCGATCAGGAATTTCAGATCGGCGGTGATGACACCTTTGTTACGTTGTTCCTCGGTGAGGTAGCGTGCCAGCGTGCGCTGAGTCATGTGAACTCCCTGATGCAATGTCAAAGAGCGTGATTTTACTCCGAGCGGTCGTGGGCGTGCAGGAAGGCGAAGGCGGCGGCACCATTGAGCGGCTTGCTGAGCAGGAATCCCTGGATTTCGTCGCAACCATTGCTGCGCAACAGTTCGAGCTGGTCTTCGGTCTCGACGCCTTCGGCAATGACGTTGAGGCCGAGCGAATGGGCCAGGGCGATGGTGCCGAAGGCGATGGCCCGGTCGTTGAGGTCGTGCTCGATGTCGGCAACGAAGGAACGGGCGATTTTCAGGTGGTCGATCGGGAAGCGCTTCAGGTAGGCGAGCGAGGAGTAGCCGGTGCCGAAGTCGTCGATGGCCAGTGAAATGCCCATCCGGCCGAGGCGCTGCAGAATCTGGATGGCCTCCTCCGGGTTTTCCATCACCGAGCTTTCGGTGATTTCGAGTTCCAGCAACTCGGGCGGCAAGCCGGATTCGGCCAGGGCGCCGGCGACGGTTTCGCAAAAATCGCGACGCCGCAACTGGCGCGCCGAGACATTGACCGCGATGCGAATCGGCACGAGGCCGGCATCGATCCAGCGTTTCATCTCGCGGCAGGCGTTGATCAGCACCCATTCGCCGATTTCGACGATGATGCCGGTTTCCTCGGCGACCGGGATGAAGCGATTGGGCGAGATCATGCCGTCGGTCGGATGGTGCCAGCGGAGCAGGGCCTCGACGCCGGTCGGTTTCGAACCGTCGGCCTTGTATTGCGGCTGGAAGCACAAGGCCAGTTCGTTGCGGGCGATGGCATGGCGCAGTTTGCGCTCGATGTTCAGGCGATCGGCGGTAACCCGGTTCATCTCTTCGGCGAAGAACTGGTAATTGTTCCGGCCGGCCGCCTTGGCGTGGTACATCGCGGTGTCGGCGTTCTTCA
>DAIMCQ010000126.1:0-11365 GCA_036726285.1 Azonexus sp.
GGGCTGCTGTCGGCCAGTGCCCGATTCATCGCCCAGAAGGCGAACAAGGTGCAGAACAGGGTCAGGAAGCCGGTCGCCAGCCAGAACGGCACCGCCACCGGCAAGGCCGGCAGACCTTGCGGCGAGAGCACCGCCAGCCCGAGCGCGCCGCCACCAACCAGCGCCCCCTGCGCCGCCGTCAGGCCCATGCTGTCGATCTCCCGCCCAGCCGTCAGGCGCGTCGTCAGGCAAGTCTGAAAGGCCCGGATCAAGGCCGCCAGCAGCATCAACAGATCGCCGTGATTCAAGCCGCCGCGCGTCATGCCGGTGAGCAGCCAGGTGCCTGCCAGACAGACCAGCCCGGCCGCCCACAGCCGGGCCGCCGGCCGCTTGCCGAACCACAGCCACTCGACCGGCGGCGTCAGCAGCAGGCAGAGGCTGACCAGGAAGGCCGCCTTGCCGGCCGTAGTCTGTTCAACGCCGGCTGTCTCGGCGAAGAAAATGGCCAGCAAGCCGAGGCTGGTCGGCCCGGCGACGCTCAAGGTGGCCCGCCGTTGCGTGGCCGGCAGGCGCAGCCAGTAAGGCAGCAACAAGCCGGCGGTGAGCAGGAAGCGGATGGCGATGACGCCGGCCACCGGGTAATACGCCAGGGCGGTCTTGACCATGCTGTAGCTGCTCCCCCAGATCGCAGCAATGAGCAGCAAAACGAGTTCGGCGGGAAAACGGGGGGAGCGCATGATGACCTCCTTGCATTGAGTTGCAACGAGTATGAAACTGGCGAAGCTGCTTGATAATTGCCCTATTACGCAAAGGATTTGTGCGCCGTGAGAACAAATGAGCTTTTGCCGCTGCTGCCCGACCTGGCCGTACTGGTCACCGTGATCGAAGCCGGTTCGTTCAGCGCAGCGGCCCGCCAGCAAGCCGCGACGCCCTCCGCGGTCAGCCGGCAGATTGCCCGGCTGGAGTCCGCCCTCGGCCTGACCTTGCTCGAACGCAGCACCCGCCGGCTGCGCCTGACGGCGGGCGGCCAGGAAGTCTTGCGCCACGCCCGCGCCATGCTTGAAGCGGCCCGCGCCGCCTGCGACGGCGCGGCTAGCCATGCCAGCAGCGTCGAGGGGCGGGTTCGCCTGGCTGCACCCAAGGCCGCCTTGCGGCAGCTGATCCATCCCCGCCTGCCGCCGCTGCTCGAAGCCTATCCGCAACTGTCATTGGAATTGCATGTCAGCGACCAGGTGGTCGACCTGATCGCCGACGGCGTCGATATCGCCTTGCGTCTGGGCGATCCGCCGCCCGGCTACGTCGCCCGCCCTTTCATCGAAGTGCGCACCCTGCTCTACGCCTCGCCGGCCTATCTGGCGCAGGCCGGAACGCCGCAGCAGCCGTCCGACCTGGCCCGTCACAGCTGCCTGCACCTGGCCGAACTGCCCGGTGACGACGAATGGTGCATGGTGCGCGGCAACGAACGCCAGGTGGTCAATGTGCGTGGGCGTTACGCCAGCAATCACAGCGAAATGCGCCGCGAAGCCGCCGAAGCCGGCCTGGGCATCGCCTGTCTGCCCGATTTCACGGTCCGCCAGCATCTCGCCGCCGGCAGCCTGGTCCAGGTCCTACCCGGCTGGCAGCTGCTCGGGCGCTACCAGGGCAGCAGCTGGCTGGTCTATGCCGCCGACCGCTATCGGGCGCCGCGGGTCCGGGTGGTGGTGGATTTCCTGCTGCAGATCGCCGACCGCCTGGGCCAGCAACCGGCAGGCTGAGCGGCGCCGCCGGCGCTTAAAAGACGTTCAGGCCTTCGGCACGGAACAGTTGGCGCACCTGTTCGAGCAATTCGTCCGACGGCGGCTGGGTGGCGGCCAGCGAATAGCTCAACTGACGGTCGCGCCATTTGTAACCGCCGTGCTGGTTGAAGGGAACGACTTCAAGCCGCTCGACATTGCCCAGGCGGGCAGCGTAAGCGGCCAGTTCGGCGATTTCGTCGAGGTTGTCGGTCAGCCCCGGCACCAGCACGTAGCGCAGCCAGACGGCCTTGTTGAGGCCGGCCAGCACGTTGGCGAAACGCAGCGTCGGTTCGAGGTCGACGCCGGTCAGGCTGCGATAGCCTTCGGCGGAAAAGCGCTTGATGTCGAGCAGCACCAGATCGACGTTGTCGAGCAACTCATCGTCGGCAAAGTCGCCGAAATAACCCGAGGTATCGATGGCGGTATGCAGCCCCATGGCCTTGCAGCCTTGCAGGATCGCCTTGCTGAACTTCGCCTGCATCAGCGGCTCGCCGCCGCCCAGGGTGATGCCGCCACGGCCGCGCAACAGCGCCTTGTGGCGGGAAATATCGGCCAGCACATCGGTCACCAGGGCCGGCGCGCCGTCGCGATGATCCCAGGTGTCCGGCACATCGCAATACTGGCAGCGCAGCGGGCAACCAGCCAGGGTAAGGACATAGCGCATGCCGGGCCCACCGTTCACCGCGCAGGTATCGGTGGCATGGATCCAGCCTTCCAGATCGCCGGACTCCGCCCAGTAGGGGAGCGAGGGTTTGACAGGAAGAAGACTTGGATCTGACATGGATAACTCTTTGTGCGCGGCAGGCGTGATGTAACAAGCCGAAAAAGGAAAGTGAAAAATCGACAGACGCCGGCCATGGACTGACTAGTGGAAAGACCGGCCGGGCGGCGAATGGTTCCACTGGCTTTTTGCTGAAAATCCGGAAAAAACGGAAAATTTGATCAAAAACTGATTAATTCAAGCGAATGGCGAGCATTTTACGCCATGAAACAAGGATCTTCCCATCTATATCGATCAACAATGCGCTTTCCAACCCGGCTTGGGCATGCCCTTCTTTGGGCGACAAAATCTCGCGAGCCGAGGCCGTATTCCAAGGCTCGTGATAAAATTGATCGCTTTTTCCGGTAACAGAAACGGAGAGCAAGATGAGTACCCTAACTTCCGGCGATCGCGTAACACACCCCAACCAGAAAGAATGGGGACTTGGAAAGGTGCTCAGCGCTACCCCCGACAACCTTGATGTTTTTTTCGTCGGCGCCGGCCGCAAGCGACTCTCGCGCACTTTCATCCAGCTGGAAAAGACCGAGGGGGCAGCCTCCAAGCATCGCCTGCTCGACAACCTGATCGAGACCAGCGAACTGGGCGCGACCGAATACCTCACCATTCCGATGGTCGTCGAACGCTTCTCGGCAGCCTACCCGGACGGCTTCGAGGACAGCAATTTCATCAAACAGAGCCGTGAAGCCAATTTGCGCGGCCACAAATTCTGCGTCCAATTGCTCAGCGAGGACGAGTTCGCCCGCTTGATCGAGGACGGCGACTTCGCAGGGGTCTGCGACCGCGCCCGGCATATCGAATCGAGCACGACGCTGCTCACCAAGAGCGAACGCAAAGCCCTGCATGACACGCTGGAATTGCCGGCCTGCCAGAAGCTGTTTGCCATTGCACTGCAAAAGCTGCTTTACGGCAGCGAGCCCGAAGAAGCGCGCTTCAAGCACTTCCTGCGCACCTTGAGCATCCTGGAGCTGAACAAATGGCCCTTTGCCACGCTGTTCAGTTTCATCCGCAATCCGCAACAATCGGTGTACATCAAGCCGACAGCCATCCAGAATGCCGCCAAGGCACTGTGCTGGCGGATCAACTACAAGGCCGAGCCGAACTGGAAGACCTACGATGCGGTGCTGCGCCTCTTCAGTTACGTGCGCACCAATCTGCTCGAGGAAGGCATGATGCCCCGCGACATGATCGACGTGCAGGCTTTCGTCTGGCTAGCCGGCCAGAAATAAGCCACCTCACCCTACCCAACCTCAACACACTTATCCCTGGGCCAGCTTGTTGCTGCGCCCGGCCCTACCGCCAGCTGTCAGTTGGCGACGGCCCATCTCCCGGAAAGGAACATCATGAATGCACAAGCCCTGGCTGAAAAACTGAACAAGCTTGGCTATACCCCGGTCGCCCTGAGCGAACCGTCCAAGAAAGAGGACGGCATGATCATGTTCACCAAGGGGGTACATATTCAAGTCCCGCTCTATGGCGATGAACCAAATGTCGTGCTGGAGAGCAACGATGGCGAACTCGAGTTCTATGATGCGCAGCGCGACATCAACGATTTGATTGCCGACCTCAAGGCGGCACTGAAAGAGGAACAGGCGATCAATTCGCGCTGAACACCGCAAGCCGCCTCAGCCAAAACATGATTTTGGCCGTGCGTCGCGAAATCAGGTTCAAGCCGGCAGCAGCGATCTATCGTTTCGCTGCCGTTTGACTTCATACATTCTTTGGTCCGCCACTTCGAGAAGCGCTGCCATCTCGTACCCGTCAACACTGCTGATTGCTGAACCGATACTGGCCCGCAATTCGTAACGCTGGGCTTCAAAATCGAAGGGCACCTGAATTTCCCGGGCGATACGGCGAACCGCCACCTCGACATCTTCAGGCTGTTGAACAGGCGACAGCAACACCCCGAACTCGTCCCCGCCCAGCCTCGCCACCGTGTCCGAGCTACGGGTGGCAATCTTGATGCGATGGGCGAATTCGACCAGCACGGCATCGCCAGCCCGATGCCCGAAGGCGTCGTTGATCCGTTTCAGGCCATCCATATCGATGACCAACACACCGAGCACCCGATGTTCCCGCGCCCCCTGCGACAAGGTATTGCGCAACCGATCCATGAACAACGCACGATTGCTCAGCCCCGTCATTTCATCGTGCGTTGCCTTGTAAAACAGCTCGTCAATATCGTAATGCACCGAGTTATACATGGCGGCCGCGATCACCTCGGAGAGCATGCCGAGCAAGGCGGCGTCTACCTGAGAAAACTTGTTCACTTTTCCTGAAATCGCTTTCAGAACGCCCACCGAGACGCCCTTGTGACGCAACGGCACCACCAGCATCGAGCGCAAACCAATTTTCTGACAAGCCGCACGATCAACACGAGCGTCCAGTTCCGAATCGGGGCAGTTGAGAATTTCGCCGCTGCGCACACACAGGCCGGAAAGACTGCCATCCATTTTCAGCCGCAAGCCGATTTGGCCCTGCGCCATGCCGGCGGCCGCCCGATACACCATGTCGTCGCCCTCGGCGAGTTCGACCACGGCGCCATCCGCCCCGATCAAGGCCGGCGTCTGCTCGACCACGAAAGCCATGATGTCACCTAGGCCGAAACCCAGACGAGCGATCTCGGTATGAATCTGAATGACCTGCATCAACTGATCGTGAGACGGCATGCTTGACCTTGTAATATTGAGTGAGCGCCAGTGACGCTCCCGAAAAATTCTATTACAAAAGTCTAAGAACCGAGACGCTTAGTATTTCACGCAAAAGCATGAAAAAACGGCTTGAGAACGGAAAGCGCCGCCTCAAGCCGTCGGGCTAACAGATAAATCAACTAGGGCGAATTATTTGGCCTTGTCCGGCACGAACTTCAGGACGTTGCCGTTAATGCAATAGCGCTTGCCAGTCGGCGGCGGACCATCGTCGAAGACGTGGCCGAGGTGGATACCTGAACTGGCGCTGCGCACTTCGACCCGCCGCATGCCGTGGCTGGCATCCTCATGCAGCGTCACCGATCCCGGCAAGGGATTGAAGAAACTGGGCCAGCCGGTACCGCTTTCGAATTTGGTGTCGCTGCGGAACAAGGCCACCCCGCTGATCGGATCGACAAAGGTGCCGGGGCGCTTTTCATCGAGATTCGAGCCGGTACCCGGCCGCTCGGTGCCCTGTTCGAAGGCGATGCGCTGCTGCTCCGGCGTCAGCAGATGGAAGCCCAGCCATTTCCAGAAACGCGGCGCTTCGCCGCTGTAGCCGGTATAGCGCGAGACTTCCTTGCCCTTTTCGAAGAGCACCATGGTCGGCGTGGCGAACAAGGCCTTTTCCAGCGTCCAGCCAGCCGGCGGCTCCGGGTTCAGCGTGCGGACGACTGGCACCGGCGACTTCCAGTGATCAAGCACGTCAGCCTTGAACTTGCGACAGTAGGCGCAATCCTCGCCTTCGAAAACGATCAGTTGCCGGTCGAAATTCAAGGCCTTGGCGTCGAGGCGTGGCGCCTTGGCAGCGGCCGGCGGCATCGGCGTCGCCGCCGCCCCGGCCACCGGGTATTTGACGCTGGTGCCGCCCAGACCGCAGTAACCGTCGGGATTCTTGACCAGATAATCCTGGTGATATTCCTCGGCCTTGTAGTACTTCTTCAGGGGGGCGATCTCGGTGGTGATCCGGCCGTAACCGGCCGCCGTCAGCACGCTCTGATAGGCATCGCGAGTTTTCACGGCCAGCGCCTGCTGGGCGTCGCTGTGGGTATAGACGGCACTGCGGTAGTTGGTGCCGACATCGTTCCCCTGGCGGT
This sequence comes from Azonexus sp., assembly GCA_036726285.1. GTDB lineage: Bacteria > Pseudomonadota > Gammaproteobacteria > Burkholderiales > Rhodocyclaceae > Azonexus. The sequence goes on from DAIMCQ010000126.1 coordinate 6,317, forward strand.
CGCCCTGGGTCGGGTTATGGCTTTCCCAGAACTGAACCAGGATCTTTTCCAGATCGACCTTGGCCGGGTTGAAGGTGACCTTGACCACCTCGGCATGGTTGCGCTGGCTGGCCCGCCCTGCCCGCAAGGCCTTCTCGTTGGCGAGCACGGCCTCGTAGGTGCCAGCAATCTCGCCGTTGGCGTAGCCGCTTTCGACATCGAGCACGCCGGGAATCGCCGCCATGCGTTTTTCGGCGCCCCAGAAGCAGCCCATGCCGAGCACGATGCTGTCGGTGTTGGTCGCCGTCTTGCTGGCGTTCTTGTCGTCGGCACAGGCGCCGACCAGGAAACTGGTTGTGAGGCCCAAGATAAGTCCTTGTATAAGTCGTCGGGGTGACATGATTTGCCTTTCGCTGGCTTGGATGGCTGACCGGTCCTTCCGATCGCCACCTGCTGCCTGTAGTGGACGAACTGATTGCTCAGTGGTTCCCATTAGTCGTCGACAACGGCGATTCCTTACAGGTCTGACAAAGATAGCCGCCAAAGTTAAATCCATCCACCAGGCGACTACATCACTGCGCAACGCCCCATCGCGGTGCCGCCGGCGCACCGCCAGCGTGCCCGGGACAGCGCATTCATGCGCCACGCAGGGGTTTCCGGATGGAACAAAATTTGCGAGCTCCCCGATACATCCAGGAAATATACCGGGAGAACAGCATGAACTACCGACTCAACGAAGAAACCCGATTCTGGCTACGCCTTGCCGCCTTTGCCAGTCTCTCCGAACAAATCCTCTGCTCCGGCGCGCCGCTGGCCGATGCAGAGGAACTGCTCTTCGGCTGGCAACTGCCCGGCGACCTCTCGTCGCGCTTTGCCTGCCTGAGCGGCGGTGTCGCAAATACGACGTTCAGCCGCTGAGCGTGTTCGACAAACTGGGCGATCTGATTCGCTCTGAAGATTCGAACAAACAACCTACTTCTGCTTCCGGAGAAAGAAGTACGTAGTTTGTTTGAAACTTGGATGATGGCCGTTCTCACGCTCAGTGAAAGACCGCACCTCAGCTTTAGCGACCTGTCGCGGCGTTCGAAAGCTGCCATAGCGCCATCGTCGCTCCGATAAGATTTACTCTTTTTCCACCCAGCTAAGCAAAGGAATCGATAAGCCGAAGCATTGCCGTCTGCATGTCCGATGCGTAGGGGTCGTGCCCAACATGCTCGATCCATGTGCAAAGCGCTTGGGGCATTTTCTCGAGCAGCACACGGGTCTCGCTTGCTGGACAAACATGATCGGCCAAGCCTTGAAGTACATAGATCGGCATCTGCCGTGGGAGTTGCGATGCAGCCATCAGTACCTCCCCCTCGGCAAGGAAAAAAGCATTTCGAAAGTAATGCAGTTGTAGGCGATAGCGGCTCAGCAACATGTCAATGTCGCCTGGTGCCAACGTCCTAGCGCTCGTCCTGGCCAGAGCGCCTTCCCAGACATGCCACGCAGCCACGAACTCTTTCAATTGAGCCGGCTTGAAGTGCTGAAAACACGCGTCCAGCCATGGCAGCATGGCGCCCGGCCGGACCGGGGCGCCCAGTGCTGCCCAGTGCTGCCATGCGTCCGGATGCATCGTACGGGCACCGCCGAAAAACCAATCCAGATCTGCAGAGCGCGCCAGAAACGGATTACGCAGCAGCAGGCCATTGACCTGCGCTGAATGGGCAGCGGAATACAGGATACCCAGCGTTGCCCCCCAGGAACCACCCACCAGCCACCAGCGGGTAATACCGAGATGATTGCGAAGCCGCTCCATATCGCCGATCAGCTCCGATGTTGTGTTGTCGTCGCACGCCCCGGTCGGCACGCTTTTACCTGCTCCGCGCTGATCGAGCATGATGATGCAATAGCGGCCCGGATCGAAGAAACTCGCCATCCTGGGCGAGCAACCCGAACCGGGCCCTCCGTGCACTATCAGCACGGGAATACCCGCCGCCACACCACGCAGTTCATAGTAAAGACAATGACCGCCGGAGACCGGCAGGAAGCCGCTATCGAACGGTGGCGGCGGTGCATGCAAGGTGGCGGAAGTAGCGATCATGCTGGCTATTCTAACCATCGCCCTCTTCCCTCCAGACTGACACGACCTGAATCTCATGAAAATCATGGGGGCCAAACGATGATTTCGCGGAGGCTTCGAATCGGCGCACCTGCGATAGTTGATTCCAGTCCGCTTTACCACTGCAAACGGCGGACAGCCGGCAGCAGCAGCCGCCGGATAATCAATCCATCACGGAGACTATCCAATGAAATGGGAAACACCGACCGCTTGTGACTTCCGCTTCGGCTTCGAAATCACGATGTACATCGCCGCCCGCTAAGGGAAGCACCGTCATCACGGCCCCGGCTGGCGATGACGGTTCCAATCAATCATGAAACTGATCATTCTCGGCGCCTCGGCTGGTGGCGGCTTCCCGCAGTGGAACTGCAACTGCCGCAATTGTGCCGGCCTGCGCGACGGCAGCGTGCGCGCCAAGCCACGCACCCAGTCATCGATCTGCGTCAGCGCCGATGACGGCCAGGACTGGGCTTTGCTCAACGCCTCGCCCGATATCCTGCAACAGATCAAGGCCACCCCCGAGTTGCAGCCCAACCGTGCCCTGCGCGATACCGGCATCGGCGGCATCCTCCTCGTCGACGGCCAGATCGACCACGCCACCGGCCTCTTCATGCTGCGCGAGCAGAAATCCAGGATGCCCCTGTGGTGCGCCGAGCCGGTCTACGAAGATCTGACCACCGGCAACCCGGTGCTGAAGGTGCTGGAACACTATTGCGGCGTCGACCACCACGACCTTCCGCTCGACGGCATGCCCTTTGCCATGCCGAAAGTACCCGGCATCGAATTCTCCGTGCTGCCGCTGTCCAGCAAGGCAGCGCCCTACTCGCCGCACCGCGAGGCTTCGGTGGATGGCGACAACGTCGGCGTCAGCATCACCGACCTGGCGAGCGGCGCCAAACTGTTCTACGCCCCCGGCCTCGGCGCCCGCAGGCCGGAAGTCTTCGCCCGCATGGCCGAAGCCGATTGCGTGATGGTCGATGGCACCTTCTGGACCGACGATGAAATGATCGTCGCCGGTCTGTCGACCAAAACCGCCCGCGACATCGGCCACCTGCCGCAATCCGGCTCCGGCGGCATGATGGACTGGCTGGACGAGCTGCCGAAGCAGGTGCGCAAGATCCTCATCCACATCAACAACACCAATCCCATCCTCGACGAAAACTCGCCGCAGCGCGCCGAACTGACCCGGCGCGGCATCGAGGTTGCCGAAGACGGCACCCGTATCACCATTTAAGAGAGAGACAGCCATGATCCGAGCCGACATCCTTGCCGAATCGCACGACGCCGACGATGGCCGCCCGGCCTGGAGCCGCGAAGAGTTCGAAGCGCAGTTGCGCGAGAACGGCAAGGCCTATCACATCCACCATCCATTCAACGTCATGCTCAACACCGGCCACGCCACGCCCGAGCAGATTCGCGGCTGGGTGGCCAACCGCTACTACTACCAGATCGCCATTCCGGTGAAGGATGCGGCGATCATGGCCAATTGCCCGGATCGCGAAGTGCGCCGCGGCTGGGTGCAACGCATTCTCGACCATGACGGCTTCGAATACGGCCTGCCGAATGGCGAAAAAATGCTCGACGCCGGCGGCATCGAAGCCTGGATCCGCCTCGGCGAAGCGGTCGGCCTGAGCCGCGAGGAAATCGTCGACCTGCGCCACGTGCTGCCCGGCGTCCGCTTCGCCGTCGATGCCTACATCAACTTCGCCCGCCGCGCCCCGTGGCAAGAGGCCGTCTGCTCGTCGCTGACCGAACTGTTCGCCCCGGTCATCCACCTGCAGCGCCTCGCCACCTGGCCCGGCCACTACCCGTGGATCGAGTCGTCCGGCCTGCAGTATTTCCGCAACCGCACCAGCCAGGCACCGCGCGACGTGATTCAGGGGCTCAATGTCACGCTCGACTACTTCCGCACCCGCGCCATGCAGGAACGCGCCGTGCAGATCCTAAAGTTCAAGCTCGACATCCTGTGGTCCATGAATGATGTCATGGGCCAGCACTACGGTACCAATGGCGTCACCGGCAACATCGACGCCGAACGGAAGGTCGCCTGATGGACGGCACGCCGCGCCTCGGCCACGGCTTCCGCTTCCAGTGGGAGCCGGCGCAGCAATGCCACGTGCTGCTCTACCCGGAAGGCATGATCAAGCTCAACCAGAGCGGCGGCGAAATTCTCGCCCGCTGCGACGGCCAGCGCAACATCGCGGGCATCGTTGCCGACCTTGAAGCGGCCTTTTCAACCAGCGGCTTGCGTAGCGATGTTGAAGCCTTTCTCGCCATGGCTGTCGAAAAGCGCTGGCTACGCCTGGACACCGGAGCCACCACATGAACGCCCCGGCCAAAATCGGCCCGCCGATGTGGCTGCTCGCCGAAGTCACCTACCGCTGCCCGCTGCACTGCGTGTTCTGCTACAACCCGGTCGATTTCGCAAAACACGAGACCGAGCTGAGCACCGAGGACTGGTTGCGCGTCCTACGCGAAGGCCGCGAACTGGGCGCCGTGCAATGCGGCTTTTCCGGCGGCGAACCGCTGCTCCGTGACGATCTGGAGATACTCATAGCCGAAGCCCGCCGGCTCGGCTACTACACCAACCTGATCACCTCCGGTGTCGGCCTCACCGAAGCCCGCCTCGACGCCTTCAAGGCGGCCGGCCTCGACCATATCCAGCTTTCCTTCCAGGATTCGAGCAAGGAAATCAACGATTTCCTGACCCATACGCGCACCTTCGACCTCAAGCAGAAGGTCGGCGACATGATCAAGGCGCGCGGCTGGCCGATGGTGATGAACGTCGTCATCCATCGCCTCAACATTGAGCACATCGGCCGCATCATTGAAATGGCCGACGCCCTCGGTGCCGAATACCTCGAACTGGCCAACGCCCAGTATTACTCGTGGGCGCTGCTCAACCGCGACCAGCTCATGCCCTCACGCGAACAACTGCGCCGCGCCGAGGCTGTCACCAATGAATGGAA
>DAIMCQ010000127.1:0-11358 GCA_036726285.1 Azonexus sp.
GCAGTTCACCAGCGGCGCGGTGCCGTTGTTTTTGATCAGCCTGAAAGCCGGTGGTGTCGGCCTGAACCTGCCGCAAGCCGACACCGTCATCCACTACGACCCGTGGTGGAACCCGGCGGTCGAAAACCAGGCCACCGACCGCGCCCACCGCCTCGGCCAGGACAAGCCGGTCTTCGTCTACAAGCTGATCGTCGGCGGCAGCATCGAGGAAAAGATTCTCGCCCTGCAGGAGCGCAAGGCCGAACTGGCCGCCGGCATCCTCTCCGACGACCACCGCGTGGACATCAAGTTCGGCACCGACGACCTCGCCGCCCTGTTCGAGCCGCTCCCGGCCTGATCCCCCGGCCGGGCGCCGCCCCAACAAGCCCCTGGCGGCTTTCCGGAATATGACGTAATTTGAAGTGGCAAGCGGGCCTGGAACCGGCGCGACTTCTCGCCCCGGGCCGGGCCCCAAAAAACTGGAGACCATCATGCTCCCGCTTCGCCCCGCTCCCAAAGCCGGAGCGCAAGGCCGTCGACTCTGCCGCACCTTGCGCTACCTGCTGGCCGGCCTGCTGACCTTGCTGGCCGCAACCAGCAGTGCTGGCGAAAGACGGGTGCGCCTGGCCGCGATCGAATCCTCGCCCTACATCGGCCATGAGCTGAACCAACAAGGCTATGCCGCCGAACTGGTACGCGCTGCCTTCGAAAAGGAGGGGTACAAACTCGATATCCGTTTTTACCCACCGGCGCGGGCCCGCGCCCTGGCGGCATCGGGTCAGGTGGACGGGCTGTTGCCGACGACGTCGGACCCGGCCCTCAACGAGGACTTCCTGATCTCGGCGCCATTTCCCGGTGCCAACATCGGGCTGCTGAAGAAGCGCAGCCTGGCTTTGAGTTACCCGGCCGATGCACCGCAGCGCCCGCAGGAAACCTTGCGGGGATTGAGTCACCTGCGCTTTGGCGCATTGCGCGGGGCGAACATTTCGGCCGAGTTCGAAAAGGCCGGCTTCCTCAAACGCGAGTACGTCAGCGAAGACCTGCAATTGCTCGACATGCTGTCGCTCGACCGGATCGACGTGATGGTGGTGGATAAATACCGGGCCAGCGATTTGATGATCCTGCATCGTCCTCACCTGATCGGCAGCATGGAGTTTCTCAACCCGCCGCTCTTTCGCAGCGACTTTCATCTTGCCCTGGGCAAACGCGGTCCCTCGGCCCCAGCCTTGAAGGATGCATTCAATCGCGGCCTGGCCCAACTGGAGCGCCAGGGCGGCATCGAGCAGATCATGTTGCGCCATGGCCTGAACCGTCCCCGGCTGCCCAAGGCCAACCAGACGGTGTTGACCATCGGCACGGTCAACAACGCCGACATGCTGATCATGAAGGAGCTGTCCGGCCAGTTCGAAAAGCAGAACCCCGGCGTCCGTCTCGAATGGCGCATTCTCGACGAAAACAATTTACGCACCCGCCTGATGACCGATTTGGCGACAGGTGACGGGCAATTCGACATCATGACCATCGGCTCGTTCGAAACGCCAATCTGGGCCGCACGCGGCTGGCTGAAAGCCTTTGAAGACCTGCCCGCCAGTTACGAGGTCGATGACCTGCTGCCGCCGATACGCAGCAGTCTTTCGTACCAGGGCAAGCTCTATGCGTTGCCGTTTTACGGCGAAAGCTCGATGACCTATTACCGCACCGACCTGTTCCGTCGGGCGGGGCTGAGCATGCCGGAAAAGCCGACCTATAGCGACATCCGCCGTTTCGCCGCCGCCCTCCACAAGCCGGAGCAGCAAATATATGGCATCTGCCTGCGCGGCCGCCCCGGCTGGGGCGACAACATGGCGTTTCTCAGCCCCATGGTCAATTCATTCGGCGGACGCTGGCTCAACGAAAAATGGCAGCCTGAACTGGACTCCCCCGCCTGGCACCAGGCGACGACGCTCTACGTCGATCTGCTGCGCAACTACGGCCCGCCTGACGCCACCCACAACAGTTTCAACGAAAACCTCAAGCTGTTTGCCGCCGGCCGCTGCGCCATCTGGATCGATGCCACGGTGGCCGCCGGCTGGCTGTTCAATCCGAAAAATTCGACGGTGGCGACCAGCACCGGCTTTGCGCCGGCCCCGGCCGAGACGACAAGCGTCGGCAGTAGCTGGTTATGGACCTGGGCCCTGGGCATTCCCGAGTCGTCGCACCAGAAAATGCTGGCCCGCCGCTTCGTCGAATGGGCAACCAGCGCAGCCTACGTTCACAGCGTCGCCAAGAAGGAAGGTTGGGTTGCCGTGCCGCCTGGCACCCGCTACAGCACCTACGCGCATGCCGAGTACCGGGCAGTGGCGCCGTTTTCAGGCTTTGTCCGCGACACCATCCTGAAAAGCGATCCCAAACTCAAGGGCCGCAATTACCTGGGTATCCAATGGGTCAGCATGGCCGAATTTCCGGCCGTTGGTCACCTCGCCGGCCAGGAAGTGAGCCGTGCCGTCAACGGCCGGCAAAGTGTCGAACAGGCACTGCAAAATGCCCAGATCGGAATCGGCCGGCTGCTGCAGGATGCCGGTTATGGCAAGCGCCAGGCTGCGCCAGCGCAATGATCCGCCCCGGCTTCGGCCCAAGCGCGGCATGGCGAATCCATGCCGGCCGGCAACGCTATGCCGAGGCGCTGCGCAAATAGGCGGTAATCGCCCCCAGGGTCCGCGCTTCAGCCGCCTCCAGGGAGGCAAATAAGCGCATCAACTCGTCCGGTGGCGCAGCATGGCGAGCCGCCAACTCAAGCTGTTCGGCCGCCGCCTGGACCTGCAACAAACCCAGCGTCGCAGAACTGCCCTTCAGGCGATGCGCCAAGCCTTGCAAGGCTTCATGGCAGTCGGCCGAATTCAGGACGGTCCGCAACTGATTGAGACTGTTCTCGCTCTGATCGGCATAGCTTTTCAGCAAACGCTGGAACAGGGCTGTCTTGCCATTGGTTATCCGCAAACCTGCGACCTGGTCGAGTTCGCAGCGTCCGGCCGCCGCCTGCGGCCCCGGAGCAGGCATTGGCAACACCGTTGCCGCGCCGTCCGGTTGCCCGACCCAATGGTTGATGACGTTCAACATCTGCATGAAATCGATCGGCTTGGTGATGTGATCGTTCATCCCGGCACGCACCGTTTCCGCCTTTTCCTCGGGCAGCGCCCCGGCCGTCATGGCGATGATCGGCAAGTGGGCAAAACGGGCATCCTGGCGAATCCGGCGGGTTGCCTCCAGCCCATCCATCACCGGCATCTGGACATCCATCAGGACGCAGGAAAAACTGGCCTGGGCGAGACGATCCAGGGCTTCGCGACCATTGTTGGCGATACTGACGCACAAACCCACCGATCCCAGCAGGTCGCAAGCCAGCTCCTGATTGATCGCGTTGTCCTCGACCAGCAATACCGTCTTGCCACGCAGGGCGGCATATTCATCGGGAACAACGGCCAACGGCGCCGGCACCGCCGCAGTTTTATCGCCTTCGCCAAAAGCGACGGCTATCGCATCGAAAATTGCCGAAGGACTGGCCGGCTTGGACAAAACCCCGGCCAGATGGAGATCTCCCGCCGCCTGGCGCAGCTCCTCGACACTGTAGGCGCTGACCATGATGATGGCCGAAGGCCGATTTCCCCCTTGCCCCTGCTCCACCTTGCGAATCAGCGTCAAACCGTCCATTTCCGGCATTTTCCAGTCGGAAACCATCAAGTCGTAATGTTTCACCGCCATTTTTTCCAGCGCCTCTGACGCCGACAAAGCGGTATCCACGGAAAAACCGAAATGGCTGATCACGGCGCCCAGAATCTCGCAGGCATCCGGACTGTCGTCGACGATCAAGACCTGGCGGCCACGGAGCAAGTCGGGCATCTGACGCCGCCGCCCGACCGCCCCCGGACGCCCGAGCGGCATGCTGAAGGTGAAATTGCTGCCGACGCCGGGTTGGCTGCTGACCGAAATCTGTCCGCCCATCAACTCGACCAGGCGCTTGCAAATTGCCAGACCGAGGCCGGTTCCACCGTAACGTCGCGAAATCGACGAATCGGCCTGATTGAAAGCGGAGAACAGCTGTTCGGTCTGCGCCCGATCCATGCCGATACCGGTGTCGCGCACCGAAAATTCAAGATGCACGGCGGATTCGTCCTGCGCCAGCATCCGGCAAGTCACGACGACGCTGCCCTGCTCGGTGAATTTGACTGCATTGCCGGCCAGGTTGATCAGAATCTGGCCGAGACGCATCGGGTCACCGGAGACGAGTTCCGGTATATCCGGCGCAATATCGAACAACAGTTCCAGGCCCTTCTCCTCGGCTCGCAAACCGATGATGTTGCACAGATTGGAAAACACCTGATCAAGCGGAAATTCGACGCGTTCGACATTCAGCTGGCCGGCCTCGACCTTGGAAAAATCCAGGATGTCGTTCAGGATGCCAAGCAAGGAAACCGCCGAAAGATGCACTTTCTCGATGTAGTTGCGCTGCTTGCGGTCAAGATCGGTCTGCAAGGCCAGTTGGCTCATCCCGATGATGCCGTTCATCGGCGTGCGAATCTCATGGCTCATGTTGGCCAGGAATTCGCTACGCGTGCGCACCGCTGCCTCGGCCACCGCTTTCGCATCGAGCAAGGCCTGCTCGGCAGCCTTGCGCAGGCTGATATCGGTGGTGAAAGTAATGTAGTGACCGGCCCCACCATTGGCCGACACCTGCAAATAGAGGCTGGTTTCCACCGGCAGGGCGCCATTTGCCGTCCTGGCCTCGGCAACGAAACTGACACGACCGTTTTCCGGCGCTTGGGCCGCCAATACCTGCAGCCGGGAAGGCGCAAAGTCGGGAACCACGGCATAGGCCTGCATATTGAGCAGCTCGGCCCGGGAATAGCCATACAGTTCGCAAGCGCGGCTGTTTACATAGATGAAGCGGCCGCTGTTCATGTCGATCCACTGAATGGCGATCCCGGCATGATTCATTGCGAACTGCGTCTCTTCGAGGCGCCGGTAGGTTCGCTCCAGTTCCGCAGTCCGGCTATTCACCAGTTCTTCGAGATGTTCGCGATGGCGGGCCAGTTCCTGTTCGGCGACGACGCGTTCGGTCACGTCATTGAGAACGCAGATGCTCAAATCCTGCGTCTGGATGCCGCCAATCTCGATGCTCTTGCGCGACCCATCGCGACAGACCACCCGATATACCAGCGCTTTGATCAGGTTGTCGTGACTGCGGGCGGCTTCCTGCTCGCGCCCCCAGGTCGCAATCACCTCGTGCCGATAGGCCGCATCCGGATAAGCCTTTTCGAACCAGGCATCGGCACTGGGAATATCCTCCAGCGTGTAGCCGAATGTCGCGACGAAACATTCGTTCAGGTAGGTAATCGTGCCGTCCGCCTGAAGCAGCGAAATCGGTGCAGGAAAGAGGCGGATGACCCGTTCGAAACGCTCGGTCGAATGCACCAGCTCCCGGTTGCGCGTCCCCAGCTCGCGCACCATGCTGTCAATCGAGCGTTTGAAGCTTTCCAGCTCACCAAGAAAAGAGAGATTTTCCAGCATCAACGGCGGCGGGACCCCGCGCGCAACGTCGTCGGCATAGCGCTCGACCATCTCGAGCGGCCGGACGATCAGACGGTTGAGAACGAGATAAAGCGCCAGCGACAGGATCAGGTCGACCAGAACGATGAATGCCCCCAGATACAAGCGCGTTTGGGCCAATCTCGCCTCGAGCTGAGCATTGCTGGCATAGATATGAACTTGACCGAGCGTCTGGCCGGCGTATTCGATGCTGCGCCGGCTGGCAACCAGGCCGCTGCTATCGAACTCGCGGTCGGAAACCTGTAGTTGGCCGCTGGGATTGCGTGCCAGCACCAACTTGCGCTCTTCAAGCTCGACGACGACGCCGACCACATTGCCGTCGCGCAGCCGACTTTCCATCAATTTGTTGATCTGCGGGTAATCCAGACTCCAGGCGGCCGGTGCCACTGCCGTCTGGAACTGATCGGCGCCCAATTCCAGCATCTGCCCGAAGCTAGCGCGCTGTTGGCTGCTGTAATAGTGGTAACTGACGGCACCGACGACGGCAAGCAGGAACGAAACGGTCACCACGATCAGGACGATGACCGAGGCTGCAATCGAACCATGCCGATGGCGTGACATCAATGCCGCTTTCGTCGAGTCAGGCGCAACAGATCACTCCGGCTCAACCGGACGCAGCACTCGAACACGGCTCCTCACTCCTCACAGGGAAAACTGCAGAATATTCATTATGCAATCCGCCACAGTCTGTGACGAAAGGCCAAGCCGGTCAAGCCAGCTCTTTCCCTAGTCCAGCCGCCCGGCTCAAGCGCCTGGCATGCAGCGGGATGGCGCCCCGCCACTTCGTTGCAGCCAGTAAAGCAAGCTGGCATACAACTGCGCCGGATCAACCGGCTTGCTGACAAAGTCATTCATGCCGGCCGCCAGGCAAATATCGCGATCCTCGGCAAAAACGTTGGCGGTCAGGGCCAGGATGGGCAGGCTGCGACCATTCGGCAGCTGGCGAATCTGCCGGGTGGCGCCGACGCCATCGAGGCGCGGCATCTGCATATCCATCAAGATCAGGGCATAGTCGTCTCGTCGCAGCTTTTCCACTGCTTCGCAACCGTCGACCGCTACGTCGACTCGCAAGCCGACGTCCTCGAGCAGCAGGCTCGTCACCTCCCGATTGATCGGCTCATCCTCGACGACCAGCACCAGACAACCGGAAAAATCGCGTTGCAGCACTTGCTCCGCCATCCCGGAGGTATCCAGCCGACGGTCCTCCGCCTGAGCATCCGGGCGACGCAGACGCGCCGTCAGCCAGAACGTGCTGCCCTGGCCCGGCCGGCTGCTGGCACCGGCCGTACCTTGCATCAATTCGGCAAGGTGGCGGGAGATCGCCAAGCCAAGCCCGGTGCCACCGAACTGTCGCGTCGTTGAAGCATCGGCCTGCTCAAAGGGCTTGAACAGGCGGGCCAGTACCGCCGGCTCGATGCCGATCCCGGTATCCTCGACTTCGAAGCGCATCAAGACAGCACCGGCCTCCTCGCTCAGCACCCGGGCCCGCAAGACAACCGTCCCCTGGTTGGTGAACTTGATTGCGTTATTGGCATAGTTGAGCAAGGCCTGTTTCAATCGAGTCGCATCGCCGAGCAAATGGTCCGGGAGATTGGCCGCCTCGACCTTCAAACTCAGTCCCTTGGCCAGGGCCGGTTCGCTCAACATCACGGCAACCTCTTCGAGAATGCTGGCCGGCGCCAGCGAAACGCTGTCCAGTTCGAACTTGCCGGCCTCGATCTTCGATAGATCGAGAATGTCGTTGATCACGCACAGCAAATGCTGGCCGGCCGTTTCGATACGCCGTACCTGCGCGGCCTGGACCTCATTCAAGCCCGCCCGACGCATCAGGTGCGTCGTGCCGATGATGGTATTCATCGGCGTCCGGATCTCGTGGCTCATATTGGCCAGAAAGCTGCTCTTGGCACGCGTTGCCGATTCGGCCATGTCCCTGGCCTCGCGCAATTGCTGCTCGGCACGCTTGCGATCGCTGATGTCGCGGACAAAGGAGATGAAGCGCGCCGGCTCGACCGGGCTGGCCGGACGGTAGTACAAGGTGACGTTGACCGGGATATCGCTGCCGTCACGACGTCGGTTGACGGTATCGAAACTGACCTGCTGCTGCGCGCGGAAGTCCTGCGTGTGCGACGCAAAGACACCCGACGGAAAGGCGGGATCGATATCCGGCACGCTCATTTCAAGCATTTCGTCGGGGCGGTAGCCCAGCATCGCTGCCGCAGCGGGATTCACGTAGACGAAACGACCGCTGTCGCAATCGACCCAGTGGATGCCGATGCCCACCCGGTCCATCGCGAACTGCGTCTGCTCCAGGCGCATGTTGGCTTCGGCCAGGGCCCGGGTGCGTTCAGCCACCAGGGCTTCGAGGTTTTGCCGATGGATGGCCAATTCCGCCTCGCTGGCGCGCAGGGCTTCTTCGATGCGTCGCCGCTCGGTGATCTCGCGTGAAATCCCGAGCACGCCGATCAGGTGACCTTCACGATCCCGCATCGGCGTCTTGATGGTTTCGAACAGGCCGCGATAGCCGTTATCGGCAAAGCTCAGCCACTCCTCGTTGAAAGTCGGCCCATCTGCCGCGGCAGCGAGCTGGTCGTTGCGGCGGAAGAATTCGGCCTGCTCCTGGCTGACGAAATCCTCGTCGCGGCGGCCGACAATGGCATGCTCGTCGGCGTTGTAAAGCCGGCAAAAGCTGGGATTGCAGGAGAGATAGACACCGCTCGGGTCCTTCACCCAGACCAAGTCGGGAATGGCATCGTACAGACTGTCGAGGAAGGCGCGCTCGCGCTCGCTCTGCGCCAGCGCCACCGCGAGTTCGGCCCGGGCATCGTCGCGGTCGGCGGCCAGGCGTGCAGTCAGCCGCTCGTTGTTGCGACAGAGCACGATTGCCTTGGCCAGATTGGCCAGCACCGGCTGGAATATCTGGGTCAGCGGCAGGGTCGTGGTCGGCGCCGACGGCGAGAGCAGAAGGATCTGACATTGCTGGTCGACCGGCAAACGCAAGCAATGCGTGTAGGTTTGGTCGAGCGATAGCCGGCTGAGCAGCGTCGGATCAGCCAGCAACTCGACCCGGCCTGAAAGCAGCGCCTCGGGCAGCGCAAAGCGGCTATGCCGGCAATCGGCCAAGCGATAGTCGCCGACCGCCGCAGCCAGGAGAGCGCTCGGCCCGAATTCGGAGTCCTGGCGATCGACAAACACCACCCCGGCCGGAAAGCCGGTGTGGAAAAGCAGGCGCTGCAAGGTTTTCTGCAGCAAGCGGTCGAGACTCACCTCGCCGCCGACCGTCAGCGACAGATCATGCAACACGCTGAGAATCTGTTCGCGATTCATGGGCGCCGCCAGGGCGTACAGACCAATGTGGCGTTATGGAATATCGGATAACCCCAACGCCGCGTACTGCCGATTTCACCCAGGGAGAGCGCCCCGGCCATCCGGGCGACGCCGGTTGCCGCATGCAGGTCAACCAGCTCCCGTTCGGCATCCGCTCCGAGGTGCATGCGGCGACCGGCGCAGTAGAAGGTCAGCAGTTCGCCGCCTTGTTGTGGCCCGTTTTCCGCCGTCAGCTTGCGCGCCAGATTGGCGATGCAGTCGCTTTCCCCGAGCGCCGGCGCCTTGAGCAGAACCAGCATGGCATTTTCCGGAATCTCGCCGACGCAATACAGCGAACCATCTTCGGCCAAGGCGACCGGGATGCGCACGGCGACCTCGCCGTTCGCCTGCTGGATGCCGAAGGGGAAATGCACCGCGTAGTGATAGAAGTTATCCGGGGTCAGGTCGATACCGTATTCAGCCTTGATCACTTGCTGGTACACCGAGAATGCCGGTTGCCAGTCGATGCTGGCAATCCGGTTGCCCTCGGTAGATGACGCGCTCATCGCCCGCTCCGGACGAACGAAGCCATGCTCGAGCCCGGCCGCGGTATGGCCGGGCAGGATCAGGCCGAGCATGCCGTTGCCAAACGACGCGTTTTCGTCGAACAGGCAGGGCATCGGCTGGAAAGTCTCGCTGCCGGCATTGACGCCGGCGTAATCGACCCGGTTCGAGAGATCGAGGTACAGGCCATCGAGCATGCTGGCAATGTTCGGGAGCATGCTGTCGAACAGCATGAAAAGCGTCGGTTTCGGCACGCCCGGTTGCGGTGCGGTCAGCCCCTGGCGCGCCCGGTCGGCAATATGCGCCGCCGCCAGCTGGGCATCGGCCGGCAGCTCGGGTAAGGCAAAACGCGCCGGCATGGTCTCGAAAGCCATCAGCCAGGCACCTTCGGTGACGAAGGCCTGATCGACCACCAAAGCCGGGAAAATGGCCCCGACCAGGCTTAGCCCATGCTCCCGGCATGCCGCCTGGAGTAACGGCAACTGCGCTTTTTCGGCTTCCGGCAGCAAGGCCAGCAAGCCCGCTGCCGTGGCCGACAAATCCTTCAGGTGATGCGCCAGCGATGACGCATCGAGCTTGATGTGACGCATGTTCTCTCCCTGCAGCGATTGTAGTCCTTCACTTTTCGCTGCACAGCCCTAGGCCGTTCACTAGGTTGCCTGGAGAAATCAGGCTTGAAGCCGGCTGTCGGCCAGGCGGGCGAGCAAGCCTTTCAAGGCGTGGGCTACCGATTGCTGGCGCACCGCCGCCCGGTCGCCTGAGAAATGGCAAGTCTGCGCCTCGCAACCGGCATCTTTTTGTGCCCAGGCAAAACACACCGTCCCCACCGGTTTATCCGGCGAGCCGCCGCTTGGCCCGGCCACCCCGGTGATCGCCACGCTCCAGTCGGCCAGGCTGTGGGCCAATGCGCCCTGGGCCATGGCGCGCGCCGTCGGCTCCGAGACCGCACCGTGGCGCGCCAGCGTCGTTTCCGGCACGCCCAGCATGTCCATCTTGGCGGCATTCGAATAGGTCACGAAACCACGGTCGAACCAGGCTGAACTGCCGGCAATGGCCGTGACCGACTGGGCCAGCCAGCCGCCGGTGCAGGACTCGGCCGCGGTCAGCAATTCACCGCGGGCGAGCAGGCTGTTGCCGAGTTGCTCGGCGAGTTTGTCGAGTGAATTCATCGCCCGATCTTATCACCGCCACGGCAATCCCCTCCCGCTGCACGACGCCCAAGCGCCACCGACGGCTGATCGGCAAACGCTCGCCGCGCCCTGCCGTGCCAGGTGCATAATGGCCGCCCTTGCCCTGCGCTACCGGAGATCGCCCCCATGCCGAACCCAGCCCGCCTTGCCCTGCCCCTGCTGCTTGCCCTCGCCCTGCCTGCCGCCCAGGCCGGGACCCTGATCGAGCTTTCCGCCGAAGCCAGCCTGCCGGCGGCGAACGACCTGATCCGCGCCACGGTGTTTGCCGAAGCCAATGCCGCCGACCCGGCCGAAGTGGCGCGCAAGGTCAACCAGGACCTCAATGAGGCACTGCGGGTGATCAAGGCCAAGCCCGGCGTCAGCGTCAAGAGCGGCAGCCAGCACACCTCGCCGATCTATGCCAATACCCGCAAGATCGATGGCTGGCGGATGCGCGCCGAGTTGCAGCTGGAATCGAAGGATGGCGCCGCCATCTCCGACCTGCTGGCGCGCTTGCAGCAGATGAAGCTGGCAATCGGCAACGTCAACCAACGCCCCGCGCCGGACACCCGCAAGCAGGCCGAGGAGGCCGTCCTGCAGGATGCCATCCGCGCCTTTGAAGCGCGGGCGGCGATCATCGGCCGGACGCTAGACAAGAGCTACAAGATCAAGAAGCTGATCATCCAGCAAAGCGGCGCCGTGATGCCGATGCCCATGCTGCGGGCGGCGCGGGCCGAAATGGCGGCCGATGTCGCGGCCG
>DAIMCQ010000128.1:0-11308 GCA_036726285.1 Azonexus sp.
GTCAGCACCGCCAGGCCGGTTCCGTCCTCCTGGTGGATGATGCGTGACTCCGGGACCGCGTGCAGTTGTCCCCAGAAGGTGGACGCGGAGGGAATCGCCCCGGCGCTGATGGCCGCCACCGCGACACTCGCGATCGCAGCGGCCGCTTGCAGGTAATCGTCGAAGCCATCCAAAAGGCATCCAGCCCCCCAGCATGGCAATTTCCTGCCGAATCGCTTCGACCAAGCGCCGGCTATGGTCTTGAGCTTCGGGTGAGGGCAGGGGCAGGCTCATGGCAACTCGCAAAAATGCAGGATTTTAGCTGGCAATTCCAGGAGCGGCCGAGCTCTTGGCAAAAACACGCCTGCCTACGAGATAGCCAAGAATGAAATCGTGTGAAATATCACCGGCTTGTCGCGCCTGGACTCGGGTAAACTCCCGCCTTTGATGCGCCTATCGCGTCCAACCGACTTGTTAGCCGGCAAACCAGATCACGATGACTCTCTCCAATACCCTGCAAAAACTTCGCAAGACCCTTGAAAGCAACACCGGCAAGGCAATCGGCGACTACAACATGATCGAGGACGGCGATACCATTCTGGTCTGCGTCTCCGGCGGCAAGGATTCATACACCCTGCTTGCGATGCTGATGGCACTACAGCAGCGGGCGCCGGTAAAGTTCCGTTTGATCGCGATGAACCTCGATCAGAAGCAGCCCGGATTTCCAGCCGATATTCTGCCCGCGTACTTCGAATCGCTGGGAATCGAATACCGCATCATCGAAGCAGACACCTACTCCATCGTCAAAGACAAGATTCCGGAAGGCAAGACCACCTGTTCTCTGTGTTCCCGCCTGCGCCGCGGCATCATCTACAAGACGGCAAAGGAATTGGGCGCCAACAAGATCGCGCTCGGCCATCACCGCGACGACATGG
Source organism: Azonexus sp. (assembly GCA_036726285.1). Taxonomy (GTDB): domain Bacteria; phylum Pseudomonadota; class Gammaproteobacteria; order Burkholderiales; family Rhodocyclaceae; genus Azonexus. The sequence continues at coordinate 915 of DAIMCQ010000128.1, forward strand.
TGCATACCCTGTTCCTCAACCTGCTCTTCGGCGGCAGAATGAAAGCCATGCCACCGAAACTGGTCACCGACGACAAGGCGCATATCGTCATCCGCCCATTGGCCTACTGTGCCGAAAGCGATATCGCCAAGTTCGCCCGCGGCATGGAATTTCCGATTATTCCGTGCAATCTCTGCGGCTCGCAGGAAAACATGCAACGCCAGAAAATCCGGGAAATGATGCAAGACTGGGACAAGCGTTATCCCGGTCGTACCGAGTCGGTATTTACTGCCATGCAAAGTATCGTTCCGTCGCACCTGGCCGATGCCAATCTGTTTGACTTCCGTGGACTGACGCTGGATACACCGGTTGAAGAAGGCGACATCGCTTTCGACAGCCCGGAAATGCCGATCAGTGGAACAATCCCGATCAGCATCTCGGCATAATTACAGACAGCACAATCAGTTTATAATCAACAACCCTCTCACCTGTGCCCAGATCGCCGTCGATGAGTAGCCACCAACGCAAATTATTCGTCATGTTTGCCGACGTTTCGGGAAGTGCTCGGCTTTTTGAACGCCTGGGCGATACCGAGGCAATGCATGCGGTCGAGCGCTGCTTGAAGCGAATGAACCGCTCGATTGACGGTTACCGGGGGCATACGGTTCAGATTGTCGGTGACGAACTACTCGCCGCCTTCGAGTCGGCAGAAGATGCCTGCCAGGCATCGATCGACATGCAGCAACGAATTGCCGACCTGCCCCCCGTTTCAGGCTTGAAGCTGACTATTCGCATCGGTCTGCATGTTGGTCTGGTGACCGAGGAAAGTGACGGCCAGCTTAGTGGTGAAGTCATCACCAGCGCCGCACGCATCGTCGGGGCGGCGCGACGCGATCAGATTCTGGCCAGTTCGCATCTGATCAATGAGTTGCCCAAGAGCGGAACCGTCAATTACCGTGAGATGCAAAACCTTGATCCCATCCCCCAGGATGACGAGCAGTTAAGCCTCTTCCTCATCGAGTGGGTCAGCCAATCGATCAATGATGCCGCATCCAATACCCCGAGCATTCTGCCCACCCGCCGCCTGTGCGTACGTTACCGGGGCAAGGCGCATCTTCTCGACGACAAAACCCCCGTTCTGACACTGGGGCGTGATCTCGGCAACAAATTACAGGTCGAAGACCGCAAGGCATCGCGGCTACACGCGCGCATCGAGCGTCGATCTGATGGCTATTATCTGGTCGATACCAGTACGAACGGGACTTTCGTCTGTTTTACCGGAAAACAGGAAATCCTGATTCGCCGCCACGAAATTCTGCTGGAAGGTAACGGGGGGATCTGTTTCGGGACTTCACGCAACGACCCCGCTGCGGAAATTGCTGATTTCGAACATCTTTGATCAGCAAAAGATCGACTATCCGCAGATAGTCGATCAAATTAACGCCTGATCGCGTTTATTTGGCTGCGCCTTGGGCGTCAGCCACACATTTCTTGGTAAAACTGTTCTTGGCGGCCCCTGCCAGTTTCTTTTCGGCTGCTGCAGCAGCGCATTTGGCCTCTTCGGGCGTCTGCGAATCAGCCTGGCACTTCTTCAGAAAACTGGTCTTGGCAGCACCAGCCAATTTCTTTTCTGCGGCACGGGCGGCACAGTCATCGGCGGCGTAAACCGAGGAGGCGGCACAGGCAATCGCGAGCAATGCAATCAGTTTTTTCATCTCACATCTCCTGGATCTGGTTGGGAAAACAAAAATGCCGCTGCACTATCGACCAATCAAGCATCATCGTCAAGCATCATGCGCTGCTGCCGGTCCATGAAGTCCTGCATGCTGTCGATACCGCGCAATTGCAAGATCGTGTTGCGTACGGCAGCCTCCAGCAAGACCGCCAAGTTACGCCCAGCTGCCACAGGAATCAGGACTTTGCGGACAAGAACCCCGAGAACTTCCTGGCTTTGCGCGTCAAGGGGCAGGCGTGGCGCATCATTTCCGGCCACCGTCTTTTGTAGATGCACGATCAGTTTCAATTTCATTTTCCGGCGAGAGGCCGTTTCGCCAAAAATAGTCCGGATATTGAGCAAGCCGAGACCGCGGACCTCGAGAAAGTCACGCAACATACCGGGGCAGCGCCCCTCGATGGTGGTCGGTGCAATACGTGCCATTTCGACAACATCGTCGGCAACCAGACCATGACCACGGGAAATCAGTTCCAGCGCCAATTCTGATTTGCCGACCCCGGAATCCCCCGTGATCAATACCCCCATTCCGAACACGTCCATAAACACGCCATGCAGATTGACCGTATCAGCCAGCCGCGAGGACAGGTATATACGTAGTAAATCGATGACGGCCGAGCACGGCTTGGGAGAGAAAATCAAAGGCGTATTCGAGCTTTGGCAAGCTTCAACCACGATTTCCGGCGGAGTCAGTCCATCTGCCACAATCACGGCCGGTGGCTGGGCTGCCAACAGGTCATTGAACATCTGACCGAAACGACGTTCGCCGATACGTATTGCCCAGTCGTACTCAGCCTGCCCCATGACTTGAAGACGCTCCGGATGGATGACGTTGACATGGCCAACGACATCGGCTCCGTAATTATTCGAAAGTTTGATTTCGATGCGTCGATCCGACTGGTGACCACTCATCCAGTTGAACAACAGCTTTTCTCGGTTGTCCTCGTAAAGCTGGACGAGGTTAATGTGACGCACCGCGAAAATCAGGCCTGAAAGAGGGAAACAACGGAAGCTGCATCAGCCGCCGTCAACAAAGCCTCCCGGAAAGGACGCTCGGAAAAACGCTGAGCCAGTTCCGAGAGAATCTGCAAATGCTGTTCGGTCGCCTGTTCTGGCACCAGCAAAACAAAAAGCAGATTGACCGGTCTACCGTCGGGCGAGTCGAAAGGAACCGGGGTGGCCAAGCGGATAAATGCACCTGCGGCCTGCTTGAGTCCCTTGATCCGGCCATGTGGAATGGCAATACCTTGCCCCAGGCCAGTGGAACCCAATTTTTCACGGGCGAACAAGCTGTCGAAAACGACAGCGCGAGCAATGCCAAGATGCCCCTCGAAAAGCATGCCGGCTTGCTCAAATACCCGCTTCTTGCTGCTGGCATCGAGGTCGAGAAGCACCTGCGAGGCAGACAGGATGTTTGATAAGGGATTCATAGAAGAGATGCTAAGACGACAAAGGCCGCGACAAGGCGGTCGCGGCCTTCTGGCACGTGCTTATTCGGCTACGTAGTTGGCAGCCTTGTCACCACGATGGTGATCCTGCACCTTCTGCTTGTACTTCTGGACTTGACGATCAAGTTTGTCAAACAACGCGTCAATGGCTGCATACAGGTCATCGCCGGACTCTTCGACATGGATGTCCTTGCCCGGAACGTGCAACGTGACTTCGCCCTTCTGCTTCAGTTTTTCAACCGACAGAATGACGTTCACGCCAGTAACTTTGTCAAAGTGGCGAACAACGGGGTCGAGCTTGTTTTCGACGTATTCGCGCAATGCCGGCGTTACTTCGATATGGTGACCAGCGATCTGCAGATTCATGCTTTTCTCCTCTCTCTACAGGGTCTTGCGTAAATTGACCGGCGGGATGTTGAGCGACTCACGGTATTTCGCAACCGTACGTCGAGCAACAACGATTCCCTGCTGGCCTAGTATTTCGGATATTTGACTATCCGACAAGGGCTTCTTGCCATCCTCGGCACTGATCAATTGCTTGATCAGGGCGCGAATGGCGGTGGCAGAACAGGCGCCACCGGTATCGGTGGAAACATGGCTGCCAAAAAAGTACTTCAGTTCAAAAATACCACGTGGCGTCGCCATGTATTTCTGGCTGGTGACACGCGATACCGTTGATTCGTGCAAGCCGAGAATATCGGCAATTTCCCGCAATACCAGCGGCCGCATGGCGACCTCGCCATGTTCGAAGAACTGGCGCTGACGTTCGACGATGGCCTGGGTAACGCGATGAATGGTGTCGAAGCGCTGCTGGACGTTCTTGATCAGCCAGCGTGCTTCCTGCAATTGTCCGGTCAGGTTGCCGTTACCGCGCCGTTGCCGGGACAGGATCTCGGCGTAAAGGCGATTGATGCGCAGACGCGGGTAGGCATCGGGATTGATGTAGGCCGTCCATTTGCCCTTGAGCTTCTTCACCATCACGTCCGGCGTGATGTAACGTGCTTCAACCTGGGCAAAGCGAGCCCCTGGGCGGGGATTGAGGCTGACGATCAGTGCCTGGGCAGCCTTCAGGTTTTCGTCGTCGCAACCGGTCAGCCGGCGGATCTTGGTGAAATCGCGCGCCGCCAGCAGTTCGAGATGCTTGTCGACGATACTCAGCGCCAGAGCCTGCACCTCGTCTTCGGGCATGGCCTTCAACTGCAGTGCCAAGCATTCCCTGGGACTGCGGGCACCGATCCCGATCGGATCGAAATGCTGGATGTGGTGCAGCGCGATTTCGAGTTCTTCGATCTCGATCTCGTATTCCGGCGGCAGGGTTTCCCACAGCTCTTGCAAGGGCGTGGACAAATAGCCATCGTCGTCGAGCGCTTCGATCAGGAAACGAACCAGACTGCGGTCGCGCTCGCTGAGTTGGGTCATCCCCAGTTGCCAGCCCAGATGATCGCGCAGGCTGGTCGTGGCGGCGTGGATGTCCTGCGACTCGTTGTCGTCCTCGTCATCGCGGCCGGCACCGGTAAAAGTCCCAGCGTCCGAAGTCCAGCGGTCGTCATCGATTTCCGACGGGGAGGAGGGAACTTCCTGTTGATCGCGCTCTTCACGCGGCTCGCGCTCTTCGGCCGGGGCGGCCTCGCTGCGGCTCTCTTCGTTACGCGGTGAATCGAACTGCTGCGCTGCCGAGAAGGACTCACCACCCTGATCGTCGTCGCGCTCCAGCATCGGGTTTTCAAGCAGGTAACGCTCGATTTCCTGTTGCATCTCGACGGTCGACAACTGCAAGAGCTTGATCGACTGCTGCAACTGGGGCGTCAGCGCCAGGTGCTGGGATAGTTTGAGTTGGAGTGCTGGCTTCATCGATTCTTGTCAGGGCGCTGCTTATCGGTCAGAGCTTGAAATGCTCGCCGAGGTAAACCTTACGCACGCTTTCATTATCAACGATTTCATCCGGCCGTCCAGCAGCCAGAACGCGACCGGCGTTAATAATGTAGGCGTGATCGCAAATACCCAGCGTTTCACGGACATTGTGATCAGTAATCAGGACACCGATCCCGCGCTCCTTGAGGAAGCGGATGATTTTCTGGATTTCCAGCACGGCAATCGGATCGACGCCGGCGAAAGGTTCGTCGAGCAGGATGAAGCGCGGATTGGTGGCCAGTGCCCGGGCGATCTCGACCCGGCGGCGCTCGCCGCCGGACAGCGCCGAGGCATTGACATGCCGGACATGGCCGATGTGCAACTCGCCCAGCAAACCTTCCAGCCGGTCGTCCAGCTCGTTCTGCGGCAGCTTCAGCAGTTCGAGCACGGCCCGGATATTTTCCTCGACATTGAGCTTGCGAAAGACCGAAGCTTCCTGCGGCAGGTAGGACAGGCCTTGACGCGCCCGGCTGTGCATCGGCAGATGGGTCAGGCGGGCATCGTCGATATGGACATCGCCGCCATCGGCCGGTACCAAACCGACAATCATGTAGAAACAGGTAGTCTTGCCGGCGCCGTTCGGACCGAGCAAGCCGACCACTTCACCGCTTTTCACCTCGAAGGAGACATCCTCGACCACCGTCCGCGCCTTGTAGCGCTTCTTCAGGTTATGGGCCGCCAGGGTGGAAATTCGGGTTTCGCTCATTCATCGGCTCCGCGCATTACCCGACGAATGGCGTCGCCGGAAAAACCGCGATATTGCAAAAAACGCATCTGTTTTGCCCGCTCCTCGGCCGATTGCGGCAGATTGCGGAATTTTCTCGCCCACACCGCCTGGCAACGCTCGGTTTCATCGCCGGCCTCGGGCAGGGCGGCAGCGATGTCGTCGTCGCCGACGCCGTGCTGTCGCAACTCCTGCTTCAGCCGGGCATTGCCGTAACGACTGCCGCGGGCAACCGCCCGCTGGCTGGCATAACGCTGGTCGGAGAGCAGGCGCTCGGCCTGCAAGGTGTCGAGCACGGCATCCAGCTGCTCTTCACTCTCCGCCTGCGCGGCGAGCTTGCCCTTCAACTCGGCCCGGCTGTGATCGCGCCGGGAGAGGAGTCGAAGCGCGGCAACCCGCAACGCGACAACCGGATCAGGCATCCGTCTTGGCGGCCTTGACCGGCTTGATGACATTGGTGCTAGCCGCTTCGCGGATACCTGCCTCGATTTCCTGGGCGATTTCCGGATGCGCCTTGAGGAACTCACGGGCATTGTCCTTGCCTTGGCCGATCTTCTCGCCCTTGTAGGCGTACCAGGCACCGGACTTGTCGACCAGCTTGTGAGCGACGCCCATTTCGACGATTTCGCCCTGACGGGAAATGCCTTCGCCGTACAGGATATCGAAGATCGCCTCGCGGAACGGCGGAGAGACCTTGTTCTTGACGACCTTGACCTTGGTTTCGCTGCCGATCACCTCGTCGCCCTTCTTGATCGAACCGATGCGGCGGATGTCGAGGCGGACGGAAGCGTAGAACTTCAGTGCGTTGCCGCCGGTGGTGGTTTCCGGCGAACCGAACATGACGCCGATCTTCATCCGGATCTGGTTGATGAAGATGACCAGCGTGTTGGTCTTCTTGATGTTGGCGGTCAGTTTGCGCAACGCCTGCGACATCAGGCGGGCATGCAGGCCGACCATCTGGTCGCCCATTTCGCCTTCGATTTCGGCGCGCGGGGTGAGGGCCGCGACGGAGTCGACGATGATGATGTCGACCGAACCGGAACGCACCAGCATGTCGGCGATTTCCAGGGCCTGTTCGCCAGTATCGGGCTGCGAGATCAGCAGGTCGCCGACATTGACGCCGAGCTTCTGGGCATATTGCGGATCGAGCGCATGTTCGGCATCGATGAAGGCAGCGGTACCGCCCAGTTTCTGCATCTCGGCAACGACCTGCAGACAGAGCGTGGTCTTGCCGGAGGATTCCGGACCGTAGATTTCGACAACGCGGCCGCGGGGCAGGCCGCCGACGCCCAGCGCGATGTCCAGACCGAGCGAACCGGTCGACACAACCTGGATGCCTTCGTCGATTTCGGCATCGCCCATCTTCATGATGGAACCTTTGCCGAACTGCTTTTCAATCTGTTGCAGCGCTGCGGCCAGCGCCTTTGCCTTGTTGTCGTCCATGGGCGTACCTCGGAAATTTGACGGGATTATGGCACAGGGGCCAAAGATGGAATAGAAATTGCAGAGTTTGCAGAGCTGGTGCAAGCCACGGCCAGGAACAAACGACGATCGGCCGGCGGCAATATCCGGAAAAAGCACGGAAACACGCGGTATATTCTCTGGCTTGCCGCTTTCCGCCCCGGAGCACTGGGTATAAATACAGTACATTTACTGTGCGGGCTTGGCAAGCAGATTCTCAATCGACGCCCGATCCCCCATGTCCATCCCCTACACGCCGCCACCCGATAATGGCCTGACTGTGCTCTTCGCCGACGCCAGCCTGCTCGTCGTCAACAAGCCGGCCGGCCTGCTCTCGGTACCCGGCCGGGGCGACGACAAGCAGGACTGCCTGGCCAGCCGGGTCCAGGCCGAATACCCGGATGCGCTGATCGTGCATCGCCTCGACATGTCCACCTCCGGCCTGCTGGTGCTGGCCCGGGGCGAAGCGATGCAAAGCGAGATCAACCGGCTGTTTCGCGAACGGGCCGTGGACAAGCGCTACCTGGCAGTGGTCGACGGCGAGCTGGCCGAGACGGCTGGCGAGATCGACCTGCCACTCATCTGCGACTGGCCGAATCGCCCCCGGCAGAAGGTCGATCACGACATCGGCAAGCGCTCGCTGACCCGTTTCACCCGGCTGGAAGTCGATCCGGTGCAACACACCACGCGCGTCGCCCTGGAGCCGGTGACCGGCCGCTCGCATCAGTTGCGGGTGCATATGGCCGCCCTCGGCCATCCCATCCTGGGCGACGAACTCTATGGTGGCCCGGCCGAACACAAGGCACCGCGCCTGCTACTGCACGCCATGGATCTCGCCTTCGTGCACCCCTTGAGCGGCGAGGCGCTGGCCTTCCACTGCCCGCCCGATTTTTAGCCCTCCGGCGGGAAAGCCTGCCGTGCGAAATTCTTGCCGTCGGGGCTGCGCCTGCAGTGGTGCGATAACCGTATAATTCCCGCGTTTTCAACCCCTTGCCCCGGTCGACCGCGCCAAAATGCTGATCTGGTTCGTCGTTCTTTACCTGCTCGTTTCCATCGGCATCGGCCTCTTCGCCGCGACCCGCGTCCATAGCGCCAAGGATTTCGCCGTCGCCGGCCGCCACCTGCCGCTGCCGGTCGTCACCGCCACCGTGTTCGCCACCTGGTTCGGCGCCGAGGCGGTGTTCGGGGTCTCCGCCACCTTCGTCAAGGAAGGCCTGCGCGGCGTCGTCGCCGACCCCTTCGGCTCGTCGCTGTGCCTGATCATCGCTGGCTTCTTCTTCGCCACCAAGCTCTACAAGCTCAATATCCTCACCCTCGGCGACTTTTTCCGCATGCGCTACAACCGCACGGTCGAAGTGCTGACCACGCTCTGCATCGTCGCCTCCTACCTCGGCTGGGTCTCGGCCCAGATCAAGGCCCTCGGCCTGGTCTTCAACGTCGTCACCAACGACGGCATCAGCCAGACGGCGGGCATGATCCTCGGCGCCGCCATCGTCCTCACCTACACCACCTTCGGCGGCATGCTCTCGGTGGCGATCCTCGATTTCGTCCAGATGGGCGTCATCATGGGCGGCCTGTTCTACATCGCGACCCTGGTCGCCGGCCCGGCCGGCGGCGTCGACACCGTGATCCAGCATGCCTCGGCGGCCGGCAAGCTCGACTTCTTCCCCGCGGCCGATCCCTGGCAATGGCTGTCCTTCCTCGGCGCCTGGGTCACCATGATGCTCGGCTCGATCCCGCAACAGGACGTCTTCCAGCGCATCACCTCGGCCAAGACCGCAAAGATCGCCATCTGGGGCTCGCTGCTCGGCGGCTCGATCTATTTCTGCTTTACCTTCGTCCCGATGTTCATCGCCTATTCGGCGACGCTGATCGATCCCGACCTGTTCAACGGCCTGCTGCAGACCGATTCGCAGCTGGTGCTGCCGACCCTGGTCCTGCAGCACACGCCGCTGCTCGCCCAGGCCATCTTCTTCGGCGCCGTGCTCTCGGCCATCATGAGCTGCTCGTCAGCCACCCTGCTGGCGCCGTCGGTCGCCTTTTCGGAAAATATCGTGCGCGGCTTCATCCCGCACATGGGCGATCGCCAGTTCCTGCGCGTCATGCGCACCTCGATCGTGGTCTTTGCCGCGGTCGTCCTCGGCTTCGCGCTGTATTCCAACGCCAGCATCTTCAAGATGGTTGAAAACGCCTACAAGGTGACACTGGCCGGCGCCTTCGTGCCGCTCTTCTTCGGCGCCTTCTGGAAGCGCGCCACGACGCAGGGCGCGCTGGCCGCCATCTTCGGCGGCCTGACCGCCTGGTTGCTGATCGAGAGCCTGGTCGGCAGCACCGCCCAGGCCGGCAACTACGCCTACGCGCTGGCCCATGTCGGCCAATTGGTGCCGCCGCAACTGATCGGCCTCGCCGTCAGCATGCTCGGCATGATCGCCGGCTCACTGTTGCCGCAATGGGTTGGCCGGCCGACGCCGCAGGTGGATAGCCACGCCGCGCTGCATCACCGGGCCGCCGCCGAAACCCAGCACACCGCCCATCACCCGCACCAGCACTAGGCCGCCGCCCGAGATAAGGGCTGACGCGGCCGGCGTTAGGCCCTAGAATCAGACCCATGACCGAACACGGCCGTGGCCCCATCCTGCTCGCCCGTTATCTCGCGCTGGCCTGGTGTGGGCTGGTGATCTACGGCAGCCTGCACCCGTTCTCCGGCTGGCGGGATACCGGCGTTTCCCCCTTCGCCTTCCTCGAGGGCGGCTGGCCGCGTTACTGGACGGTTTTCGACCTGGTGACCAATGTCGCCGTCTATGTCCCGCTCGGCTTTTTCCTGACCCTGGCCTTCAGCCGGGTTCCCGGTCGCTATACCGCCCCCATCCTGGCCGTGTTGTTTGCCGGCGGCGTCAGCTTCGGGCTGGAGAGTCTGCAAACCTGGCTCCCCTCGCGCGTCCCGTCCAATCTCGATCTCGCCTGCAACACGCTGGGCGGGCTGGCCGGTGCGCTCTGGGCGCAAGTCGTCGGGCCGCGCGTCTTCGCCCGCATCGCCGCCCTCGAACACCGGCTGATCGCCCCGGTGCCGCATGCCGAACTCGGCCTGACCCTGCTCGGCATCTGGCTGCTCGTGCCGTTGTCACCGGAAACCCTGCTC
>DAIMCQ010000129.1:0-11288 GCA_036726285.1 Azonexus sp.
TGGGCGCACTCGCGGGTCGTCGCATTGCTGGAGCCGGATGCCGATATCGCCGCCCTGCTTGCTGCCGCGTGCGCCGCTGTCGGGCTGAGCGAAACGCCGGCCTGGGTGGTCGATCCGGTCGAAGAACAGAACTGGGTACAACTGACCCAGTCGCAGTTCGATCCGATCCGCGTTTCCGATCGCTTGTGGATCGTTCCTTCGTGGCACGAATCGCCCGATCCGGCGGCTGTCAATCTGATTCTCGACCCGGGCATGGCTTTTGGCACGGGTTCGCACCCCACCACGCGGCTTTGTCTGGAGTGGCTGGAGCGAAATGTCAGCGCTGCCTGCAGCGTTCTCGATTACGGCTGTGGTTCCGGCATCCTGGCGATCGCTGCTGCCCGTCTCGGGGCGGGCAAGGTCGCCGGGGTCGACATCGATCCGCTGGCGGTCGATGCCGCGCGAGCCAATGCCGAGCGCAATGGTGTCGAGGCGCTGTTCGCCGACTCGGCCGCGCCGGTTGCCGGCCAATACGATCTGGTTGTCGCCAATATCCTGTCCAACCCGCTGCGTGTGCTGGCTCCGGCCATATGTGCCCACGTCCGTCCCGGCGGGCGGCTGGCCTTGTCGGGCATCCTGCGCGAGCAGGCCGAGGAGATCATCGGCATCTATGCTCAGTGGCTGCCCTTGCAAGTAGCCGATACACGTGAGGATTGGGTGTGCTTGAGCGGGGAAAAGCCCTGATGCGGACACGCTGCCCGGTATGCAGCACGGTTTTTCGTGTGACTACCGAGCAGTTGCGTCTCAAGGCCGGCAAGGTCCGTTGTGGGCATTGCCAGGCCTTGTTCAATGCTTTCGACCAACTGGTGCAGGATACGGCGGCTGAATTGCCGCCGGTCAGGGCAGCAGGGGCTTCAGCCACCGAACCGACCTCGACGCCGTTCGAGTCGGCATATACTGCGCCGACGGCGTATCAGCATGAGCCGATTGCGCCACCGGCAGTGAGTCAGGTCCAGTTCGAGCAGCCAGATACGTCTCTTCCGAACGTGCCAGAATCGGCGCCCGAAGCGGCTGGGGCTGGCGCACCGCAGCTGTCACCTCTGGATGATGCAGCCGAGTATTTGCCGGAGCTGGAGCCGATCGTCGTTGAGTCGATGGTCGAGCCTCTGCCGGCGGTTGAACGTCTGGCAGAACCGGTGATGATCGAAACTCCTGAAGAGACGACATTGGCTGCGCGCGAAGCCGGGCTGGTGGCGGCGCGCGAGTTGAGCGATACGGCGGGATACAACCGCTGGGCGGCCGGTACGCTGGCCGGTAATGGTCTGGGCGGTTTTGATAGCGAACCAGCCAGGCACCCGGTCTGGCCGTTCGTCGTGTTTTCTTTGTTGCTGGCCGTCGTTTTGCTGGGCCAGCTGCTGTTCCATTTTCGTGCCGCCGTAGTGCAGCGTTTTCCCGATGCCGCTGCGATGTACGCGCTAGCCGACATTGACGTACCGCTGCCGCGCAATATCGAACAGGTGGTAATCGATGCCTCCGACCTGCAATCCGATAACCAGCGCGGTCTGTTTGTGTTGCAGGCAACCTTGCGCAATCGGGCGGCTTTCGCCCAGGCCTGGCCGGCGCTCGAATTGACCTTGACCGATACCAGCGATGCGGTGGTTTCCCGTCGGGTGCTGGCGCCCGAGGACTATCTGCCGCCGACAGCTGCCAAACAGAAATCCTTTGCTGCCAACGCTGAATTGGCCGTGCGATTGTGGATCGAGGCCAAGGGCATCGGCGCCGCCGGCTATCGCCTATACGTCTTTTATCCCTGAGATTATTCCCCGATGACTACGCTGATCTGCGGTTCGCTGGCTTTCGACAACATCATGGTCTTTCCGGACCGCTTCAAGAACCATATCCTGCCCGAACAGATCCACATCCTGAACGTGGCTTTCCTGGTGCCGGAACTGCGTCGCGAGTTCGGCGGTTGTGCCGGCAACATCGCCTACAACCTGATGTTGCTCGGCGGCGATGCGACGATCATGGCCACGGTGGGGGATGATGCACCGCCGTACCTCGATCGCCTCGACAAACTGGGTCTGACGCGGGCGCATGTCCGCCTCGTGCCGGGCACCTTTACCGCCCAGGCGTTCATCACCACCGACCTCGACGACAACCAGATCACCGCCTTCCACCCGGGCGCGATGAGCTTCTCGCATCTCAACAAGGTTGAGCAGGCCGGAGCCACCCTCGGCATCGTCGCTCCGGATGGTCGCGAAGGCATGATGCAGCACGCCCGCGATTTTGCCGCCGCCGGTGTGCCCTTCATCTTCGATCCGGGCCAGGGGCTGCCGATGTTCAATGGCGACGAATTGCTCGATTTCATCCAGCTGGCCGATTACGCCTGTTTCAACGATTACGAGGCCAGGCTGCTGTGTGATCGCACCGGGCGCGGCCTGGAGCAACTGGCAGGCGCAGTGAAGGCCCTGATCGTGACGCGCGGCGGCGAAGGCTCGGAGATCTACGCCGATGGCCAGCGTTTCGATATTCCCTGTGTCCAGGCTGACCAGGTAGTCGATCCCACCGGTTGTGGCGATGCCTATCGGTCCGGTCTGCTCTACGGGATCGCCAACGGTTTCGACTGGACGACGACCGGCCGTCTGGCCGCGGTGATGGGGGCGATCAAGATTGCCCATCGTGGCGGCCAGAATCATCAGCCGAGCCGCGAGGAAATTGCCCGGCGCTATGAACAGGCGTTCGGCGCCCGTCCCTGGTAGTTTTTTGCTGCAACACCGGCGTCATCTTCGGGCAACGCCGGTGTAACACCGCTCATCCAGACTTGTTCTCCGTAAACACACGGAGAACATCATGGAACAAATTCAGAAAGCAGCCGGCCGTAGCCGTCCGCAACGTCAAAGTCTGGATGTCGGTTTTGCCCGTAGCCAGAGCGAGATTCTCGACGCCCAGCGCCTGCGCTACCGCGTTTTTGCCGGCGAAATGGGCGCCAATCTGCCGAGCCGTACGCCCGGCGTCGATCACGATATCTACGATCCTTACTGCGAGCATCTGGTCGTCCGCGACACGCAAAGCGGCGAGGTGGTCGGCACCTATCGCGTCCTCTCCCCGGAAAATGCCCGTCAGGTCGGCTACTACTCGGAAAACGAGTTCGACCTGCCCCGCCTGCAGCACCTGCGTCCGCGCCTGGTCGAAATCGGCCGTTCCTGCGTCCATCCGGACTACCGTACCGGCGCGACGATCACGCTGCTCTGGTCCGGTCTGGCTCAATACATGATGGAACGCGGTTACGACTACCTGATGGGCTGTGCCTCGATCAGCATGGCGGACGGCGGACACGCCGCAGCCAGTCTGTATAATCGCCTGTCCGAGCACCTCGGGCCGCAGGAATATCGCGTTTTCCCGCGTTGTCCGCTGCCGCTGGCTGCCCTGCAGCAGGATCGTCCGGCCGAAACGCCTCCGTTGATCAAGGGCTACCTGCGGGCCGGCGCTTGGATCTGTGGCGAACCGGCATGGGACCCCGATTTCAACACTGCGGATCTGCCCATCCTGATGCCGATGGCCAAGGTGTCGAGTCGTTACGCCAAGCATTACATGGGATAAGTCGTCTGAAAGAAACCACTTTACTGATCCGCTGTTTCCGTCTGTTCCGACTGGCCCTGCTGGTGTGTAGCGGGCTGGTCGTCACCCTGCTGATTTTTCCGCTGTGCAGCGAGGCGGCACGTTTGCGCCTCAAGTCGAGCTGGGCCGTTGCCCTGCTCGACACGCTGGGCGTCGAGGTCGAGGCCGACTTGACGCATGCGGTGCCGGGCGCCCTGGTGGTGGCCAACCATATTTCCTGGATCGACATTTACGTTATCAACGCTGCCTTGCCGTCGGCCTTCGTTTCCAAGGCGGAGGTTCGCAACTGGCCGGTGATCGGCTGGCTGGCGGCGCGAAACGACACCATTTTCCTGCGTCGCGGCAGTCGCGGCCATGCCCGCATCGTCAATCAGGAAATCGCCGACCTGCTGGACCGGGGGCGCCATGTGGCGCTCTTTCCGGAGGGAACGACAACCGATGGTCGCAGCCTGTTGCATTTTCACGCGGCGCTGCTGCAGCCGGCACTGAGTGCCGGCCATCCGGTCCTGCCGGTGGCGATTTCGTACTGGGAGCAGGATGGGCAGCGCAGCCTGGCGCCGCGCTACGATGGCGATATTTCGCTCGGCCAATGTACTGGCTCCATCCTGCGTCGCAAGCGGCTGGTTGCCCGGCTGGTGACGACACCGGTGCTTGGCCTGAATGGCGAGGACCGCAAGCAGGTCGCCGCTCAGGCGCGCGAAGCTATCGCTTCAGGGGCTGGGCTTCCCCGGGTGAGCAATCCACCTGAAACACCTGTCGATCTTCCAGGCGCACCGCCGTCAGATGGCCGCCCCACAGGCAGCCGGAGTCCAGTGCCAGAAAATTCGGCGTGATCTTCAGGCCGAGCGCCGACCAGTGGCCGGTGACCAGGACTGAATCGGCACTTTGTCGATTTGGTGCGTCGAACCAGGGAAGATGTCCGACTGGCGCATTGACCAACTTGCCCTTGGCCTTGAATTCCATGATGCCTTCCGGGGTGCAGAAACGCATCCGGGTCATCGCATTGACGATAACGCGCAGTCGCGGCCAGCCGCTCAGGTCATCTGACCAGCCGGCCGGTTCGCTGCCCCACAGGTTCTTGATGAATTTGCGGTAATCCGCGCCTTGCAGGGCTGCTTCGACTTCCCGGGCCAGTTCGCGGGCGCGGGTTGCTGTCCACTGTGGCAACAGGCCGGCATGGACCAGGCAATATTCACCCTCGGTGTGGCAGAGCGGCTGCTGGCGCAGCCAGAGCATCAATTCGGCGCAGTCCGGTGCGTCGAAGACGGCTTGCAGCGTGTCGTCCTTGGCCCGGAACTTGGCGCCGCCTTCGGCCACCATCAGCAGATAGAGGTCGTGGTTGCCGAGCACGGTCAACGCGGCCGGGCCGAGCGACTTCATCAGGCGCAGGGTTTCCAGCGATTTTGGACCGCGATTGACCAAGTCGCCGACCAGCCAGAGGCGATCGGCTGCCGGATCGAAATTGCACTTTTCCAGTAGATGGCACAGGGAATCGTAGCAACCCTGGATGTCTCCGATAGCGTATGTGCTCATTGCCGGTCTGAAAAATGAAAGTGAAATTGTACGCGGTAGGCCGGCTTTTTCGTGCCTAAAAAATGAGCGAATAGGCGGCCAAAAAAATTCATATAGGAGATGATGGTGTATAATCCTTCGGATGCAATCGCGAATCGTCATCCGACTTCCTGTGGGGGAAAAGGAACAGAAAAGCCTGGAGGGCTTGCAACGCCTCTTTGCCGAGGTCTGTACCTGCCTCTGGGAAGTTGTGAGAGAGAGTCGCTGCTGGAATCGTGTTGCCTTGCATCACCTGGCTTATCACGGTTTGCGTGCGAAGTATCCTGAGTTGGGCTCGCAGATGTTGTGTAACGCGATTTACTCGGTTTGCCGTGTGGCCAGGGCGGTGTGTCAGGGGGCATCCAGTCCCTGGAATGTGGCCCAGTTCCCAGCGCGCCCGATTCCTCGGGTGGTGTTTTCCGCCTTGGCGCCAGTTTATTTTGACCGGCATACCTTAAGTATCAAGAATGGTCAGTTTTCGATGTATTCCCTTGAGGGGCGTTTGCGTTTCGGCGTGGCTTTGCCTGACGAGGAGGTGAGCCGCTTCCAGCGCGAGAAGGTGAAGGAAATCGTGTTGGCAAGGGATGTCGAGGGGTATTTTTTGGCAGTTGAATTTGGTAGCGATTCTGATTTGGTGAAAAGAGACGATTTTTTGCCTGAGTATGTCGTCGTTCAGGAATAAAAATCGGCTGTGCTGTATTTGAACGTTTTGAGAGTTGGACTCTATGAAAAAAAACTTTAAGCCCCGCGGGGAACTAGCCGAAGTCTTGTATTCCTTCCGGAAAATGTTCTATATCGCCGGGATTTTCAGCCTCTTCATTAATATGATCGGCTTGGTTCCCTCCATTTACATGTTGCAGGTTTACGATCGGGTTTTGCAAAGTCGCAATGTGACGAC
The DNA here is from genome assembly GCA_036726285.1 of Azonexus sp. Classification (GTDB taxonomy): domain Bacteria; phylum Pseudomonadota; class Gammaproteobacteria; order Burkholderiales; family Rhodocyclaceae; genus Azonexus. The sequence goes on from DAIMCQ010000129.1 coordinate 6,047, forward strand.
GCTAGTCATGATTACGTTAATCATGATTGGTTTTTACGTTATGCAGGGGATGTTGGAGTACGCGCGCTCGAAGCTGTTGATCCGCATTGGTGCGCAGTTGGATTTGAAGCTTAACGATCGGGTGTTCGTCGCATCTTTCGAAAAAATTCTCAAAAAGAGCGGTAGCAACGCTGGTATGGCGATGGTTGATTTAACCAATGTCCGTCAGTTTTTGACCGGTAATGGTCTGTTTGCCTTTTTCGACGCGCCTTGGGCTCCCCTTTACCTGTTCGTGATTTTCATGTTCAACGTTTGGTTGGGTGTTTTTGCCTTGTTTGCTTCCTTGGTCTTGTTCGGTCTGGCGTGGCTAACCGAAGTCAAAACCCGCGCGCTGCTGGCTGAGGCGTCGGGTGTCTCGGCAAATGCCAACAACTATGCAACGAACAATCTGCGCAATGCCGAGATTATCGAAGCGATGGGGATGCTCGATAACCTGAAGCGTCGCTGGTTGCAAAAGCAACTACGCTTTCTTTCCTTGCAAAACGAGGCGAGCGAAAAGGCTGCCGTCATTTCAGCAACGACCAAAACTTTCCGGATCGCCGTTCAGTCGCTGGTTTTGGGGGGCGGTGCCTTGCTGGTCATTGATGGTGCATTGACCCCTGGGGGCATGATTGTTGGTTCCATTCTCCTCGGTAAGGCACTAGGCCCGGTTGAAATGGCAATCGGGGTCTGGAAGCAGTTGATTGCAGCCCGGACCGCTTTTCACCGACTTGAGAATTTGCTTGACGAACAGCCGGCTCGCCAAGGCGGTATGACGCTGCCCCGTCCCGTCGGCAATCTTCTCGTTGAAGGCGTGGCGGCAACGGCGCCTGGCGGTAAAGAGTTGATTCTGAAGCAAGTGGCATTTGCTTCGTCGCCAGGAGAGGTGGTTGGTGTCATTGGGCCTTCGGCATCAGGAAAGTCGACTCTTGCTCGTTTGCTGGTTGGGGTGTGGCCTGCGGCAGCCGGCAAAGTCCGTCTCGATGGCGCAGATGTCTTTTCCTGGAATAAGGAAGAACTCGGGCCAGCGGTTGGTTACTTGCCGCAAGATATCGAATTGTTCGAAGGGACCATTGCCGAAAATATTTCTCGCTTTGGAGAGGTCGATCCGGAGCAGGTGGTCAATGCAGCCAAATTGGCCGGGGTGCATGAAATGATTCTGCGCTTCCCCAAGGGTTATGACACACAGATTGGCGATGCCGGTAGTGCGTTGTCCGGCGGTCAGCGGCAGCGAATCGGTTTGGCTCGGGCTCTTTATGGAAATCCATCATTCATTGTTCTCGACGAACCGAATTCCAATTTGGATGACGTTGGCGAAGCTGCCTTGATCCGTGCGGTGATGGAGGTCAAGAGACGTGGAGCGTTAGTCTTCATCATTACCCACCGTACCAACATTATCGGTGCGGTAGACAAATTGTTGTTGCTGGTTGACGGTGCCGTTCAATTATTTGGACCCCGAGACCAGGTATTGAATGCGATCAGACAGAAAACTGAAGCCAAGCCATCGCTAGGAAGCGAGCAAGCCGGTTCCGCTGCAGCCTGAATACACTCTGGAATTCATCATGTTTAAGAATTTAAAGAAATTTTTTAAAAATCAATCCGATAGTCCAGATTCTGCCCAGCTTGATTTCGGTCAGGCACAAGGAGCCAGGCCTAAGGTCAAGACTGACGAACGTTCGATTGTCCGTTTCGGCTTTCTGACACTTGTTGTCGGGTTTGGTGGCTTTCTGTTGTGGGCCGCCTTGGCCCCGTTAGATGAAGGGGTGCCAGGATCAGGCATCGTTTCGGTCGACTCCAAGCGCAAGACGGTCCAGCACCTAAAGGGGGGGATTGTTAGTCGCATCGAAGTCAAAGAAGGGGCGCACGTTAAAGCCGGCGATGTTCTGATTCGTCTGAATGACACGGATATCAAAGCGCAGCTCGATATCGTGACGGGTCGGTACTACACGTTCAAAGCAGTCCTATCAAGATTGTTGGCGGAACGAGATGGCAAGTCCGCATTCCAGTTCAGCAAGGATCTCCTCGACGCTGCGGCGGTCGACCCTCGCGCCGCAGAGGCGATGCGGGCACAAACCCAGTTTTTCCAGGCTCGTCGCTCGGCTTTGACCAGCGAACTGGGATCGATGGATGAGGCGATCATTGGCTTGCAGGAGCAAATTCGCGGTTTGCAATCGGTAGAGTCCGGGAAAAAAACCCAGATTTCCTTGTTGGAAAAGGAATTGAATTCGATGCGCGAACTGGCTAACGAAGGATTCGTGCCGCGCAATAAGTTGCTTGAATTGGAGCGGATCCTGGCCGATATATCCGGAACGAGAGGTAGTGATCTGGCGCAGATTGCTCGAGCACAGTCATCGATCAATGAGATGCGCCTCAGGAAAATTCAGCGGCAACAGGACTTCCGGAAAGAGGTCGAACATGAAATGGCCGAGGCTCAGCGCGAAGCTGGATCGTATGAAGACCAGGTCAAGGCACTGACTGAAGAGTTTGAGAGAACCCTGGTCAAGGCACCCACCGACGGTCACGTCGTAGGTTTGGAGGCGCATACCGTTGGTGGCGTTATCCGTCCTGGCGACAGGATCATGGATATCGTTCCCGAAGGCGATGTGTTGGTGATCGAGTCACAGTTGCCGGTTAATCTGATCGACAAGGTCAAGGTGGGCCAACTGGCGAATATTCACCTGCAGATTATTTTGGGCGGTGGCTTGCAACCGACTATCGAAGGTCGTGTGGCGCAGGTATCGGCTGACCGTTTGACCGATCAACGTACTGGTAATCCGTATTATCTGGCGCGTATTGAAATCACGCCGAACGGTGAGGCCGAGATCAGAAAGCATCATATTCAGGCCCAACCAGGCATGCAGGCAGATATCGTGATCGTTACGGGTGAGCGCACCGTGCTGGAATATCTGATGAAACCGCTGATGTCGCGTATCACTTCTGGTATGAAGGAGTTGTAATGCATGTAAATAAGCACTCATGGGCGAAAGGCCTTACGACTTGCCTATTTCTCTCTGCCTTCGTATCAGCGACGCAGGCAGCTGGATTTCGCGAGTTATACAGCGAGGCTCAGGCCAACGACCCCCAATATGCTGCTGCGCGGGCAGACCGCCAAGCGGCAGAAACGCTGATTCAACAAGCCGGTGGACAGTTGCTTCCCCAGGTATCGGCCTCAGGATCGCGTATCAAGAACAATCTTGATAATGACGTCAAATTGGGATCGTCATTAGGAACACGCACTACAACTTACGACTTCATTTCGAAGAACGCGTCGTTGAATCTCAACATGGCGCTTTTTCGTCCGCAATTATGGCTTGCGTTAACTCAATCCGTTGCGCAAGTCCGTCAAGCGGAAGGCGCTGTTCGGCAAGCGGAGCAAGATCTTATCCTGCGTTTTTCCCAAGCATATTTTGATGTACTGCTTGCCGAAGATACCGTGCGCCTCGCTCAGGAACAAAAAGCTGCTGTTGCTGAGCGGCTTCGGCAGGCAAAGCGTTATTTCGAGGCTGGCGTGGGTACGATTACCGATGTCAATGAAGCGCTGGCCCGTTTTGACGTAGTCGCTGCGCAAGAATTGGCAGCAATCAACATTCTTGAAATCCGGCGTCGTGCCTTGGAAATTACCGTCGGTCGTTTTGACGAGAACATCGATCAACTCGGTGATCGATTGGCGCTTGACCTTCCTTCTCCCGCCTCTTCGGAGGCATGGCAGGATTTTGCGGTGGCGAACAATCCACAACTGAAGGTTCGCGAGGCGGCTCTGGAGGTTGCTGAGCAAGAGGTTCACAAGAACTTCGCGGCTCATTTGCCGACCGTAGACATGGTTGCTTCGCGTTCCAGGCAGGAAAATCCCGGCTATACGACGATTGACACGACCAACTGGACCAATATGTTCGGCGTGCAAGTCAATATTCCAATTTTTTCCGGTGGGACGACGCAAGGTCGGGTCAATCAGGCTAGTTTTAACCGGGAGCGCTCCCGCTATGAACTCGAGGCGACGAGGCGTTCCGTAACGCTATCGATCCGTCAGGAATATCTCAATGTCATCAATGGCGTTGCTCAAGTCAAAGCGAACGAGCAGGCTGTTCGTTCCAATGAACTCGCGCTCTATTCGGCACAGCGTGGTCAAGAGGCGGGCGTCAGAACGAGCTTCGACGTGCTCAACGCGCAAAGCTTGCTCTACACGGCCAAGCGGGATCTTGCCCAAGCGCGCTACGCGTATGTTCTGGCTCGCCTTAAGCTGCGGTCGGCAGCGGGTTTGCTTGGTGACGAAGACATCCTGCTGGTGCAAAGCTGGTTGGGCAACGATGTGGCAACTTCTCCGGCTGATTCCAAAAAGACAAAAACGGCAAATTAAATATGATTTTGGATGATCTGCAACTTCCCCAAACTCCACGGGTATTTGTAGTCGCGCCGCATCCTGACGACGAGGTATTTGGCTGCGGTGGCTTGCTTGCCTTGTTGGCCGGTTCCGGCGCGAGGATTCAGGTCGATATCATTACCGATGGTGGCTTTGGCGCCTACGGGAAATCCGTGGCGGTGCGTCACTCGGAGAGCACCCGGGCAGCCGAGTTGCTCGGCTATCCGGCGCCGTATTTTTGGGATTTGCCCGATCATCAACTGCGTCTGAACGAATCATTGGTATCGGCACTGGTTAAGCGTTTCGAAACGTTTATGCCGGATTTGCTGCTGGTTCCTTCCGTTTGGGAGGTACATCCCGACCATTCGGTTTTGGCGAATGCATCCGTTGAAGCGCTGAGGCGTTCAGCGTCGCAGGCGACCCTCTTGTTTTACGAGGTGGGCAGCCCCTTGCCCGCCAACCTGATCGTTGATATCACTGAAGCGCATGCGAAGAAGCATGCCGCAATGCACTGCTTCGAGTCGCAGCTTGCCGTGCAGCAGTTCGATCGGCACATCGACGGATTGAACCGTTTTCGGACCTATACGTTGAGTCGCGGCGCTGTTGCAGCCGAGGCTTTCCATCGTCCACAACGCGAAATGCTTGCTTTCAGCGGCGTGGCGTTGAGTTCGATTGGCCTGCCCTCGAATTACTCGCCTCTTGGTGCGAAGGTCAGTGTCCTGATCCGGACGACGGGCCGCGCCGAGCTGCACGAAGCCTTGGCGTCGGTTGCCGCACAAACCTATCCCAATCTTGAAATTCTCATTGTCGATGCAGCCGCCAAAGGTCTGGTCGATGTGGATTTGACGGCGGGAACGGTGCCGGTTC
>DAIMCQ010000130.1:0-11082 GCA_036726285.1 Azonexus sp.
ATTCCATATGGTTCACGGCACGATGCCGGCATGAATACACTTTTTCTACAGCGTCATTAGAGTTCTTCGCTCCCATGAAACCTGAAGTTCGGCCTAACAAGCTAGTCGTGTTCTCCGGCGCTGGAGTCAGTGCTGAGAGTGGCTTGCCGACATTCCGCGATTCAAACGGTCTCTGGAATGCGGCTTCCTGGGAAAAAATGTCAAGCCCGCAGGGCTGGAAGAAAGACCCAAAAGCTGTTCTTGACTTCTACAACGCGCGAAGAATTGAGGCTTGGCAGGCAAAGCCAAATGCCGCGCATCTTGCTATTGCGTCTTTGGAGGCAGCATTTGAAGTGGTCGTCATTACCCAAAACGTCGACGAACTCCACGAACGCGCAGGGTCTAGCAAAGTCATTCATGTACACGGCCAAATTGCCTACGCAAGAGGAACCTCTCATACACGCAAACGCTATCGAGTCGACGACGCGCCAATAACGTTGGGGCAGCTTTGCGAGGACGGGAGTCAGTTGCGACCAGATGTTGTTTGGTTCGGAGAAGACGTCGAGTTTCTAGAAGAAGCTAAGTCACATATCGCAAGTGCGGGCAAAGTCTTGGTCGTGGGCACCTCACTTTCGGTCTTTCCCGTTGCCTCGTTGGTTAAAGCGGCCAGAGGACGGGCCGAAAAGGTTCTGGTCTCGCTAGATGTTAGTAGGCCTCCCTACGGATACTCGTTTGTCCGAAGCAAGGCCACCGAAGCTGTTCCCGCTCTTGCCGCTAGATGGCTTGCCGAGGCACGCCAGAACTCAAATGAATTACGCTTGCCACCCGAGCCCTAACCATACCTCGCGTCCTGACCTGCCGGCCTGCTCATTTATGACCGGCTCCCGGCAACATAGACCCTCATTCGCCAAAGTATTTTCCCGTGGCTGACCTCATCGAGTTTGAAACAAAACGTCTTGTTTTGCGGCAATGGAAGCCTGCCGACCGCGAAGCTTTTGCCGCGATCAACGCAGATGCCAGAGCCATGGCGTTTTTTCCTGCCCCACTCAGCCGTGCCGAAAGCGATTTGCTCGCCGACCGTTGCGCGACATTGATCAGGGAACGCGGTTGGGGATTTTGGGCTGCCGAATTGAAGGCTTCGCACCAATTCATCGGTTTCGTTGGCCTGCATGTTCCCACGGCAGAATTGCCGTTTTCACCCTGCGTCGAAATCGGCTGGCGGCTTTCCGTCGAACATTGGGGCAAGGGATTGGCGACAGAAGCCGCGCAAGGCGCTCTCCGAATCGGGTTTGGCGCAATCGGGCTGGAGGAAATCGTGTCATTCACGGCGGTTGGAAATACCAGGTCTCGTGCTGTGATGGAAAAGCTCAACATGTCAGCGTCCGGCACCTTTGAACACCCTCTGCTGCCCATCGAAAGCCCCTTGCGCCTGCATTGCCTCTACCGTTTGAAACGGCCTCGCCACGAGACATGACAACGCGCCTTCCTTCCCAATTCCTGGCTTTTCGTCATCGCACGCATTTCAGACCGCCGGCATGTCATGAAACCAGCGAGTGAAGACCTGGCGTTCCGCGTGCCGGTCTGGGAGGCCCTGGGCGAGTTGTTTCTGGATAACGAACCGCAACTCGCCTACCTGATTCGGGCCTGCGCCGAATCGCCCTATTCGCTGAAAGAACTCGATCAGATTTTGTTCAGTGAGGTATGGCCCGCACTCAGCCTCAATCTGGCCTCAGTGGCGGGCGAATGGGCTGGCTGGAATCGCGAATGGTTGATCAGGACCGTATTGGAAAAACAGAGGACCGCTTCTTCCCGACTTTGGTGGCTGAACCCCGTGAAACTGTATTTTTGTTCGCCTTGGTTTCGGATCCGAAAAGAAATCGAGCAGCAGCGCTCCCACTGACATATCAAACATGGCAAGTTGGCAGAGTATGTCACGACAACGTTTATCCTTGCTGACCATCCTGCTCGTCCTCGGATCGATAGCCGCCGCTTCGGTATCGGCCCTTTTCGTTTCATCATTGATGCCAAGCGAAGCGACAAAAAACGACCGAGAGCTGGCAATTTCGCTCACCGCGATACCGGACAACGAATTTCGAGAGTTTGATTGGAACGGATGGAAGGTATTCCTGAAAAAATCACCTCAAATACACGGTTTCTTGATGCCATTTCAAGACGGTTCTTATCGGCTACCTGATCTGACTTGGGAAAGAACCGCCGTGCGCTGCCGGGCCTTTCGTTTTGAAGCGGGATATTTCCGTTGTTTTGACCCCAGTCTGCCGTCTTGGTGGTTGGACAACGCACGCTGGAATGAAGAAGGCTTGAGTAGCAGCCGCTACATTCCACCGTTGCAGAAACCAGTATTCATTCTGGATGGGAACGAGCTGATTTTAGGAAGGCGCCCACTCCATCCCTAAGCTTAGAGAAAACAAAGGCAAACGGTTCGAGGCGGCCTCAGGGCATCTCTGATCGTCAAAACCTTGACTGGCGGCCCGATCCCTCGAAATCCAAGTCTCATTCGAAGTCACGCGATAGCCCCGGCCACCGTTTAAGACATTTAGCTGACATGCTTGATCCGCCAGCGGCTTCCCGGCACGATGGCCGGATGTACCGTTTCCCTGACCTCGCCGGGCATCGCTCGCCATGAACCCAACCGCCTTCGCCCTCGTCGTCACCGGCGCCCTGCTCCACGCCACCTGGAACCTGTTGGCCAAGAAAGCCTCCGGCGGCGCGCCGTTCGTCTGGCTGTATGGCGTGATCAGCCTGGTCATCGCCCTGCCCTTCGGCCTCCATGCCTGGCAAGGTGGCGACCAGGGCTTGAGCCTGCCGGCGTGGATAGCGATTGCCGCCAGCGCCATCACCCATCTGGTGTATTCGCTAACGCTGCAAAAGGGCTACCAGGCCAGTGAGTTTTCGGTGGTCTATCCGCTGGCCCGGGGCAGCGGCCCGCTGTTCGCAGTGTGCGCGGCCATCCTTTTTCTTGGCGAGCGGCCGACCCTGCTGGGCTGGGTGGGCATCGCCTCGATCATCGTCGGCATCCTGCTGATCTCGGGCCTGGCCTCCGGCCGGCATTTTTCGAGCGAGCGGGCCAGGAAAGGCATTTTCTGGGGCGGGCTGACCGGCCTGACCATCGCCGGCTATACCGTGGTCGATGGCTGGGCGGTTAAATCGCTGGGCATGGCACCGGTGATCTACTACGCGCTGGGCCTGGCCTTGCGGACCGCACTGCTGGCGCCCAGGGTGCTACGCGACACAACGGCGCTGCGCGACCAGTGGCAGCGCAACGCCAAGTACATCGTCGCCGTCGGCGTGCTGTCGCCACTTGCCTACACGCTGGTGCTCTACGCCATGACGCTGGCGCCGCTGGTCTATGTCGCGCCGGCCCGCGAATTGTCGATGCTGATCGGCGTCGCCTTCGGCGCCAAACTGCTGCGCGAATCGTTTAGCGTCAGCCGACTGCTTGGCACGACGCTGATGGTGGCCGGCGTGGCGCTGCTGGCGGTGGCGAAATAAGGCCGGAGCCGCAGCGCGCCTTGGTGGAGCGTTGCGCCTTGGTTTACTCGCCCGGCCGCCGGCTATTCAACCTCGGCAATGCGCAGCAGGTTGGTCGAACCGGCCTTGCCAAAGGGGACGCCGGCCGAAATGACGATCGATTCGCCGCGCCGGGCGAAATGCTGTTCGCTGGCGATCCGGCAGGCCAGTTCGGTCATCTTCAGTTCGTCGGTGGCTTCCGGGCAATGCACCGCATGGACGCCCCAGACCAGGGCGAGCTGGCGCGCCGCGGCAACACTCGGGGTGATGCCGACGATGGGCTTCTTCGGGCGTTCGCGCGCCATGCTGAAGGCCGAGCTGCCGGAACTGGTATAGGCGACGATGGCGGCGGCATCGAGCCGGTCGGCGATGTTTTGCGCCGCGGCGCCGACGGCATCGGCCTTGGTCACCCACGAGGTGGGGTGCGAGACGCTCAAGACCTCATGGAAATGGCTGGTCGATTCGGTGCGTTCGATGATTTTCGACATTGCCTGCACGGCCGCCACGGGCTGCTTGCCGGCGGCGGTTTCAGTGGTCAGCATCAGCGCATCGGCACCGTCGTAGATGGCGGCGGCGACATCGGACGCTTCGGCACGCGAGGGCACCGGCGAAATGGCCATCGAGTCGAGCAGCTGCGTGGCGACGATGACCGGGTTGCCGGCTTTGCGGGCGGCACGAACAACCTGCTTCTGAATGCCCGGCAGGTCCTCAGGTTCGGTGTCGAAGCCGAGATCGCCCCGGGCAATCATCACCGCGTCGCAGGCCGAAATGATGGCGTCGAGATTGGCCAGCGCCGCCCGTGAGTCGATCTTGGCAATCACCCGTGCCCGCTTGTTGACGATGCGCTTCAGCTCGACCAGATCCTGCGGCTTCTGGACATAGGGTAGCGCCACCCAGTCGATGCCGAGTTCCAGGCCGTATTCGAGATCGCCCCGGTCCTTATCGGTAAAGGCAGTCAATTGCAGGTTGCCGCTTTCGATCGACAGGCAGCGGCGGGTAGCCAGCACGCCCTGGCCGCGGACGACGCGGGCCTCGGCGAAATCGGCCGCACAGGCCTCGACTTGCAGGCGGACGCGCCCGTCGTCGGCGAGGATGAACATCTGCTTTTTCAGGGCCGCGAAGAATTCAGGAAAGGGCACCGGCACGCGCTTCAGGTTACCGACGTCGGCGTTGAGTTCGAAGCGCACCACCTGGCCTTCTTCAACCCGGATCGCGCCGGCCTCGATCTCGCCCAGGCGGATACGCGGCCCCTGCAAGTCGAGCAGGATGCCGACCGGGCGATTGACCTGGCGCTCGACGCTGCGGATTGTCTCGACGTAGCCCCGGTGCGCTTCACGCGTTCCGTGGCTGAAATTGAGGCGAAAAACGTCCGCCCCGGCGTGGAACAGGCGCAGGATCGTCTCCTGTTCGGCGCTGGCCGGACCGAGCGTGGCGATGATTTTGGCTTTTCGGTTGCGATGCACAGCCTGTCTCCTTTTTGTTTTGCTGCCGCCTAACCAGCCAACAGAGGCGGGCCAAGGAGCAAGCAAGCTTATCGGGCAAGCAGAAGTGCGATTCGGACGCGGCGGTCAATCCGCAGATCTGCGGTCGGACTCATCTCTTTGAGTCGGACCGCGTACGATTTTGTTATCCAATCATTCCCAAATCAAACCAATAAAACTCTGGATCAATCCATAAATTGGATGCAAAAGGCCGGCAGGGGCGCTGCCGGCCTTCAGACGTCAAGCGATCGGCGTCAAGCCTTCTTGATCGTTGGCAGGAATGCGGTCAGCAAGCCGATCAAGGGCAGGAAAGCGCAGACCTGGTAAACCGTTTCGATGCTGGTAGCGTCGGCCAGTTGGCCGAGCAGCGCGGCACCGATGCCGCCCATGCCGAAGGCGAAGCCGAAGAACAGGCCGGAGATGGCGCCGACCTTGCCGGGCACCAGTTCCTGGGCATAGACCAGGATGGCCGAGAAGGCGGAGGCGAGGATCAGGCCGATGATCACCGACAGCACGCCGGTCCAGAACAGCCCGACATGCGGCAGGAGCAGCGTGAACGGCGCGACGCCGAGGATGGAGACCCAGATCACCCGCTTGCGGCCAACCCGGTCGCCAATCGGCCCACCGGCCACGGTACCGGCCGCGACAGCGAACAGGAAGGCGAACAGGTAGAGCTGCGCGGTGGCGATCGGCAGGCCGAACTTGTCCATCAGGTAAAAGGTGTAATAGCTGCTCAGGCTGGTCATGTAGAAGAACTTGGAGAACATCAGCAAGCCAAGGATGGCCAGCGACCAGCCGATCTGGCGCCGGCTCAGGCCGTTGCCAGCATGCGCCTTCATGCGCTTCTTGAAATTGGCGACATGGTGGCTGGACCAGCGCCCGACGATGCTGAGCACGACGACGCCGACCAGCGCGAACAGCGAGAACCAGGCGGCGCTGCCCTGCCCGTTCGGCACGATGATCAAGGCGGCGAGCAGCGGGCCGATGGCCGAACCGAGATTGCCGCCGATCTGGAACACCGATTGCGCCAGGCCGGGCTGGCTGCCGGCCGCCATGCGGGCAACGCGCGAGGATTCGGGATGGAAGATCGAGGAACCGATGCCGATGATCATCGCCGCCACCAGCACGGCGCCAAAACTGGCCGCCTGCGAGAGCAGCAGCAGACCGACCAGCGTAAAGCCCATGCCGACGGGCAGCGAATAGGGTTTCGGGCGGTGGTCGGTGTACAGGCCGATCAGCGGTTGCAGCAGCGAGGCGGTCAGCTGGTAGGCCAGCGTGATCAGGCCGATCTGCCCGAAACTCAGGTCGAGGCCGTGCTTGAGCAGCGGGTAGATGGCGAGCAGCACCGACTGCATCATGTCGTTCAACAGGTGCGAAAAGCTGATCGCCGCGATCACCGGGTAGGTGGTGGCATTCAGGGCATCGGCGGCCGGCGGCGCGGTGGGCGGCAGCTCGGCGGTGAGGGTCTTTTCCATGTGCGGACTTCCTAAGTACTGGAAGCACAGTCTAAAATGACCGATCCAAGCATGTCCGGACAAAAAATATCGTGAAATGGACAATCGCCGGTCTTAACATGTCGTGCCACGACGACCTGCACCAGACCCTGCCCCACCCGGTCACCGCCAAGGCACGCAACTACCTAAGCGGTGAAACGCCGATCCACAGCCACCCGCGGGTACAACTGATCTACGCCGGCAGCGGCGCCATGCGCGTCGAAACCGAAGCCGGCTGCTGGGTGGTGCCGCCGGTGCGCGGCGTGTGGATTCCGGCCAACACGGCGCACCGGGTAATCATGCTCGGCCCGGTCGAGATGCGCACGCTCTACATCCGCCCGGAGGCCGTGCCCGGCCTGCCCGAAACCTGTTGCCTGCTCGAAGTCAGCCCGCTGTTGCGGGCGCTGATCTTGGCCCTGCTCGAAGAACCGCTGGCCTACGACCTGCACGGCCGGGCCGGCCAGATTGCCGCGCTGGCGCTGAGCGAACTGCGCTTCCTGAAAATCCCCGCGCTGCACCTGCCGATGCCAACCCAACGGCGTCTGCATCGCTTGTGCGAAGAACTCATCGCCAACCCGGAAAGCCGCGAAACCCTGGAAACGCTGGCCGAACAGCAGGCCACCAGCAGCCGGACGCTGGCCCGCCAGTTCCAGCGCGAAACCGGCATGAGCTTTCGTCAGTGGCGGCAGCAGGCCCGCCTGGTCGAAGCGCTCGGCCATCTGGCCAACAACATGCCGGTCGCGCTGGTTGCCGAAAAGCTTGGCTACCGCAGCCCGAGCGCCTTTACCGCGATGTTCCGGCGCACTCTCGGGGCCGAGCCGCGCCGCTATTTTTCCGCCGAACTGGCCGAACCGGCACCGCCCCCGGCCTGAAGCCGGGTCAGGCCAGCCCTTCCAGCCAATCGAGCAGGTCGGCGGCGGCTTCCGGCCATTGCGGGTCGAGCATCAGCATGTGGCCGGCGCCGCGAATGACAATATTTTTGGCCTGCCAGCTTGCTGCCGTGAAATAGAGCAGCGAGGCCGGGAAGACCTGGTCTTCGGAACCGCCCATCACCAGCGCCGGAAGCCTCGCCCGGCGGCGGGCGATACGCAGCGGCGCGGTGACCATTTCGGCCACCGCCTTTTCCGACTCGGGCTGGATCAACGGCAGGTATTGCAGGGTTTCCTCGGCCGGCATGTCGGGCGAGAAATAAACCTTGGCCATGGTGCGCATGGTCTTTTCGCTGGCCGTGCCATTCACCGCCTTGGGCAGTTCGGCAAAGAAATCGGGCATGGTCAGCGCAAAGCGGCTGGCCGTGCCGGCCGTCCCGGTCGGCGGCACCGGCGCCAGGAAGGCAACGGCACGGGCACTGCCCTGCTCCAGGTAGCGCTGGCTGACCAGGCAACCCATCGAATGCGCCACCAGCACCGGCGTTTCCGGCAGCGCGGCAACGGCGGCGGCCAGATCGGCGACGAAATCGTCGATGCCGAACTCATCGAGCCGTTCGCGCTCGCTGCTTTCACCGTGGCCGGAGAGGTCGACGGCATAGCAGTCATAACCGTGCTGCTGGAAATAGGGGATGAAGCGGACGTTCCACAAGGCAGCATTGCTGTAACCGCCATGCACGAACAGCAAGGGCGGCCGACCGGCCGACTGGCTGGCCGGGAAACGGTGAATCTGGACCTGACGGGGGGGCATGTGTAATCCTCGACAAATGAAGAGGCACGACGGCGGCCCAAGGCGCGCCGGGTGCGGGGAATGACCCCGGTTTTATCACAAGGCAGTGGCTTTCTCGATGACAACGTATCGCGCGGGGCTATTCCAAGGCAATCATCAGCAGGATCATCACCAGGAAACAGAGACATGAAACAAGCAATCAGCTTCATCACCCTCGGCGTCGCCGATCTGGCCCGCAGCCGGGCTTTCTACAAGGCGCTGGGCTGGCAGGAGTCATCGGCCAGCCAGGAAGGCATTGCCTTCTTCCAGGCCGGTTCGGTGGCCTTTGCGCTGTTCCAGCGCGAAGCCCTGGCCGAGGATGCCAACGTCGCGCCGGAAGGCAGCGGCTTCAATGCCTTCACCCTGGCTCACAACATTCCCTCGGAAGCGGCAGTCGTCGCGCTGCTCGACGAAGCGGTGGCGGCCGGCGGCAAGCTGGTGCGCCCGGCCGACAAGGTGTTCTGGGGCGGTTTCCGGGGCTATTTCGCCGATCCCGACGGTTTCCTGTGGGAGGCCTGCTACAACCCCTTCGTCGAGCTCGATGCCGAAGGCTTCATCCACCTGCCTTGAGCGCTGCGGCACAATCCGCCCCCCCGTATTCGAAGGACATTCATGACCACCTACTATCACAACGCCCGCTGCTCGAAATCCCGCGATGCCCTGGCCCTGCTCCGCGAGCGTGGCATCGAGCCGAACATCGTCACTTACCTCGAACAACCGCCCGGCGTGGCGGAAATCACCACGCTGCTCGCTCAGCTCGGTTTTGCCGATGCGCGCCAGCTGATGCGCCAGGGGGAAGCGGAATACAAGGAACTCAACCTGGCCAACCCGGCGCTGTCGCAGGCGGCGCTGATCGAGGCGCTGGCGGCGCATCCGCGGCTGATCGAACGGCCGATCTTCGTGCACGCCGGCAAGGCGGTGATCGGCCGCCCGCCCGAGCGCGTGCTGGAGTTGCTCTAGCCGGCCAGGCTCACTTGCCCGGGGCGGCCAGCCGCCACGGGGCATGGCCGAAATTTTCGACCAGAAAATCGATCATCGCCCTGACCTTGGGGGCGACATGGCGGCCGCTCGGATAGGTGGCGTGCAAGGGCACCGGCTCGACGTGGTGCCAGTCGGTGAGGATGGGCAGCAGATCGCCCCGGCGTAGCGCGTCACCGGCCACGACATCGGTCAGCCGGGTGATGCCGACGCCGGCCAGCGCCAGTTGCAGCACCGTTTCGGTATTGTTGGCGACGACATTGCCGCTGATATGGACGACGCGCACGCCATCGTCGGTATCGAACGGCCAGCGCCGCAAGGCCGGCAGGCTGGTGATCCACAGGCAGTTGTGCTGTTGCAGGTCGTCCGGCGTTTGCGGTGTGCCGTAGCGTTCGAGATAGGCCGGCGCGGCGCAGATGACGCGCTGCACGTTGCAGATGCGGCGGGCGATCAGCGAGGAATCATCGAGGGCGCCGATACGCACGATCAGGTCGAAATGATCGCTGGCGATGCCGGGCAGCTGATCGTTGATGGTCAGCTCCAGCTCGACATCCGGATAGGCTTCGAGAAAGCGCGGGATGGCCGGCGTCAGTTGGTGCATGCCGAAGGCCGAACCGCAATGCAGACGAAGCAGGCCACGCGGGTGACGGCCGGCTTCGGCGACTTCGGCCTCCGCCTCGTCGATGGCGGCCAGGATCGGCCTGGCCCGGTTGTAGAAGGCCTCACCCTCCGCCGTCATCTGCTGCCGGCGCGTACTGCGGGTCAGCAGGCGGACGCCGAGCCGGTCTTCCAGGCGCCCGACCAGTTTGGACAGGGCCGACGGCGTCAGGCCCATGTCGCGGGCGGCGGCAGTAAAGCCGCCGGTTTCGACGGTGCGGACAAAAGCGATCATTTCAGCAGTACGATCCATGCGCCAATTATGGATGAAATTTCATGAATGTTTTTCCAATGTAACGGATTGTTGCCGCACCAATTGGTAATTAAAGTGGCAGCGGTCTATTGCTGCATCGCAACATCGAAAGGAAAAATCATGGAAAGAATCGACATCCAGGCCATCGAACGCCAGGCCCGCGCCATGCGCTCTGCCGAAATCCAGCGCCTGCAAGGCTTGTTCGCCGAGCGCGCCAGCCTGTACGCCGTCCTGATGGGTCACAGCCTGCTGAACGGTCTGGTCGCCGTCGGCGAACTGATCCGCCCGCTGCTGACCTGGAACCCGCAGGACAAGCGCAAGCGCTCAAGCGCCTGCTAAGCACGATCCGCCGACCGGCGGAGCAAGTTTCCGAGGCGCGGCCTAGCCTAGCTGCGTCTCGTCGACGATCTGGATCAGCTTCTCTTCGATTTCCCGCGCCAGCCGGGTCAGATCAGTCTGTTGCGACAGGCCGCCCAACAAGGGTTCCGGCCGCAGAATGGCAAGCTTGGTCGCACCGTTCTCGGTAAATACCGAGATTCGCCAGGGCATGCTCAAAGAGAGGCGCAGATCGATGCCGAGCAATCGCTCGGTAAAGCGGTAATTGCAGACGTCGAACACCTTGCATTCGTCGTCAAAGCCGATATCGCGCGCCCGCAGGGTTTCGCCCAGGTCGTGGGCGGCGAGGACGACAAAGCCCAGGCGCTGGATCACCGGCTCCAGATCAAACGTCGCTTCATAGAACGACTTGTCGCTTTCAACACAGTAAAACACGCACTCTCCTTGTTCGGGCCGGGGCCGGATTATCCCCCGATATCGGCATCGCGCATCAAGGGCTGGGCCGCCGAAAACTCGACCAGGTAATCGACCAGCGCCCGAACCCGGGCCGGCAAGGCTCGCTGTTGCGGCCACACGGCATAGACCGGACGCGCTTCGCCGCGCCAGTCGGGTAGCGCGTGCTGTAGCCGGCCATCGCTCAGCGCGGCGAGCGCCGCCGGCAAAGGGCAATACAGGATACCCA
>DAIMCQ010000131.1:0-11062 GCA_036726285.1 Azonexus sp.
ACGAGCAGGCCAAGCAGGAAGAAGACGCCGAGAAAGCGGCTGCCGAAGCCGCGCGGTGGCGCCCGCCAGGCGAGGTAGGCGCCGACGGCGGAGAACGCGATATGGGCCAAGGCCATCAGGAAAAGCCGGCCCTGGTAGTGCTGCGAGCCGTAGGTCAGCCAGAGGATGACGATGAGCAGCGCACCGATGACATCCAGGGCCGGCCGCCAGAGGACCGGCCGGCCGCAATAGCGTTGCAGGCCGACGATCATCAGCAATTGTCCGAAGAGGAACAGGCCGCTGGACAGGACCACCGTGAACAGGCTGGGCAGGATGCCGCGCAGCGCGGTCAGCCCGGAGGCGAAAGCAATCAGCGTCACCGCCTTGGCCCATTCGCCGAGGCCCTCGATCTCGGCCGGAAAGCTGCGGGCCTGCACCCAGAGCACCAGCGCGCAGAGCAGGCCGAGCAGGTTGGCGATGAACAGGAAGGTACGCGGGTCGATGAAATCCATCTGGAATCAGGGGGGAGGGCGGTGGATCGAGTGGCGGGGCAGCGGCTTACTGGGTCGCGAAATGCCGTTCCAGACATTGTTCCAGCTTGGCCTTGGGCACGCTTTGCAACTTGCGCAGCAGGGCGTGCGAGACTTCGCGGACCTGGTAGCGGCGCCGCAACTCGTCGGCCAGGTGAAGCATCAGGTTGGCCGCCATTTCGGCATCGGCCAGCGCCCGGTGCGCCCGTTCGGCCGCTGGCAGGCCAGCGAATTCGACCAGCGCGCCCAGTTTGTGGCTCGGCGCCTGCGGCAGCAAACGGCGGGACAGCAGCAGCGAGCAGGCAAATTCCTGGGGCCGGCAAAGCTCGATCCGGGCCAGCTCGGCATCCCAGAACTTGCTGTCGAACGAAGCGTTGTGCGCGATCAGCGGCGTCGTGCCGACGAACTCGAAGACTTCCTGCATCACCTCGGCCGCCGGCGGCGCCGAACGGATCATCTGGTTGGAAATGCCGGTCAATCCCTCGATGAAAGCGGGAATGCGCACGCCGGCATTCATCAGGCTCTGATAACGATCCACGACTTGGCCATCGGCCAGGATCACGGCGGCAATTTCCGTGGCTCGGTCGCCCTGGGCGGGCGACAAACCGGTGGTCTCAAAGTCGATTACTGCGACAACTTCCAAAACGGATACCTCTTGTCTGAAGCCAAAATGAGATGGAGCGGTGCGGATTGTCTCATTAGTCGAGAGCTCCAGGCTTTTCCCGAGATGCAACGGGGCAATGAATCACTGTATTTGCAGGCCTGGTCGGTGTTTTGCTTTCCATATACGCTACAATTGACTTTTATGCCTTTTAAATATCAAATTTAACAATCAAGGGAGAAAGCAGTCATGATTGCCCAGAAAACAGCCCTCTGTATCTCTGCCGCCTTGCTGGCGACGCTGGCCGGTTGCGCCACGGAAGATTCGCGCGCCATCGTGCCGCAACAAACCGCAGCTTCGGTCCGGCCCTATGCCGGCGTGCGCCAGCCGATTTCTGTCGGCAAGTTCGACAATCGCTCGAGTTTCATGCGGGGTGTCTTTACCGATGGCGCGGACCGTCTGGGCAGCCAGGCCAAGACGATCCTGATTTCCCATTTGCAGCAGACCAACCGTTTCTCGGTTCTCGATCGCGAGAACATGACGGAAATCAAGCAGGAAGCGGCCATTGCCAAGAAGCAGCAGGCGCTTAAGGGGGCGAAATTCGTCGTCACCGGTGATGTCACCGAATTCGGTCGCAAGGAAGTCGGCGATCATCAACTGTTCGGCATCCTGGGCCGCGGCAAGCAACAGATCGCTTATGCCAAGGTGACCTTGAACGTGGTCGACGTCGAGACATCGGAAGTCATTTATTCCGCTGCCGGCGCCGGCGAGTACTCGCTGTCCAATCGCGAAGTGGTCGGTTTCGGCGGTACTGCCAGCTACGATTCGACGCTGAACGGCAAGGTGCTTGATCTGGCCATTCGGCAGGCGGTCGATGGGCTGGTCAATGGCATTGAAGCCGGCGCCTGGCGCCCGGCCAATTGATTCCGGCGAGGTCGCGATATGACTCAAGGAAATTCGGTTCGGGGAGCAATCCTGGTCGGCTGCCTGGCGGTGGCCACGCTGTCAGGCTGCGTGACGCGGCCGCAGCCCATCTACTACTGGGGAGACTTCCAGAGCCAGCAGTATGGCTATTTCAAGGGCGACAAGGGGCCGGAAGAGGGCATCCTGGCCCTTGAAAAGGTTCGCGAACAAGCCAAGGCGCAAGGCAAGCCGGTTCCGCCGGGCATGCAGGCGCATCTGGGCATGCTGTACGGCTTGACCGGCCGTACCGATCTGTTTGAACTGAATCTGCTCGCCGAGCGGCAACAGTTCCCGGAAAGTTCGGCGTATGTCGACTTCCTGATGAAGAAAAACCAGAAACAGTAAAGCGATCCAGATGAAAGCCAATACGACTTATTTGCTGCGCCTGGCCGCCTTGCTTGCCGCAGCCTTGCTCCTCTCCGCTTGTGCCACCACCCGGAAGCCCTATGACTACACGGCTTTCAAGGAGGCCCGGCCGGCATCCATCCTCGTTCTGCCGCCCTTGAACAACTCTCCGGATGTCAATGCGACTTACAGCATGATGTCCCAGACCACCGCGCCGCTGGCCGAGTCCGGCTACTACGTTTTTCCGGTAACGCTGGTGGCCGAGACTTTCAAGCAAAATGGGTTGACCTCACCGACCGATATTCACGAAGTTTCGATCAGCAAACTGCGTGATATTTTTGGGGCTGATGCCGCCCTTTACATCAACGTCAGGCAGTACGGAACGTCTTATTCGGTGATTGCCAGCGAAACCCGCGTCACAGCTGAAGGGCGACTGGTCGATCTGCGCAGCGGGCAGGTGCTGTGGGCCGGCGCGGCAACGGCATCCAGTGCCGAAGGTGAAAGCAACAACGGCGGCCTGATCGGCATGCTTGTTAAGGCCGCCATCAAGCAAATTGTCGAAACGGTCAGTAGCCAAGGCCACGTCATTGCAGGTCGAACAAGTGCTCGCTTGCTGGGTGCCGGCGTGCCCAACGGCATCCTGTATGGCCCGCGTTCACCGATGTATCTGAAGGAAGGCGTACCTGCTCAGTAAAGCCTCTTTCTTGTTTTCCAGGTTCTTGATATGAAGGCAGCCCTGACTGGGCTGCCTTTTATAATCGCTATTTGTTTTTTGCTTTATCCGGCTAGATGGTTTGGCTAGAAAAAGCGGGTTCAACCCGGTTCCGGCCGTTTTCCTTGGCTCGGTACATTGCCGCATCGGCGCGGTGCAGGGCGTTTTCCAGTGCTTCGCCGGGCAGGCACTGGCTGACGCCAATGCTGACCGTGAGCGGGATCGGGCCCAGCGAACTGGCGCAGGGCTGGGCGGCGATCCGACTGCGCAGTCGTTCAGCGATGCCATGCGCGTCGTCGATATCGGTGTCGGGCAGAAAGGCGGCAAATTCCTCGCCGCCGATCCGGCCCAGGATGTCTTCGTTGCGCAGGCTGACGGCGGCAATGTTCACGAAATGACAGAGCACCTCGTCGCCGGCTCGGTGTCCATAGCAGTCGTTGGTCTGCTTGAAATGGTCGAGGTCGACGAGCATGACGGAGAGCGCTGCCTGGCGCCGATTGGCCGAGCTGATTGCCTTGTCGAACAGGGTCAGGAAGGAGCGTCGGTTGAAGGTGCTGGTGAGGGGGTCGATTTCGGCCAGGGTACGGAGTTCGTTGGTAATCGATTCGCTGACCAGCATGAGCGTGGCGAAAGCCATGATGACCAGACAGATGATCGGTTCGAGGATCAGATAGGGAGGCAGGCTTGCGCCTTGTACCGGATCGATGCTTTCGCTGCCTTGCCGGACAAAGTGGATGAAGCGGGCAAAGACGAAAGCGGTATGGGCGATACACGGAATGGCAAAGATATAGCGGGCCGGGTATTGATGGATACTGCCCTTGGTGATGGTCAAGGCGCAGAGTCCGAACAGGACTCCTGTTGCCAGGGTCGATATGGCAGCCCGCAAGGCTGGGTTGGGGACAATTAAAGTGAAGAATGCAGCGCTGGTCACGAGGGCGCCCATGATTGTCAGCGCGTAGCGGAGCGGCCACGGTTTCAATCCGATGTAGCTGCGCACGCCCATCAGCATCCAATAGGCGGTGAGAAAAAGGGTGATCTGTGCCCCGGCGACCGTCGCTAACTCGGGTTGGTAGGAGCGCGTCAGCAGGTTGATGGCGGACAGAAAGGCCGACAGATAAGCCCCTGTCCAGAATAT
This sequence comes from Azonexus sp., assembly GCA_036726285.1. GTDB lineage: Bacteria > Pseudomonadota > Gammaproteobacteria > Burkholderiales > Rhodocyclaceae > Azonexus. The sequence continues at coordinate 4,266 of DAIMCQ010000131.1, forward strand.
TTGCGCAGGAAAGCGGCGACCGAAATACCAAGAGGCTAGCTGAATCAAGGCCATGATTCCGAGAAGAATGGCCAGGACAATGAGTAGCGTGGGACTGTGCACCTGCTGGGGCTCCGGAGTGGGTCGCGGTTGATCTGCGTCAATGATAACCGGCGAAACCGCCTCTTTGCCTGTGTGCTGAACAATGCCGGCGATTTAGAGCGGTCGTGAATCGAGCGCTTACGCTGCTATAGTGCAGTCATTTACCGTCGAATCCGGGGGGATGCATGGCGTTGACGACTTCATTGGCTGATTTGTCCGTTGTTTTGGTCGAGCCTTCACACATGCAGGCCAATCTGGTGAGCCGCATGCTGCAGCATCAGGGAATCAGCCACACCAAGGTGGTGGAAAGCGGTCAAGCCGCACTGGCTGTGCTCAAGTCGGAGGGGGGCGCCAATCATCTGGTGATCAGTAGCCTGTATCTGCCGGATATGGCGGGGACCGAGCTGGTGGCAGCGATGCGGGCCGATCACGATTTCGAGACCGTGCCCTTCATCCTGATTTCCAGCGAAACCCGGCCCCAGGTGCTGGAGCCGGTGCGTCAGTCGGGGGCCTGCAGTATTGTCGGCAAGCCGTTCAACGAACAGCAGTTGTCGCGGGCCTTGTTTGCCGCTGCCGATTATCTCAACCCGCCGGAGGATCTCGATGTTGCCGAGATCGAAAGCCTGCGTGTCTTGCTGGTCGACGACAGCCTGGCTTCGCGGCGTCACTTGCGTCGCCTGCTCAGCGAACTGGGCATCGAGCGCGTCGCCGAAGCGGTGAATGGCAAGGAAGCGGTTGCCCTGCTCCAGGAAACCATGGTCGACCTGGTGATTACCGACTACAACATGCCGGAGATGGACGGCCGCGAACTGACCGAGTACATCCGGACGCAAAGCTGGCAAGCCAACGTACCGGTGTTGATGGTGACCAGCGAACAAAACATGGGGCGCCTGGCTGCGGTCGAGCGGGCAGGGGTCTCGGCGATCTGCGACAAGCCGTTCGAGGCCGGCAGCATTCGCAAGCTGATCAGCGAGTCCTTGACGCGATAAGACGGATCACGCCCTGGCGGGCGACGATGGCCAGTGCCACCAGCACCAGCAAGGGGTCGAGCAGGACGTCCCACAGGTTGGCGAACAGGCCGCTGGCGTAGCCGAGCAGGTCAAGGCTGAGAATGCCGAGCCAGAGGGTCTGGCGCCGCCAGAACAAAGCCAGGGCGACCGGGATCAGCGCGGCGAGGATGGCCCAGGGCTGGTAGCCGAGGGCGTAGGGGTCGAACGGTCCCCAGCCCAGCGCCGTCGGGTAGAACAGCGCCACGAAGCAGAGCAGGCCGAGCGCCGGTTTGAACGACAGCGGCGATGGCGAACGGCCGGCGACTTGCAGCAGGGCCAGCTGCAGCAGGGTCAACGAGGGCGTCCCGAAAATGCCGTGCAGCATCGGGGCAATGCCGACCATCAAGGACAGCGCGGTGGCGGCCAGGGCGACGCGTGAACGAAACTCGCCGAGCGGCAATTGGCTGACCAGGGCGGCGAAGATCAGGGCGTGGGCAAGCAGGCCGTAGGCGGCAACCGGGTTCATTGTGTCGCCTCGTCGAGCCAGGCTTCGCTGAAGGCGGCATGCTTGATACCTTGCCGACGCCAGGTGTAGGCCAGATGAATGCGGCCGTCGCGGCCGAGCAGCAAGGCCGGGTAAGAAAACTCGGCGCCGCCGTCGGGGGCTGATTCGACGGTGCGCGTCGGCTGCCAGGTCTTGCCTGCATCGGCGGAAATCCAGAGCAGCATGGCTTCGCGCCCGTTTGGCGGGTTGCCGGCCAGCAGCAGGCGGCCGCTCTTCAGGCGGAGTAGCGCCACCGATGAGTTCGGATTGGGGACGGGCAAGGCCTCGCCGGCCTGCCAGGTCAACCCGCCATTGTCGGTCGTGCTGACCTGAACCCGGCCCGGGCCGGGGCCGGCATCGCGTAACAGGGCGAGGGCGCGCTGTTCGTCGAGGGCGACCACGGCCGGCTGCAGGCTGCGGACATCATGTGTCATCCGCAGCTTGTCGACGATCTGGCCGGTCGGCGCCAGGCGTAACCATTCGCCGTGCTTGGCAATGAATTCGTGATAGACCGGCAGGCCGAGGCCGCCATCGGCCAGCGGCACCGGTGGTGCGCGGACCAGTGTACTGATGTTGGCGAAAGGCGAGGTTTGCAGCTTGTTCGGCTTGCTCCAGCTGGCGCCGCCATCGGTCGATACGCTGTGGTTGATCGAACTGCCGGCCCAGCCCCCGACTGCCACGCTGACGTACCACAGGTGCAGCCAGCTGCCTTCGGCGTAGAGCACCGGATTGCCGACCTTGCGCAGGTAGGCGAAGGTGCCGCCGGCCGTTGTTTCGCGGCTGGCGATCGGCCGTGGCCGGCTCCAGCCGTCGCGGCCCTGCACGCTGAACCAGACGGCGACATCCTCGGCGCCTTCGCGGCTGCCGGCAAACCAGGCTGCCGCCAGTCGGCCGTCGGGCAATTGCGCCAGCGTCGCGGCATGCGCCGACTCGCCGGCATCGGGCAGGCGTTCGGCGGTGAATTGGGCCGGCAGGCTGGATGGCGCGGCGGTAGCCGGCTTTTCGAAGGCCGGTGCCGGCGGAGACGGGGCACGCCAGAACGCCGCCGCCAGGGCGCCGGCAAACAGCAGCAGCGGCAAGCCGCGCCGGGTCTTTTCCGAAAACATCATTGCGGCTGGATCTCGAACCACAGCACGGTGGTCAGCAGCGGTGCCAGCGAACGGCTGGCCAGGGCCGCCTGCCAGTCGGCCTGGCTGGCGCCGACGCGGGCAAAGCGCAGGCCGGAACCATGCGAGGCCAGCGTCTGGTAACTGCCCAGTTGCCTGGCCTCATAGCCGGCCGTTTTCAAACTGTCTTCGAAGCGCGGCAGATCCTTGCTTTCGAGGAAAATCGGTGTCTTGCCGGCGGCGAGTTCGGTCAGGTCGAATTTGTCCAGCCGGCTGTACTGGCGTTGCGCATGGGCGCTGAGGATGGGCAGCATGGCTGGTTGCGGGCCGTCGAACATGGCGATGGCCTGCTGGCGGCCGAGTTCGACCACGGCCGGTGGCACGGCATTGACGCCGAGGGCCGGGAAAACGCCCCACAGCAAGGCGATCCAGAACACCATCGGCGCCGCCAGCGTATGCCCCTGGCGGCGCTCTTGCCACCAGGCCCAGCCGAGGTAAACGGCCGGCAGCAGCAGCCAGTACCAGCCACCGAGGTCGAACCAGAATGCGAAAGCCGCCAACCCGCCGCCGAGCAGCAAGGCGAGCAGTGCACCGAGGCGATAGGGCCAGCGCGCCTGGATCTGCGGCAGGGTCAGCGCCAGGAAAACGGCGAAGGGGGCCAGCGAACCGATCAGGTAGCGGTCGAAACTCTTGATCAGCAGGAAAGGCAGGAAGGTGACGAGAAACCAGGCCAGGGCCAGGCGGCTCAATGCCGAGGCGCGGCGTTGTTGCCAGACGGCGAGGGCGAAGACGAATACCCAGGGGAGGCCGATGTTGAGCAGGCCGAGCAAAATGCCCGGCGACAGGCTGAAGAACTGGCGCGATTCGAGTTCGTCGGCGAGGACCAGGTTGGCGGCTTCCGGATAAAGCATGCGCACGATAAAGAACCAGGGCAGCGCGATGGCGGCCCAGAACAGGGCGTGACCGAGCAGGGCCGGCAGTTGCGGGCGCAGGTCGGCAAGGCGCAGGCGGCGGCCGAAAAGCAGGGCCAGGCAGCCGCCGCCGAAGACCAGGCCGACGATCGGTCCCTTGACCAGGAAACCGGCGGCGAGCAGCAGGGTGGTCAGGGTCAGCCAAGCGGTCCGGCGCTGTTCGAGCCAAGCCAGGAAGCTCCAGAAGGCGGCGGTGGAGAGCGCGGCGACTGGCACGTCGAGCATGAAACGACGCCCTTCGCTGGCTATGCCGAGACAGCCGAGCAGGATGCAGCCGGCCAGCCAGCCGGTTTCGTTGCGTTCGGACAGGCGGCGGGCGATGCCGGCGGTCGAGACGATGAACAGGGCGGCAAACAGGACGCCGATCAGTCGGGCGCCGGCCAGCGAGATGCCGAACAGCTCGAAATTGGCCCGCCCCAGCCAGTACAGCAAAGGCGGTTTGCGGATGCGCGGCGCGCCGTCGAGGAAGGGCACCAGCCAGTGATTGCCCTCGATCATTTCCAGCGGTGTGCGCAGGCCGAGGAAGAACTCGTCCTTGCCGGTCAGTCCGGTGGCTTCCCAGATGCCGGGCACCAGAACGGCGAGGGCAAGCAGGAAAAGCAGCAGGGTTTGGCGGGCGGGGGAGAGGGCGAAAGGCAGGGCGGGCATGGGGCCGGATTTTAACCGGCTTGCCCGCCACGAGGTTTGCAGAATGTGTCGCTACGGGATATCGCGGATTCTTCGTAGGGGTATTTGGGCGATAATTACTCTCAATTGGGAGGATGAAAATAAATGCGCATCAAGCATTTTGTCTTTGGGGCGTCGGCCGTGGTGGCAACGCTGTTCTTCGGCGGGGCCTACCTGTCGCTCGACCGGATTTTCGACAACGTGGTGCGGACCAACGCGGCGCGCACTTCCGAAGCGACCACCCGCATCACCTTTGCCTCGATGTACCAGCTGATGAGCCAGGGATGGCGGCGCAGCCAGGTCGATGCCTTCCTGCAGGGGATCGCCGAGTCGGGCAAGGACAGCGGGCTGCAGGTGCAGATTTACCGTAGTCAGGTGGTGGTCGATCTTTATAAGGAGATCGACCAGCCGCCCCTTGATGCCGACCTGAAGGCAGTGCTGGCCAGCGGCCAGGCCTTGCGCCGGGACAGCGAGGGGCATGCCCGGCATATTTATCCGCTGGTCGCCGAAGAGCGCTGCCTGGGCTGCCATACCAACGCCACGGTTGGCTCGGTGCTGGGCGCGGTCGAGGTCAAGCAGAGCTACGCCGGCCTGCTGGCCGAGGCGCGGCGCGACCTGATGCTCGGCTTCGGCCTGCTGCTGCCGATCGTCATCGTGCTGGCCGGCTTGGCGGTCTGGTGGGTCGGGCGTCGCATCGAGGGCTCGCTGGAGGGGCTGCAGCGCGATTTCGACGAGGTCAATGCCGTCGGCGACCTGCGCCGCATTGCGCTGGCCAAGCATGATCTCGGTTTTGACGAATTCAACCGGGTCTTCGATGCGCTGGCCCGCCTGCTGGAAAAGCTGCGTTCGATTGCGGTCGACAAGGACATCCTGACTTTCGAAATCGGCCTGCTCGAGAAATTCGTCATTACCTCCGACGTGGTGCGCGACTGGCGCGATTATGTCGGCCGGCTGCTGGCCGACATCAATGGCGTGATCCCGGCGCACACGCTGTTTTCCATCTTCAAGATCGACGACGAACTGTTCGACCTGGAAATTTTCTGGCTCGGCCCGGTGTCGGAGCGGACCAAGGAAATGATGGAGCGCCACATTCGCCGCGAACTGTCGAGCCTGCCGGTGTTCTCGGATATTTCTGCGTGCAACGTGCATCACCATGTCGCCGATATGAACGGGCGGCTGATCGAGCTCTCGGAGAGCGATGTCGCGGTCCGCGTCAAATCCTTCTTCGTCGACCGGCCGAAGATCGGCGGCATCGTCGGCATCGGCGTGCAGTCCGGCACCCTGGACGACGAAACCCGCTATCTGGTGATGGAAAGCATCCTATCCACGCTGCTCAACGTCGTCGGATCGGTCAAGGCCATCTACAAGTACACCCGCGACCTGGAGTACTACGCCACCCGCGATCCGCTCACCGACCTGTTCAATCAGCGGGTGTTCTGGGAACTGAGCACCTATGAGATCGGCAGGGCGCAACGTCATGCTTACTCATTCGGCCTGTTGTTGATCGACCTCGACAACTTCAAGCTGATCAACGACAACTACGGTCATCCGGTCGGTGACAGCTATCTGCAGCGCTTTGCCCGCCAGGTGCAGGCGGCCCTGCGCGATGGCGATATCCTGGCCCGCTACGGCGGTGACGAGTTCGTCGCCTTGCTGCCCGAGGCCGATGCCGATGCGGTGGCAATGATCGCCGAACGGGTGCGGCGGGCCATCGAGTCTCTGGAACTGACCACGCCCGATGGCGCCAGCCTGCGCAGCACGGCATCGATCGGTCTCGCCGTCTTCCCCGATCATGCCGAGAACGCCAAGGACTTGCTGCTCTTTGCCGACAACATGATGTTCCGCGCCAAGGCTGCCGGCAAGGATCGGGTGGCGGTGCCGACCTCGGAGGATGTGCTGTCCGTGTTCCGCGATATCACGCAAAAAAGCGTGATGGTGATGGAGGCGATCGAGGCCCGCCGCGTCGTGCCCTTCTTCCAGCCTATCCTCGACGTCGAGTCGCGCCAGATCGTTGCTTACGAGGTGCTGTCGCGCATCGAGCTTAACGGCGAAATCATCCGGGCCGACGAGTTCGTCGAGATCGCCGAGAAGATCGGCGTCATCCACCGTCTCGACATGCTGGTGCTTGAGCAGGCGCTGGGGACCTTGGCGGCGCAGGGGCACCAAGGGGAGATCTTCATCAACCTGTCGCCGCGGGCGCTGGTTTTCAACGAATTCGCCCGCGACTTGCGTGCCCTGATCAATCGCAGCGGCATCGCCCCGCACAACATCGTTTTTGAAATCACCGAGCGCGATACCGTCAAGAACCTGTCCTTGCTCGAACGCTTCCTCAACGACCTGAAGGCCGACGGTTTCAAGCTGGCGATCGACGACTTCGGCTCCGGCTTCTCGTCCTTCCACTATCTGCGCCGCTTCCCGATCGACTACCTGAAGATCGAGG